>JAAYKE010000143.1 GCA_012522575.1 Armatimonadota bacterium | reverse complement strand
GGCTTTCGCCTCGGAATGACAATTTACTTGACGCATCCAGGTATAGTAGCTGGCCTCTATCCCGACCTTGTCCGAGACGGAGATCGGACACTACGGGCAGAGGTACTCATAATTCGTGAGTTGTTACTTAACCCGCCGGCGATGCGCGCCATAATGTAATTGTGAAGCGAATACTGCGATTTTGCAGTTCGGGCAAATACTAAGCCGAAATTGCATAGAGAAAAAATACCGAATAATCTTTCGGATATGTGCGCGTCAGGAAGGATATCCCTATTAAGACCAGATGGAAAATTGTTATGGCCTCGGTTGCAGCTATGGCCGTTATTATGTCCCTGCCGGGGTGCAACGATACGACAGGCTCTTCTGAGATAAGCAAAGTGCTGCTTGGGCTTTTGGTTGCCCTTGTAGCGGCAAAGCTCGGAGGCGAGCTTTTTGTGCGAATGGGGCAGCCCTCCGTGCTTGGCGAACTGGTGCTGGGCATAGTAGCGGGCAACCTGACTATTTTCGGGTTTGGCGGCCTGGAATTTATCAGCGAAAACCTGTCCGTGGAGATGCTGGCGGAACTGGGCGTTATTCTGCTGCTTTTTCAGGTTGGGCTGGAATCGGACCTCGATAAGACAGCCAAAGTCGGAGGATCGGCTCTTCTCGTAGCCACCCTTGGCGTCATCGCTCCGATAGGGCTGGGATTTGTTGCATCCACCCTGCTGCTGCCGACACAGGGGATTTATGTCCATCTTTATATCGGCGTAGCGTTGTGCGCGACGAGCGTTGGAATAACTGCTAGAGTTCTGCGCGATCTGAAGAAGTCTAATACCGCAGAGTCTCGGATAATTTTGGGCGCGGCTGTCATTGACGACGTTATGGGACTTGTGCTGCTTGCGATTATGCAGGGAGCAATCACTGCTGCAAATACCGGCAAACCCGTGGAGGTTATGGACTACGTTTTCATAACCGGCAAAGCTCTGGTGTTTCTTATCGCCGCGCCGCTAATAGGGCGAAGATTCGCGCCAAAGTTGTTTGAATTCGTTGCAAAATTCAAGGCAGAGGACCTGCTGCTGATAACCGCGCTTGCAATATGCTTCGGGTTTTCATATATAGCTGTGCTGATCGGGCTGGCTCCCATAGTCGGAGCGTTTGCAGCGGGTTTGATTCTGGATGAGACGCACTGGCAGTGTTTCCAGAAGCGCGGAGAACGATCGGTTGAGGATTTGATAGCTCCGATCGCGGGTTTTTTGGCTCCGATTTTCTTTTTCCGCATGGGCACGAGCGTGGATCTGGTCAAACTTGTTCATCCTCAGGCAGTGCTGCTGGCAGGAGCGCTTCTCGTTGCGGCGTTGATCGGCAAGCAGGTCTGCGGCCTCGGAGTGCTTCAGAAGGGGCTGGATAAACTCTCCGTCGGAATTGGGATGATTCCCAGGGGAGAGGTCGGCCTGATCTTTGCTGCGATAGGCACTCGATTGATTCTGGACGGCAAACAGGTGATAGAGCCTGCAGTATTTTCGGCTCTGGTTATTGTCGTGGTGTTTACTACCATCGTTACTCCGCCGCTGTTGAAGTGGAGTATGACGCGACACGACTCAATTTGTGATTGACCGGCGGGTAAAGGTGGTGATATACTACTACTGCTCCGCGCGCCTGTAGCTCAGTGGATTAGAGCATCTGACTTCGGATCAGAGGGTCGGGGGTTCGAGTCCCTCCAGGCGCGCCAGATTGTATTATCCCCCTGCTAAGTGCTAACATATCGGTATGCTTTGCTCATATCACTGTCACACAATATTTTCCGATGGCGACTGCTCTATGGAGGACAACGTTCGAGCGGCAATAGAGCTTGGTTTGGACGCGCTCGGAATATCGGATCACTATATTTTATTTCCCGATCGTCAAATACACTGGAGCATGCCGACGACCGGGCTGCCGGACTATTTCACAGGGCTGCAAGCGGCGCGCGAGGCGGCTGGCGATAAACTGGCGTTTCGATTTGGCGTGGAGGCCGACTACATCCCCGAAACTGCAGGCCGACTGGGAGATCAACTGGCGCAATTTCCATTTGACTATGTGATCGGCTCGGTTCACTTTGTGGGAGATTTTCCGATTGATGAATCGGCAGGCCATTGGGACGCCCTCGCGCAGGATCAGCGCAATTTAACTATCCAGAAGTATTGGCATCTGATAGCGGATATGGCGCACAGCGGCTTGTTTGATATTGTCGGGCACGCTGACCTGTATAAGAAGTTCGGCCATTATGCGACAATAGATTTGTCTGAGGATATTTCTGCGGCTCTGGACGCGATTGCCGAGTCCGGCATGGCGGTCGAGGTGAACACATCGGGTCCGCGATATACAGGGGAAGCGTATCCCTGCACGAACATCATAAGGCAGTGCCATGAGCGCAACATACCCACGCTCGTCACCGCCGACGCGCATAACCCGGCACACCTGATACGCTATTTCGAGATCGGGACCGCGGCATTGAAGGCGGCAGGATATGCGCATCAAGCCACATTTGATAAGCGCAGGATGGAGTTAGTCCGCTTTTGATCAGGCGGCCTCTGATGGAGCGACTTGAAATAATTTGCTCTCAACTGCGCTTGCCATTGCATCCACAACATTGGGATCGAACTGAGTTCCCGCTGCCTGCTGCAGTCGAATCACGGCAAATCTGGGTGAGAGAAGGTTTTTGTAGGTAGCGGCGGATGTCATAGCATCAAACGCATCTACCACGCTTAAAATACGGGATATGAGAGGGATGTTCTCTCCAGTGAGCCTGTCGGGGTATCCCGTGCCGTCGTAACGTTCGTGGTCATAGCCGGCTACTCGGCCTATCTCCAGCATTCCGGAGCAGTCGGGCATGCAGTTCATCACCCGGTTTGTCATTTGCGCGTGTTGGCGAACCTGCTCCATTTCCTCGGGGCTTAATCTGCCGGATCGCCTCAGCAAAGACGCAGGCAAGCCGAGTCGACCGCAGTCGTGAACCAGGCCGGCGCGATATGCCAGTTGAATCTCTTGTTCGGACAAGCCCATGTGCTCTGCAAGCAATCTTGCAAAGATGGCTGTTCGGCGGGAATGACCCACGGTGGTGGGGTCTTTGGCGTCCACCAGAGCGGCAAATATATGAAAAATACGCTCGACGCCTGCCTCATTGTCCAGTTCGGATGGGACGGGATGTCTGGTCAGGCAATCGGATATCAGCCCGTGCAAAGCTTCCTGACTCATAAGGCGGGTGTAGAACTCCGCATCCTCCAGCGATTGCACTACGCTCGTCCATATTTGTTTATTCCAGGCTTGCTTGGTGCAGCAGGCCAGTCGGCGCAGCCCGGCTGCCATACCCTGCCACGACCGGAAGCACCCGATAGTGTCGAGAGTTTCCACCAATAACAGCAGTTGACTGGTTTGCGGTATATCGGTCCCGCTCAGGCCATCTTGATACCCTGATCCGTTCCACCATTCGTGGTGGTAGCGCACCATTTTGGCGGATTCGGACATCCCCGGAAGCCACTCAAGCAAAGCTCCTCCGCGTCGGGGATGGGTCTTTATGATGTGGTCGTCCAACTGATCGGCCAGGGAACAGTATGCTGTGACATGCCTGGCAGCCCCAACGCATCCCACCTCCTGCATAAGACCTGCATAAAACACTTCTGCGGCCTCATCAGGAAAGACGGACGCGGCAATATGTTCCGCCGCCAGAGCGATTCGCCAACTGTGGAACAGACAGCCGCCGGGGATTATGTCGGTCATATACGAGACTGCTGCAAGCAACGGCGCGGCGCTGATGCTTTTTTCGCCGCATTTGGATCGATCGTTATCAGACTGGTTTTTTTTCGCCAATGAGCGCTCCTGAATACGACTCTACGCAATAGAATATTCCATACCCAGGCGCATAACACGTGACATATTTTGGAATCAAAAGTAACAACTCACTCTTTATGAGTGGTTGTACTGGCTGGCCTCTGCCCCAGCCACACAAACTTTGTCATTTCGAACGAAGTGAGAAATCTGCTTTTCCGTAAATCGCGAAAGCTCGAAAGAAGCGAAACCCGGAAAAGAGAAGGGAAAAAGCAGATTCCTCGGCATTTGCCTCGGAATGACAAAAATTGGAGGTTACGCATAACCCTCTCAATAACTCTTCTAACCTCTAACTTCCAACTTCTAACCTCTAGATCTCATCATTCGTGAGATGTTACAATCAAAAGCCTGGCAAATGACCAGCTCGCTTGCTACCGTCATAGATAACGGCTCTCACTTTTTGAGCGCGACCTGCATCTCCGGCAGGTCAAAGAGCGTCGTAGTGTAGGATATCGACGCGGCGGCCCCGTTCTTTTTCAGCCCGCTCACCGTTATCTTAAAAGTGTCTTCCGAGGCGTATTGAAGTGAGGTCTCCGGGCGAAAGACGATGCAATATGGAACGCCATAGTTTTTGAGGTCCACCGTGAACATTCCATCGACAGGTATCGCGTTGGCGCTGAACTCCCACGTTTTGTTGTCCCCGAGGCGTGTCATCGTCACGGTTTCCTGTCCTGTCGGCGTAAACAGTTTGCTGTTCAGGGTAATCGACCAGGGCAGTTTTGACGGGCACAACTGGAGCGGAAATTGACCCGTCGGCGGCCAGGCAATGGAATCAAAGCCGACTTGGGGATTGCGACTCTTGTCGAAAGCATACATAGTGGAAAAGGACTCACACCACCCAAAAGCGGTTTGTTTCATGGCAGGGTTGAGAATCCACCTGCGATGACCAACGACCTTTTCGCTTATGTCCAGGTCGTTCATATACATTTTTACGGAGTCCGCCGCCGATAGCGGGTAGATGACGCTGCCGACCTTGGAGTAGCCGTAGGCGATGTTGTTTGATGAGCAGGCTTTGTATGCAAATTTATAGAAATCATCGGGCATATCGGCGGGCTTGGGAGGCGTATGGCTGAGATAACCATAGGCTTTCAACAATACCGCGCCGTGCTGCGTCAGTTCAATCCATTCATCGTTAATCACCACATCGTCCGGCAAACCGGCCAGATACCGCATATAATTGACCATATTGAGCGCATCTTCCTGATACTGCGCGGTAATCGCTCCGGCGGCATAGGGAATCTGCCAGGAGGGTTGAGTGATATACGGGCTGCCATCGGAGGTCGGTTTTGATGCAAACCAGCGACTGCTTATGTCGGCGCGTGACCTGCCTGAAAAAGAATTGTCGCCGAGGACAATGTTTTGGTCTACCGCATCCGCTGCATCATCTAAATTGGCAGGCGCAGCTCCTGTCGGCAGCACGCCACAGGGCAACAGGAACAAAACCAGCAAGATTGCTCTTGAAATCATGATTATTCTAAGATGTCGCTCAGGTTCGACGAATGGCCGAACTATTCGAACCGAGTCTGCTTAATCACAAGCTTCTGATCGCCTTGCAGCGAGACTGTCACAGCGCCGGGATCGCGTTTTATAGGCCATTGCACTTCTTGCGATGCACCGGCAGGAACGCTGACATGGGAGCCAACCAGCTTGCCATCAAGCTTGAGCGAGATTCGGGCAGCCTCGTTGCTTGTGTTATGCAAAGCAACCACGAACTTGCTCGCAGGTCGGCTCAGCGTTCCGTAGATAAACCCCCAGCCCAATGTCGTCGGGTCTGGAATTGGAATCAGCCATCCGTTGCTGGAGAAATCGTAGTTACCTAACAGGGTAAAACCATCTATTCTGTGATCGTCGCCCAGCCTGCCTTTGCTTGTGCCTCTGTGCTGGTAGGTTTGAGAATGAGGCAGAAGTCCCTGCAAGGATGAGACGAACGCACCTGTGCGAAATGCGCGAAGATCCCAGTCGATTGGCTCGTGCAGATCCAAAAGCCCTGCGCTTTCGCCTGATGTATATGCCACCAGATTGCCAAGCAGTTTAGCCGCGCAGGGGTCGATGTCTACTCGTTCGACCGCTCGGAACTGGCATAACACCACGCTGCCTTTGCCGTGCAGAAGCTCAATTATAGCCGCCGCACTCAGCAATGGATCGCATGACGCCCATATCCTCGCCCATTTCAAATCGCTGACAGTCTCCGGCCTGAATGCAGTGAGAACAGGGCCAATATCCGGAGTTCCATCCTCCGTCCTGCCCAGTTCATTCCACCATCGCAGATCGCGGTCGGTTATGCCGTCAAACAGAATCGCGTTGTCGCGGGGCTGAATATAGGTAAGCTGGCGATATGGCGGGCGCTGCTTCGTGGATAATTTGGCTGGCAGCCAGTCGGTTTCCCACTTTACCCTGTCCTGTCGCAGGCAAAGTATTTTGCCGCCCTGATTGAGAAACGCCAGCACGTTCTTTTTGTCCGGGTAGACTCCGGAGTCAAGGGCCTCCTCGCCGATGATCAATAATCCTTTTTGAGGAAGCGATTTGAGGCCGGTCGTTTTAGTATATTTTATGCCGACACTTTCCAGAGCCTTTGCTGTTACGCCGGAAGGATCGAAAAGGGTTATCTCCCCGATATTCGGCGACGCGGCAACCCACGACCTCGGAGCTATGAAAATCGGAAATTCATTTGCGGAAATCTGCGTTCCGTTTTCGTCGATAAGCCTGCAGCGAACATCGTAGAGGCCGTGTGTCGCATCGGCAGGAGTGGGCAGCGTCAAATCCGTCCAGTTATTGGAATAATACGGCGTGGCGGAGAATGCCGCGGTGTCCGATGCGATGGCACTGCCTTCGGAAGAGATGACTTCCACTTCGACGCTCGTCGGGCCGATCGCTCGTCCCGAATCATCGTCATTAGCCAGACACAGCCTGAACTTCAGATCGTCTCCGGCATAAAGATTTCTATGCCAGCATTCCGGGCTTAGCAGGACCGGCTGGAACGCGGTTTTGAGCGTTTCGAAGGCGGGTTTGACTATAATATCCTCGGAGCTTTGCGCGTTCGCCCACCCGAGGAAATATGTAAACGGCATTATGCCTGCTATGTTGTTCTTTTGCGTGCGATATCGCCGCATAGATTCGGTGATATGTTTAACAAGTTCCGCCTGATATGCCGTCGCTGCCGCGCGGTGATCTTTGGCGGTACCTACCCATTTCGTCATCATACTGAGCTGTTTGCCCATAGTTTCGAAATCGCAGGCATCTGAGGTATATGCGGCGACGCACTCCGTGACCGTAAGCGGCTGGCCGGATTTTTCGGCGTATTTCATATAGATCGTTGCATCCGCAGGCCAGTCGCAGATGTTGCCGTAGTACCATCCCGCATACCGGTGGACGTCGAATATCTCACCGGGCGCGCCATGCCCGAACCCTGCGTTGCCGATGACCGCACGAGTGGTATCGAACAGCCGAAGATCATCGTAAACTCTGGTCAGGTATTGCTTGTATGTGCTGGCGGGTGAATTGTAGTCTACTTCGTTGGAAAGAACATATATCACCACTGAAGGGTGACTGGCCAGCCGCAGAATGAGGTCTCTGTAGAATAATAGTCTTTTTTCAAAGGCAGGCGCAATTGGGCCGCTGCCCCCGCCGCCATAGTGCCCGGCAAACAGCATCATGCCCTGTTCGTCGCACTCGCTGATCCAATCGTCGGGTTCCGTGCGTATGATATTGACATAGGCGGATTTGAGGAGTTTGATGTAACCACGAATAAACTCTTTGCTGTGCAGCATGGCATCGGGGAGGTCTCTGCCGGGGGGATTAATGGGGATGCCGCGCAAAAGCGTCTCCCGACCGTTGAGATAGAACTTGTCGCCGACAACCTCGAACGTTCTGAACCCGAATCGCACTTTTCCCAGGGTGGCTCCATTGGATGTTACAATAAGCTCATAAAGCTGAGGGTCGCTCGGAGACCACAGTTTTGGTTTGAGGTTCTCTATGCTCAGCACACGCAGTCCCCAATCGTCCGTTTTTATGGCCGACGCCGGGAATGTGCCGGATGCAAAAGCGACTCCGCCCGGAAGATGCTTGATTTGATACGATACATCGGAGCCTGTTTTGTAGTCGGCTGCGTCTGTAATTTTGACAACGACACCGGTGGCGGACGATATCGCCACCACGGGCGGACGATCGGCAAACGCGCAACCGGCAGATAATATAATCACTATAAGCAGTGAGGCATACAATCTCATGGTATGCATTATAGCTCATCCCAGGAGAATTTGTTGACTGTCACGAATAGCTAAGTTAAGATAATCACACTCGACTGATATTGCCAAAATGCGGCGCTGATAAACTTCGGCAGCGTCGCAGGAGGAGAGGACTATGATCGGCGCCAAAAGCACATTTGCATTGTATTTCGGTAACCGGGGATTTTTTCCGGCTTCATTGCTGGAGTCAGCACGAAGCGAAATGATCGAGGTGATGAAAAAACTCGGTCACGACTACATTATTCTGGATGCCGCAGCCACACGTAACGGAGCGGTGGAAACGGTTGCGGAAGGTGAGATTTACGCACGTTTTCTTAAAGAGAACGAAGGGAAATTCGACGGAGTAATACTGTCACTGCCTAACTTCGGCGACGAAAATGGCGCAGTTGCTGCGCTGCGGGATGCCAACGTTCCGATTCTTGTCCAGGCGTATCCCGATGAGTTGGACCGTATGGCTCCGGAGCTGCGAAGGGATTCTTTTTGCGGCAAAATGTCTATTATGGATGTGTTCGTGCAAAATGACATCCTCTTTTCGGCCCTCAAGCCGCATACCGTCTCTCCTGCCGGCGATCTTTTTGCGGATCACATCGACCATTTTGACAGAGTATGCAGAGTGGTCAAGGGGATGGAAAAGCTGAGAATTGGCGCGATAGGAGCGCGGACGACCGCCTTCAAAACCGTGCGCATCGACGAGGTCGCACTGCAGAGAAATAATATCACGGTGGAGACCTTTGATTTGTCCGAGGTGTTTGCAAGAATGAACGACATCAGCGAATCTGACGGTGCATACAAAAGAAAGGCCGAACGCTTGAATGGATACGCGGATTTCTCGCAGACTCCGCCCGATAAGTTCGCGATGTTGACGCGGTTGGGCGTTGTGCTGGATGCCATTGTGCAGGAAAACCAACTCGATGCAATTGCTGTCAGGTGCTGGCTGGAGATGCAGAAGCAGTTGGGGATTTCTCCGTGCGTGTTGATGAGCGAGATGAATAACCGAGGAGTGCCGGCCTCTTGTGAGGTTGATATCGGCAACGCGGTTGTGATGCTTCTGCTCAGCCATGCCTCCGGCAAGGTCGCCACATGCCTGGACTGGAACAATAACTATGGCGACGATGAGGATAAGTGCATACTGTTCCACTGCGGGCCGGTTCCGCAGGATATGATGACGGGAACGGGATGCGTGACAGGTCATCTTATTCTCGATAACGCTCCCGATATCAGCTCGTCGCACGGCTGCAATGTGGGAAGAATCAAGCCGACTCCGTTCACATTTTCCAGTATGTTGACGGCGGACGGGGAGATGAAATTCTATCTCGGCGAGGGTGAATTTACGGATGATCCGATTCCTGATAACTTCTTCGGATGTGCAGGAGTAGCCCAAATCGAGCGTCTGCAGGATGTCCTGTTGAGCATAGGCAGGCAGGGCCACAGGCATCACACCAGCGTCACCCCGGGAACAGTGGGAGCGGCGGTATATGAGGCCCTGTATTACTACCTTGGCCACGATGTCTGGGTTCCGCAGGAAGAGTGCTGATCGGAAAAAATAACCGTCGGAGAATTGTCGATGCCGTTAGTTACAAATCGAGAGAATGTGCTTGGCGTATATGAGGCGGCGGCCAAAAAGGGCTGGGTGATACCGACCTTTTGCAGCGAGAACCTCACCAGCACGGAAGCAGTTTTAACCGCAGTTAAGGATCATAGCGAGAGGATCGGGCGCTCGAATATGCCGATCACTCTCGCTATCACTAACCTCTACCCGCATCGGTCGCAGTCTGCCAACTACACCCATACGCGGCGATGGGATATCGGCATGAAACTATTTTTAGCTGATATTCGTGCGCTGACCGAGCCGGGGTCACCGTTTGAAGCGATCGATGTGATGATCCACCTCGACCACATACAACCGGACCTCGACAAGGAACTGCTGGGTTGGGATATGGCGCAATTCTCATCCATTATGTTCGACGCCTCCGGACTGCCGTTTGATGAGAACATCGCTTTAACCTCACAGTTTGTTGAAAAACACGGCAGTGAAATCGTGATCGAAGGGGCGTGTGATGAAACTGAAAGCTGCGAGCTGACCACCCCTGAAAACGCCGCGCGCTACGTGGCCGAGACCGGGGCTGATTTTATAGTGGCCAACCTCGGAACCGAACACCGCGCAAGCGCTGCCGAGTTGAAGTATCACGGGGAGCTTGCCCGCAGGATAAAAGAACGCATCGGCGCGAAAATAGTTCTGCACGGATGCTCATCGGTTTCCAACGATCAAATCGGTGGGCTGTTTGAGGACGGGGTCTGCAAGGTGAATATATGGACCGCGCTGGAGAGGGATTCCAGCCCGTCTCTATTGGCAGAAATGGTCAAACACTCCGGAAAGGTGGCCGGTTCAGGCGTCGCTTCGAGGCTGCTTGCAGAAGGTTATCTCGGCGAAAAATCAAAGAGCGCGGAGAAGGCTGACCTGGGATATTACACGACGCTATACAGGCAGGGGATCGTGTTTGAAGAAATGCGCAGGATAGTGGGAGAATATCTTGAGCTATGGTATAGATGATGAGCTATCTGGGACTTGACGCGGGAACCACGGGCTGCAAGGCGGTTGTGTTCGATGAATGCGGGAAGGCATTATCCTCCGCCTACAGGGAATACCCCGTTATATCCGACCGCGAGGGCTGGGCGGAGATCGATTCGCAGTTGGTGAGCGACAGTTGCCTTGATGTTATCAGGGAGGCCGCCCGCGCCTGCAGCGATCCGATCAGGGCGATGTCGATAACCTGCCAGGGTGAAGCGTTTACTCCGATTGGCGCATCCGGTGAGATTCTCGGCAATGCGATGGTGTCGTCGGATTCCAGGGCGGCCGATGCCGTTAAAAGATTTGGTCGGGAGTTCGGGCTAAAACGCCTCTATGAGATCACCGGACACACCGCGCACCCCATGTTCACCCTTTTCAAACTGCTTTGGCTGCGCGACAACCGACCTGAGATATGGGCTGCTGCCAGGCGGTTTTTCTGCTTTGAGGATTTGATTCAACATCGACTCGGCATTGAGCCGTCCATCAGTTGGCCCCTTGCCGGGCGCACGATGATGTTTGACGTGCGATCTCACAGATGGGATGCACAGATTCTTGCGGCTATGGGGTTGGATGAGACGAAACTGGCAAATCCGAAGCCTCCCGGGGAAGTAGTTGGAGTCATTCCGAGTAAAATAGCCGACGATTTGGGATTGACCGATCATACAATCGTCGTATCAGGCGGCCACGATCAGCCTTGCGCGGCTCTCGGGGCAGGGGTTACGACATCGGGTCGAGGGATGTATGCCACGGGCACTGTTGAGTGCATCTGCGCCGCATTCGCGCAGCCGGTATTAGGCGCGGGGCTGTTTGACAGCAACCTTTGCACCTATGATTATACAGTTGCGGGGATGTATGCGACGATAGCATTCAGCTTGACCGGCGGCAATTTGCTGAAGTGGTTTCGGGATGAATGGGGACAACAGGAAGTGGAACAAGCGAGGCGGACGGGAGCGGACCCCTACGATCTTCTGCTTGCCGGACTCCCGAATACGCCGTCCAATTTGCTGGCTCTGCCGTATTTTACTCCGAGCGGCACTCCGTATTTCGATACGGATATTTCGGGAGCGATACTGGGTCTGCGACTGACCACGAGCCGAAGCGAGGTTCTGCGAGGACTGCTTGAGGGTGTGGCGCTGGAGATGCGGCTGAATCTCGATATTATGAACAGGTGCGGAATCGGCGTCGAGGAGCTTATAGCGGTAGGCGGCGGCGCGAAAAACCGAAAGTGGACGCAACTGAAAGCCGATGTGCTCAACAGGCCGATAACGACGGTGGAGGTGACTGAGGCGGGGTGTCTGGGAGTCGCCGCTTTGGCGCGGGCTGCGGATACAGGAGAAAGCGTGGAATCCATCGTCAAAAAATGGGTGCAGGTGACCGATGTCGCAAATCCAGACCCGGAAAACGCCGCGGTTTATGAGCGCAGATTCGCCGAATATGTGGAGTTGTATCCCGCTCTGAAGAAGTTGAGTTTTGGAGGCGGGGAATGATCCAGAGGTAACAGCTCACGAATGATGAGTGATTCTGTCCGTAGTGTCCGATCTCCGTCTCGGACTGTGTTAGGACAGAGGCCGGCCGCGACGCTTGAATGCGTCAGGTAAAGTGTCATTCCGAGGCGAATGCCGAGGAATCTGCTTTTTTTCTTCTCTTTTCCGGGTTTCGCTTCTTTCGAGCTTTCGCGATTTACGGAAAAGCAGTTTTCTCACTTCGTTCGAAATGACATAGTTTGCGTGCCTGGGACAGAGGCCAGTCACTACAATTACTCACGTGTTACATCCAGAGCGGATTTACTCGTAAAGGCTGCGCAGGGTAGCCAGATTTTTGTGGTCTTCTTCGAGGGTCTGTCCGGCAGGGGTTTCGATTATCGCCGGCAGATGCGAGATATCAGGGCAATTTAGAATGGCGCGAAATCCCCGGATTCCCACATTGCCCTTTCCTATATGAAAATGCCGGTCTCTTCGCGAATCGAGTTCCACTTCGGTATCGTTGAAGTGTATGACCTTCAGCCTGCTCAGACCCACATGGCGTTTGAGCAGATCGAACATATCGCCGACGCCGGTCTTATCGGAGATATCATAGCCTGCGCCCCATAGATGCGCGGTGTCGATGCACAGGCCAACTCGATCCGACGGCTCTCCGATTTCATGAATAATATCCGCGATGTGCTCGAAGCGGAATCCTATCGTATCGCCCGCCCCTGATCCCATTTCCAGAGCTATAGTCGGCTGAGGAGCGGCTTCGAGGGCTTGCCGTACCGCTTTGGCTATCCTGCGGATTCCCGCTTCATAGCCGGAGCCTTTGTGGCTGCCGATGTGAGTTACGATATAATCAGCGCCCATGACCGGAGCGCGTTCGACCGCGTCGTAAAGCGCATCGACGCTTTTATTCCAGATTGTATCATCCGGTGACGCGAGGTTAAGCAGGTATGGAGTGTGGAGGATTATGGGATGTATATTCAGTTCCGCTGCCTTTGCCGTAAAATCGGCGGCTGCCGCGACATCGACGGGACGCCTCGTCCAGGAGTTCGGGTTGCCGGAAAATAGCTGAATCGCCTCACATCCAAGCGCCTCCGCCCTTTTGAGTGATTTGACCAATCCTCCGGCGATTCGAACGTGTATGCCCAGGCGCACTTCAGTCTTCGTCTTCCGGGCCGAATGGATCGATATCCTGTGATGAGTAGCTGAATGAGCTTAGTTCTTCGGCTCTGAACAGAGTTATGAGCAGGTCTTCCCGCTCAAAGCTGGGCAGATATGACGAAACAACATCCTCGTCGATCGCCACCAGCAGATCCTCCTCCTCTTTTACCGACAAATCCGTCTCAAGGAGCACGGCGGCGTGTATGGTATCGTGAGCATAATGCAGATGAAGCTGCCCTACCCTTATCTCTTCGTCCCAGATGATGAAGATTTCCGATGAGACTGTGCGCACATTGCGCGATAATCTGAACTGGTTTCTCCCGTTCTCCAATCTGTTCCTCCGTCGGAATCTGATGAGATAGTATCCCACTTTTACAACCGTCGGTCAAATGCGGATGTCCGGGTTCGCATCTGAGATTGACGAGCGTCCGATGCGGCGATATACTCTCAATGTTATGGCTGTGCTTACTCTGGAAAATGTGTCCCGGCAATCGGCGGGAACGTGGGCGTTGTGGGATGTGTGCCTGGAGATCGAGCTGGGCGAAATTCTCGGAGTATTAGGTCGAAGCGGATCCGGAAAGACCACCCTTGCCCGAATCCTCGCAGGTCTGTTGAAGCCGTCCTCCGGGTCTATTAAGTTCGGCAATCCCGATGATGTCAGGCCGGTGGCCGTTGCGCTGAGCAATCCGGCCTGTGCGCCAGAGCTTACCGTATATGAAAATCTGGATATGTTCGCTTCTGTGTGCGGCATACCCGGCAGGCGTCGAACCAAGGAAATACCGGCTATGCTGCAGCGGATGCAGTTATCCGACCAGCGGGCAATCCCTGCGGGAATGTTGAGCGGCGGCGCATTGGCGAGGATGGAAATCGCGCGCGGACTGATGATAGAATCCCCTGTGCTGGTCATAGACTCGCTGCTCGACAGGCTGGAGCCGGCTATCTTTGAAGCGGTGTGGGACTATATCCTTGACCTCAAGCGCAGCATGGGCAGGTCTTTTGTGATTTTGACAGGCTCCGGCAAGGTGGCCGAGACGTGCGGGCGTATGGCGGTGATTTCGCGCGGGCGCATAGCGTTCGTCGGCAGGTCGGAGGACTTCCGAAGGCTTGCCGGAGAAGATATGATAGTGCTTGGCGAGATGGAAAACCCGATTACCAGAAACCGCATCGAGGAACACCTGTCCGTGGTTATTCGTGAAGAGGATGGATATCTGTCATTTCGGGTAGCGCACGGAGAAAGAGTGATCGGGGAGCTTCTTTCGGAGTTTGGCAACGAGATAAGCTGCGTCTATTTGAAAAGACCGACTCTTGAGGACGCGCTCGAAGCGCTGGCGCAAGGCGGAGGACACATAGCCGCGGGCACTGGTCAGAAAAAGGTAAATTGATGCGGACGCTGACGCTGGCAATATATAACATAAAACGCCTGTTAAGACATAAAACTCTGCGGACAATTCTGGCAGCCCTGCCTGTTGCAGTCGCCCTGGTGAGGATCATATTCGTAAACAGCGCATTTGCGCAGGGCGCGGCTCGCATCTGCCCTATATTGTGCGTTGGGTTGATTGCGGCCGTATTGTATGCGCAATGGATAGCGGATATCGCATCAGGGCTGATTGACGGGCTGCGCTCCTCTCAAATATCTCATCGCACCCTGGCGACCTCTCGCGCTATCAGCGGAGTCTCGATTTTCGCGCTTCAAATGTTCTTGTTCGCCGCAATTATCGCTATGCGATTTTAATATCGGCTTTTTCTCTCTCGAAAATCTGCCGCCCAACCTCTTGACAACGACAGAAAACACCAATATTATATACTAGTATGATTTGTATGATTATGCATACACTCCTGCGGAGGCAAAAATTATGAAGCAAGGAACGTCTCTCGATCAACTGTTTTATGGCTCTGTGACGGTTGGCGAACGTGGACAGATAGTTGTCCCAGCCGAGGCTAGAAAAAAGTATAATATTCAACCGGGGGATAAGGTGCTCGTGGTCGGACATCCCAACGATGCCGGAATAATGCTGTGCAAGATAGATGAGTTGCGAAAGATGTTTTCGTACATCCTGGACGGACTGGAAACAATCGAATCGCGAATGGCGGAAGAGCAGGACTGAGCATCATGCAGCGACGGTAACTCTTCTTATGTTAGATAGCTTCAGCCGCGACTGCATAATTGCGGCTGCGGCCAAATGGAGGATCGGAATTTGAAATTGATGGCTCGCATAATAGCCCTTGTGGCGGCGCTGATTATAACAAGCGCGGTTTGGGCGGACAGCGCTGCACCACCAACAGATGCGCCCATAAACATGGATCAGGCTCTTGAAATAGCATTTAAGCGCAATCCTGATTTACGCGTTGCGACGGAAGCGGTGAACAAAGCCCGAGGCATGATAAAAGAATCCGGAGCGCGGTTCAACCCGTCATTTACTGCGCAAATCACCCACGGCATACAGGGGCCGGAAATAATTTTACCTGCCAGCGAACTGACAGGGAATATGCCGGTCACAATGATGCCTTCCAAGCAGACATCGAAATCTCTGCAGATGTTTTTGCCGCTGGATATATTCCACCAGTTGCGATATGGCAGCAATATAGCGCACGATCAGTTTAATATAAGCTATCTGGACCTGCTGAGGACATCGCAACAGTTGATTTCTCAGGTGAAGAAAAATTACTACGAACTGCTGCGAGCGCAGGGACAAAGAGATACGGTGCAGGCTGCGGTGGATGTTGCTGCGTTGCGTTTGAAGAACACCGACGCCAGATTCAATGCGGGCAGCGTGCCGAAATTCGACGTCACCACAGCCCAGGTCGACCTGGCTAATCTCAATCAGAGCTTGATTGCCGCTCAGAGTCGAGTCAGCATTGCTCGAGCGGGATTAAATCGAACCCTCGGACTGAACGCGGATACTCCGACGCAGGTTGTTAATGAAAAAGTGATAGTCGACCCGAGCAGCGTGGATGCGGACGAGGCAACCAAAACAGCCCTTGCCGAACGGCCTGAAATCAAGATGCAGCAGGCAGGCATATCGCTGAGTAAATCCAACATACAATTGCAAAGGACCGCCATACGACCCAGTTTGGGAATATCCGGATCATTCAATCAATCCGACGCCCAGGGCTTCAGCTCAAACACCAACTCCTGGAACGCAACGGCTGCGCTTAATCTGCCAATTTGGGATGGCGGGGTGACTAAGGCTAAAGTCGAGCAGGCTCACGCTGATTTGCACTCAGCGGAGGACAGCCTCGAACAGGCCCAGTTGGGCATTAAACAGGAAGTTGTCACCCTTGCGCTGGTGATGGAAGAGGCCGCGTTGCGCACGAAAACCACAGCCGAGAGCGTCGCGCTGGCCGACGAGGCGCTGAGGCTTGCGAATGTCAGATATGAAGCAGGGATCGCGGTTCTGCTGGAGGTCACTAACGCGGAATCGCAGTTGACCCAGGCTCGGTTCAACGAGGTCAATGCGCTGTATGACTATGCGATCGCGCGCGCCGACCTGCAAAGGGCGACCTCCACACAGCCTGAAATAGAAAAATTGAAACTGGTAGACTATAAACCGACACTTGATCTGGAATCTGCTCAGAAGTCGGAGGAGGAATAAAAGTGAAAAGAAACATAGCAGTAGCACTAATAATAGCGCTGGTCATCGCAGGATTGTTTGCCGCGATGCGCAAAAATGCGCCCCGCACGCCTCCTCCAACAACCGCTGAGCTTTGGGAACAAAATGGAATCCCTGTTAAGACGACCGCCGTTACTATGGGCGATATGGAGCAGACCGTTGAGGTGACCGGGGATATCCAGGCGTTGGATAAGGCCACATTATCGGCCAAGATTTCGGGCAGGGTCGCTCAGGTTAATGTTCGGGAGGGAGACCGCGTCAGCAAGGGTCAGACGATAATCGTTCTCGATCAGCAGGATTTGCAAAGCAACCTCGTGGCTGCTCGGGGAGGTCTGGAGGCGGCAGTCGCCAGGTTGTCTCAGGCAAAAACCAGCCTGAAAGTGACAAAAATCCAGACCGATGCCGCCATAACGCAAGCTAAAGCTCAGTTGGATGCCGCCAATGCGCGGCTGGCGGTGGCCAAAAATCCCGCTCGCTCACAGGAAAGAATGATGGCGGAAAACACCGTCGCGGAGGCCAAGGCGAACCTCGACAGGGTGACATCAGACTACAAAAGAAATCAGAATCTGCTGAACCAGGGCGCGATATCGCAGTCCACCTTTGAGATGGCGGAGACTCAATATAAGATCGCGCAAACCCAACACAAGTCGGCGGTCGAAAGGCTGTCGCTGATAACCGAAGGCGGCAGGACGGAGGATGTGCAGCAGGCCGAGGCGCAGGTAGCGGTTGCCAAGGAGGCCCTTCGGACAGCAGAGGCAAGCGCGGCGCAGAATCTGCTTCGCAAAGAGGACGTGAAGCAGGCCGAAGCGGGACTTTCGCAGGCCAGGGCATCGGTCGCGATTGCGGAACAGCAACTTTCGTACAGCTACGTAAAATCCCCGGTGCCCGGGGTTGTTTCGGCGCGTTTGACCGAGCCGGGTCAGGTTATCAATCCCGGACAGGGCCTTGCAGAAGTGGTGAACCTTGGTTCTCTGTATCTCAAGGGCAATGTATCGGAGAAGATATTCGCACAGCTCAACATCGGCCAGGCGGTGCGAATCAATATCGACGCCATCCCCGGCAGCACTTTTATGGGAAGTCTGGCGGAAATATACCCATCCGGCTCGACATCGAGTAGAAACTTCCCGGTGCGCATAGCCCTTAGCGAGGGCAGTTCGAAGATCAGACCCGGTATGTTTGCGCGCGGAGCCATAGTGACGGAGACCAAGAAGGATATTCTGCTGGTTCCCAAGGACGCGATCGACCATCGCAAGGGCACGGAATCGGTGTTCTCTGTTGGCGATGATAATACCGTCACGCGCCATATCGTTAGTGTCATCCAGGAAAACCGCAAATATGTTCAGATTCAGATGCCTACCACACTGAAGACAGGGGATATAGTGGTCACGGAAGGCCGACAGAATCTGCAGCAAGGCTCCAAGGTGGCGCTTGAAAAGTAAGCAGCGCAGCTTGCGATTGCTGGTTTCTCGATGAAGCTGTTATATGCGATGAACGCGCGATTCTGAGGTCGTGTCATTGCGTTTGGGCGTCGGTTCGGAGATTTCCGCCCATCACAAGATTTCAAAACGGAGTGTTATATGTGGCTAACTAACGTTTCCATACGAAGGCCAATATTTTTAATAATGTTCGTGCTTGCGCTCGTGGTGCTCGGATTGCGGTCGCGCTCTACGATGCCGCAGGAATATAATCCCAAGATCGATATACCTTACGTCACTGTAGTCACGACCTACCCCGGAGCCGGGCCTAGCGAGATAGAAACGCTGGTCAGCGAGCCGATCGAAAAAGCGGTGACCTCGACCGGTGGTTTGAAGAACGTTACGTCTAGTTCGCAGGACGGCGTATCCTCGGTGGCTCTTGAGTTTGAATTGGGAACCAACCTGGAAGCCGCAACCGCCGACGTGAGGGACAAAGTAGCCGCTATTCGCACCAATCTGCCCAAAGATATCGATGAGCCGAGGATATTGAAGCTCGATATCGCCTCGATGCCGATTATGATCATAGCTCTCGAAGGGCCGCTGTCCGCCAAGGAAATGCGCATACTTGCCGATGACGTCGTCTCAGACAAGCTGGCAAAGGTGAGCGGCGTGGCGTCGGTAAATCCTTTCGGAGGAGATGAACGAGAGCTTTCCATTTCTGTGGACAAGGATCGTCTGGATGCGTATGGGATCGGCATAGACCAGGTCATCGGCGCAATCAGAGGAGCAAATCTTAATATACCGGCAGGCTCCATCAAGGAAGGCGCGCGCGACACTTCGATCAGAACGGTGGGCGAATATAGAAACGTCAGTGAAATCGAAGAAACCAGAATTAACGTAAATCCCGCCGGAGGAGGGCCGTCGTTTACCGTTCGCATAGCGGATGTGGCCGAGGTCAAAGACACTGTGGCCGAAGCGGATGTGTTGACCAGGCTCGACGGCACGCCCGCGGTTGTCTTTGCCATTCAAAAACAATCGGACGCCAACACGGTTGCGGTGGCGGATGGAATCAAAAAAGAACTCGAAGCGCTGAAATCCGAGCTGCCGACCGGAGTCAAGCCGGTTATCGCAGTCGATCAATCCAAGTTCGTTACAAACGCACTCAGAGACGTCAACCGCAGCCTCCTCGAAGGCGTGCTGCTGGTCGTCCTGATCGTCTTTTTGTTCCTGCATACCGCCAGGGCAACTTTCATCGTGGCGATAGCGATTCCCACATCCCTGATGGCGACCTTTATTCCGATCAGCGGGTTTGGTTTCACTCAGAACCAGATGGTGCTGCTGGCGTTGTCACTTGTAGTAGGCATTCTGGTTGACGACTCCATTGTTGTATTGGAAAACATAGAACGCCACCTCAGGTTACGGGAAAATCCTGAGCAAGCCGCCATTAACGGTCGGTCGGAGATCGGTCTGGCGGCTATTACGATTACATCGGTAGACATCGTCGTGTTTTTGCCGATTGCGTTTATGGGCGGCATTGTCGGGCAATTTTTCCGCCAGTTCGGCGTAACAGTTGCAACCGCCACGGCGTTCTCGCTGCTGATGTCGTTTACCTTGACCCCTATGCTGGCCTCGAAATGGATGCGCAGCGAGGACGACAAAGAGGCGGACGAAAAGCGAATGCTGGACAGGATTCAGCACGGCCAGGCCACGCTCAAGGACCGCATAGACTATCTTTCCGGTATGATATTCGGCGTGCTGGAGCGATTTTTGCGCGGGTTGGATAGAAAATACCGCGGAGTGCTGGAATGGGCGCTGCACAATAGATATTTGACGATTGTGATCGGTTTTGTATCGCTGCTGACAGTATTGGCAATGGCTATGCCGATGCCATCAGGCGCAGAATCAAAGATGGCGTTAATTCCGAGAATCGTAATCGCGATGATCGGGCTGCTGTTGTGCGCGATAGCATTTGGAGTGAACCCAAAGAGCAAAAAGATCGCCCTTATCTTTGCTGTCGTGGCGGCATTTATCGCCATGAAAATTCATATACCCTTCGGCTTTGGCTTCTTCCCGGTGGTCGACCAGGGTCAGTTCAGCGTCCAAATACGAACCGCCCCGGGCACTTCGCTGGAGGCTACCGACAAGGTGGCAAAGCAACTGGAGAACGTGCTTGGGCAACTGCCTGAGATGAAACCGATCACGCGCAAGGTTAGAAGCGGATTGTTTAAGAAAGTCGACGAGACACAACAGGGATACTATATGACCCTGGTGGGGACCAGTTCTCAAAGCTCGTTGGGAGGAGGCAGTTCCGGGCCGCAATATGCGGTGATCAGCGCGAAGGTTGTCGACAAGAGCTGGCGAAAACGCAGCCTGGAGGATATAACCGAATGGGTGGCGGAGCAAGCCGCTAAGGTGCCGGGAGCGGAAATGATAAGCGTGTCGATATCGTTTGGAATGGGCCCAAGCAACAACATCGAAAAAGAGGTGCAGGGCCACGATATGGACAGCATACTCGAAGAGGCCAACCGGGTTGCCGCTGTTATGGAAAAGACTCCCGGAGCGGTGGATGTCGATGTATCGTTCAAGCCAAGCAGACCTGAGCGCAGAATTGTCGTGGACAGGCTCAAGGCCGCGCAACTCAATTTGACAGTATCGCAGGTGGCGATGGGCGCGCGTATGGCGATCGACGGAGACAATACCGTCAAGTTCCGAGACAGCGGGACGGAATATCCCATTCGAGTGCAATATTCCAAAGCGATGCGCGATAAAGCCTCGGATGTCGACAACCTGATAATTTCATCCAAAGACGGCGCGCCGATCTATCTCAGCGACGTAGCCGATATCATAGCAGATAACGCGCCCACCAAAATCGACCGCAAAAACCGGCAACGGGTGGTGTATGTCACCGCAAACCTCGCTCAGGGAGCCGAGATGGGCAACGTGAACCAGGCGATCGATGCAGGTCTCAATAAAACGGAGCATGTCGTCGGAACAACGGTCGGAACGGGCGGCGCGACGCAGATGATGGGAGAGAGCTTCGGTCACATAGGAGCCGCGCTGTTGCTGGCTATTTTGCTTGTATATATGCTGATGGGCGCGCTGTTCGAGTCATTCCTGACGCCGTTTGTTATTATGTTCAGCCTCCCGCAGGCTATGGTCGGCGCGCTGCTGGCGTTGTTGCTGACGGGCAACTCGATGAGCATCGTTGCTATGATCGGTATAATCATGCTTATGGGTCTGGTGACCAAAAACGCTATCCTGCTGGTCGACTATACAAACACTCTGATCAGCCGCGGCAAAAACCGGCACGATGCGATATTGGAGGCCGGCCCGACGAGGCTGCGTCCTATTTTGATGACAACCTTTGCCATGATCGGCGGCATGCTGCCGACCGCGCTGGCGTTGAGCGAAGGTTCGGAGACGCGATCCCCGATGTCTATCGCCGTCATCGGCGGCCTGATTCTCTCGACGCTGCTTACCCTGATCGTCATTCCGGTGATGTTTACTATTGTAGATGACCTCTGGCAGTGGATAAGACGAACGGTGACCGGGCGCACATCCAGAGATGATCTGGCCACAGCGGAACAGGCGACTGCGACGACTGCGGGAGCGGATTTGGATTGAGGTCGGCAGGCTCTCAAAAACAAGGAGTGACTGAAAATAAAATTCGATATTTTATGCACTGACCCAAAAACCAGGGCGCGTCGCGGGAGGCTGCATTTGAACTCCGGCACGGTGGAGACGCCCGTTTTTATGCCGGTGGGCACTCAGGGAACGGTGAAGGCGATGAGCCAGCAGGAGTTGGCGTCGATGGGATTTGAGATTATTCTCGGCAACACCTATCACCTCTACCTGCGACCGGGCGCGGAGCTGATACAACGCGCCGGAGGGCTGCACAAGTTCATCAACTGGCACGGCGGCATGCTCACCGATTCCGGCGGGTTTCAGGTCTTCAGTTTAGAACATATCAGAAAAATAGGCGAGGATGGAGTTGTATTTCGATCCTATGTGGACGGGTCCTACCACGAGTTCACTCCTGAGCGGGTTATGGAGATTCAGAGCGCGATTGGGGCCGATATCGTGATGGCGTTTGATGAGTGCGCGCCGTATCCGTGCGAAAAGGACTACGCTGTCGAGGCGATGAGGCGCACCCACGAATGGGCGAAGAGGTCGCAAGATTCCGCCGGTGCTGACCAAGCTTTCTTTGGAATAGTGCAGGGCAGCGTCTATCAGGACCTTCGAGCCGAGAGCGCGGAGTTTATCGCGTCGTTGGATACAGACGGAATTGCGATAGGCGGCGTGTCGGTTGGCGAGGGCAAGCAGCTTATGATGAACGCGGTGGATTGGAGCGTGCCGCATCTGCCGGAGCATAAGGTGCGGTATCTGATGGGAGTCGGGACCCCGGAGGACCTCATCGACAGCGTCGTGCGCGGCATTGATATGTTCGACTGCGTTCTGCCGACTCGGTTGGGCAGAAATGGGTCACTTTATACGACCTATGGCCGCATAAACATAAAGAACAACCGTTTCATCGACGACCTGACGCCGATCGATCCGGAGTGTGACTGCTGGTGCTGCCGGAACCATAGCGCGGCATATCTGCGTCATCTATATAAGTGCGACGAGATTCTGGCCTCCAGGCTGGCAACATATCATAACCTGCATTTTTACGCCACGCTAATGCGGCGCATTCGGCAGGCGGTCGAGCAGGGACGGCTTATGGAGTATAGAAAAGAGTTTTTGGAGAAGTATCGCAAACACGCGGCGGCGGTGCACGATGAACTGCCTCGATTGGAAACCGACCGCGAGGGGCGGATGCGTTCGGGGATGGAATATGTCGAGAAAGGGGAATAATCGCTCATAGATACACAGGCGATTGACAATATATGCAACAGGACAGAATCACTCTCGATGTAATCAGGCGGAACCCTAAAGTAAAAACATATATGGAGGCCGCCAACAATC
The DNA here is from genome assembly GCA_012522575.1 of Armatimonadota bacterium. Taxonomy (GTDB): domain Bacteria; phylum Armatimonadota; class UBA5829; order UBA5829; family UBA5829; genus DTKD01. The sequence goes on along the minus strand of JAAYKE010000143.1, from coordinate 6,606 downwards.
AGATGAAGGCCCTCGGCTACACCGAGCACGGCTTTCGACACGCGGGCATTGTCGCCGAAACAGCGCAGAATATAATGACCGACCTCGGCCAGGACCCGCGTCACGCCGAGCTTGCCGCGATATCCGGTTTCATGCACGATATTGGCAATGCAGTAAGCAGGCAGGGTCATACCGATACGGCCGCGCTGATGGCCTTTACGCTGCTCAACGAAATGGATATGCCCGCAAACGAGATCGCGCTGGTGATAGCGGCTATCGGCAACCACGAAGAGGAAATCGGCGCTCCGGTAAGCTCAATTTCGGCGGCGTTGATAATCGCCGACAAATCGGACGTGCATCATTCGCGCGTGCAGAACCAGAACCCGCTGACCTTCGACATACACGACCGCGTCAATTTCTCGGTGCAGCGTTCCAAATTGCGGGTCGATACGGATAATAAAAGCATCAATCTCGAACTGAACACGGACGAAAAATCCGCATCGGTGATGGAGTATTTTGAGATATTCCTGTCCCGAATGCTGATCTGTAGACGAGCCGCGGACTATTTCGGATATAAGTTCAAGCTGGTGATTAACGGAGTCGATATGTAGGGAAAGGGGAAGGGAGAAACGCGAAAACGCGAAAAGGGCGAAAACCAGAAATAGGCTATATATTTTGGCTCAGGTGATGTAGTGGCCGGGCCTCTGTCCCGGCCATTTTCCACTTACGCGGCGCAACCCAAGCAACAAAGTGACGTTGCTGTACCGGCTCGAACTTCGGACATCTGACCTCGGACATCGAAAAAAGCGGTATCCGCCTTCAATTATTGCCCTTCGCCCTGTTATGCGTCTTGCACAGCATCTGGCAGTTGGAGTGGTCCGTTGCGCCGCCTTTGCTCCAAGCCTCGACGTGGTCGGCTTCCATTTCCTCGAAGCTATATATCCTGGTAGAATTGGCGTCGTGGCCGATGGCGCAATGCGGGCAGTTGGACTCGCCTTCGGCTTCAGCTTTGCTGGTCTGTTGTTCGTAGGCAGCCCTTTTGGTGTGATCCCCGAACACGCGGATATTGAGCAGTCGATAATCCGTGCAGCCGCCAAGAATATATTCAAATATGCCCTTCTTGCTGGTTACGCAACTATCGCCGTACAGCTGCCGCACCTTTTCCCACACTTCATCAGGGTTATACGCCTGAGTGTGATAGTCTTCATAAAACCGCACCCAGTCCAAGCCCTGCATTTCTTTCTCTTTGCCCGTAAAGACGCCTGCCGCCCAATCGAGGACGGTATTGAAGTAGGTTTTCAGTTCGTCGATGTTATCGTCATAGCGGTGGCTGCTCATATATTCGCCGATATTGCCTTTTGATACCCAGTCCAGCGCACATTCCAGGTATTCCTGCCGTTCGGCGCGGGCTTTGATAAATGCTTTCCATTTGTGTATGCTGGCGTAGCCGTTGTTGCTGAACTCAGCCTTGGCAAGGGTTACGAAAGGCCCGCTGTAGACCGCGTTGAGCAGTTCCTGTGCATTCAGCGGCACTCCGGCTATGTTGATGGTCTTGAACCACTCCTTGATCTGGCTTTCGGAGCCTTCGCATTCGTAGATGAGCAGCTTGGTGTCCATGATCTTTGTTTTTTTGTCTTGTGCAAGGCCATCGAAGTATTGCTGGTGGCCGTGCTCATCGATCATTGCGAACTTGTTTGTGACAAATCGGCCAATGCTGGTGATGCGCTGCTGGCCGTCGAGCACCTCGAATTTGCCGCCCTCGACCTTGTTGAAGTAGAACAACCCGATCGGGTAGCCCTTTAGCAGGCTCTCGATGACCTCGATCTCTTTTTTGCCGTCACCTGACGAATAGATATAGTTGCGCTGATATTCCGGCTGGATGGTGAGCCTGCCGGAGAGTCCGAAGAGGCCCTTTCCCTCATACTCGTTATATACAAAACCATCGACGACTTCGCGAACCGTTTTATCTATCCAAAGTGTGGTTTTCATGCCTCGGCCTTCCTGTGTTTGATGAACAGACGCTTAAATGTTTCTTTGCCGTCCATATACGAACCTCTTCCGTAATACCCGTTGGGGTCTTGGTCGATACCTCGGTTCGATCCCAAGATTTCAAACTGATCGGCGTCATATTTATCCAAAAAGCTGATTGGGACTCCCATAACGCCGTCACAGTCGCTTGGAATGGCTTCGGTGAACGGCACTTCGATGGCATCGTAGTTGTCGTATTTTTGGTAAGCGGTATCGGATTTTTTTACTTTATCGTTAAATTGCAGGTTGTCCTGCATCGTCAACAGACTTAGAGGCCGGTGTCTGCGTCCGTGGTCGAGGTTGGTGAACCAGACTGACGGCGAACGCAGATAGGTCACTCCATCGACAACCCGAACCGCTGTTGCCGGCTTGTCGCTTAGTTCAGCGTTGTCCGGCGCAATGAATAGGATGTCCTTACTAATACTGCCCGCGCCGACCCACATCTTGTTGTCTTTTATGAGAGGAAATATCTCTTTGTATGTAATTGCATTCTTGTTGCCTATGATAAGGAAACTCTTGTCAAATTCGACTAATTGTGCGACGTATTCGCGGAAGAGGCTGAATGGAGGGTTTGTGACGACGATATCAGCTTGCTTTAACAGTTCTATGCACTCTTTGCTTCGAAAGTCCCCGTCACCTTCTAATGGTTTCCATTCGTTGTTTTTGTTCGCCTTCAACTGCTCCGCCACATCGGAGAGGTTATAAGCGCCGTCTTCGTTCATATCCCCGACTTCGTTGATTATAAACCTTGCAGCGGTGTCCTTGGGACGGCCTTTGTGTTGGACATCGACGGAGCTTTCGCCAAACAGATCGAGTTGGGTGTTCGCCACAGGGGAGGATTTGTAGCTGGTGGTGATGAGCCGCTTCAGGCCGATCTCATTGAACTTGAGAGCGAAGTAACGAAAGAAGTTGCTCTCATAAGGGTCATCGCAGTTGCAGTAGACGACCTTGCCGCGGAAAACATTCGGGTCGTAGTCCAGATATGCCTGGATTTCCTTTTGGATGTCTGCATACTGTGTATAGAACTCGTCACTTTTGGCTCTTTTGGCTTTTGTAAGGTTTATGTTGGCCATAGCTATATTAAAGCACGAAGGGGGATATCTAGCAAGGGTCTAGAGGTTGGAAGTTAGAGGTTAGAGGTTAGAAGGATTATTGAGAGGATTTCGCGTTTTACGAAAAGGAGGTTAGGGAACCGACGAATTCATCCATTGCCTTTTGCGCGCGGTCGGCTTTTAGCTGCTTGCGCATTTTTTTGGGATGCTTTTCGGCGATCTCGGGGAGGATGCCGAAGTTGGAGTTCATTGGCTGGAAATCGCCGATCGGACAGTTGGCGATGTAGTCGAGCAGCGAGCCGATCATCGTCTGTGGCGGCAAGGTGACGACCTGCAGCCCCTGCATAATCCTGGCCGCGTTGATCCCCGCGATTATCCCCGTGGCCGCAGATTCCATATATCCCTCCACTCCCGTTATCTGACCCGCAAATAACAACGCCGAATCCTCATCCGCTTTGAGATACAACGAGGGTCGCAGCAGGTTCGGAGAGTCTATATATGTGTTTCGGTGCACGGCTCCGTATCTCACGAACTCGGCGCGCTGGAGCCCGGGGATCATTCTGAATACCCTGCTCTGTTCCGACTGGCGCAACTGAGTCTGGAACCCTACCATGCCGTAGACGCTGCCCTCAGAGTTTTCCTGCCTGAGCTGGACAACGGCATAGGGCCGACGGCTTGTGCGCGGATCGGTCAAACCGACGGGCTTCATCGTGCTATAGGCGGGATTGTTTCTGCCTCGCCGCGCGATTTCCTCTATAGGCAGACAGCCCTCAAAATAGCCTGTGTCCTTTTCTTCTTCGAGGTGTAGATTGGCTATTTCGGCATCCAACAACGCGTCGATGAAGCTCTCATACTGCTCCTGAGTCATAGGACAGTTGAGATAGGCCGCCTCCCCTTTGTCATATCGGGACTGCCGGAATATCTTTGACTGATCTATGCTGTCGAAGTCCACCGATGGCGCGATAGCGTCGAAAAAATGCAGGTGGTTTGCTCCCGTAAGCTCGATTATGCTGTCGCATAGCGCAGGCGATGTGAGCGGCCCGGTGGCGATTATGCAAGGGCGATGCGCGGGTATGCACGATACTTCCTCGCGCAATACATCAATCAGCGGGTTGGAGGTTATCGCGTCGGTGATATTGTCGGCAAACGCCTCCCTGTCCACACATAGAGCGTCTCCGCCGGGAACCGCAGCCGTGGCCGCGCATTGGAGGGTGATAGAGCCTAAAGCGCGCATTTCCCGCTTGAGCAGCCCATGCGCGGTGGTCGGGGAATCGGATTTGAGAGAGCTTGAACATACGAGTTCGGCGAGCTTGCCCGACTTGTGCGCAGGGGTCATAACCTGCGGTCGCATCTCGTACAACCGCACCGGCAGACCTCTTTTGGCCACCTGAAAAGCGGCCTCGCAACCCGCCAGCCCTCCGCCGATTACCATAATGTGGTTGCTCATAGTTACCGATTATGCGGGCGGTTGAGATGTCGCCGCCCGGCGGGTTTTATTGCTCCGACTGTTCCTCGTTTTTCGGCTCTTCGGGTTCGGCTTCTTTGGATTTGCCGCGCGTAGATTGGTAGTCGCATTCCGGGTTGGTGCAGCGGTATCCGGTGAGTTTGCCTCTGAATCTGCGTTCTCCGAGCAGGCCATTGCACTCCGGACATCGCTTGTTGGTGGGCTTATCCCAGCTTACAAAAGAGCAGTCCGGATAGCGGCTGCAGCCGTAGAATACCTTGCCTTTGCGGGATTTTTTCTCGACCACGTCGCCGTCTCCGCAGACAGGGCATTTCACGTCGAGCGGCTTGGTGAGAGGCATGGCGGTCTTGCATTCGGGATAGCCCGCGCAGCCCAAAAACTCGCCGAATCGACCCTCTCGAATCAACATCTTCTTGCCGCAGTTCGGGCAAACGACATCGCTCTCCTTGGGTTCTATTTTGACTCGCTCCATGTTCTCCTGTGCGGCGGCAAGCTCCTTTTCGAACGGGCCATAGAAATCGGAAAGCAGCTTCACCCAATCGAGTTGTCCCTCCTCCACCGTATCGAGCTTTGTCTCGACTCCCGCGGTGAACTCCACGCTGAGAATATCGGGGAAATGTTTCACCAGTTGATCGGTCACGATGAAACCCAACTCGGTGGGCTTGAACTTCTTTTCGGTCAACTCCACATATTTTCGGTCTTGAATGGTGGAGATGATGCTGGCGTAGGTGCTCGGCCTGCCGATGCCCTTTTCCTCCAGCGCACGCACAAGAGTTGCTTCGGTGAAGCGGGGAGGCGGCTCAGTGAAATGCTGTTCGGGAGTGAGTTTGCGCAAATCGAGCTTCTGGTCTTTCGTAAGCTCCGGCAGAGGCGGCATTTCCTCATCGGCCACAACAGCGGAATCGTCCTTGCCCTCGGTGTAGACTTTCATAAATCCCTGGAACTTGACCGTGGAACCCGTCGCGCGGAATATCATATCGCAAGCCGATATATCGACCGAGACGACATCGAAGACTGCCGGCGACATCTGACTTGCAAGAAACCTCTGCCATATCAACCGGTAGAGGCGGTATTGCTCGCTGCTCAGCGCTCCCTTGATTGCATCGGGATGACGCCTGATCGATGTGGTTCTGATGGCCTCGTGCGCATCCTGAGCGCCCTTTCGCTTGACCTGCCTCGGCTTGTCGGGCATATAATCCTCGCCATATTGTTCCTTTATATAGTCACGCGCTTCGTCCTGGGCTTCCTGGGCAACCCGGGTAGAGTCGGTTCGCATATATGTGATCAACCCTACATGACCATCGGAGCCGAGTTCGAGTCCCTCATAAAGCTGCTGGGCAATGAACATCGTGCGCTTGGCGGTGAACCCCAGCTTGCGGGACGCCTCCTGCTGGAGGGTGCTGGTGATGAACGGCGGCGCAGGGTTTCGACGTTTCTGGCTGTTCTTTACGTTCGATACGATGTAATCTGCGCCCTGCAGAGCCTTTAGCAGCTCATCTGCCTGCTGCTGGTTTTGTATTTCCAGCTTTTTGCCGGCGCGGGATAGCAGTTTCGCGTTGAACAGGTGCTCTTTGTCGGTCGGGGTCAACGACGCCGTGATCGACCAGTATTCGATGGGCACAAAGGCTATTATCTCTCGCTCGCGGTCGCAGATGAGGCGCACCGCCACCGACTGCACCCTGCCCGCGCTGAGATTTCTTTTGATTTTTCTCCACAAAAGCGGGCTTAGCATATACCCGACCAGGCGATCGAGCACCCGCCGCGCCTGTTGTGCGTTGACCAGACCCGGATTGATGTCGTTTGCCTGCTCGATGGCCTCGCGGACCGCGGATCTGGTGATTTCGTTGAATCTGATTCGTTTTATATTGCTTATGCCCAGCGCTTCGCTGAGGTGCCAGGCAATGGCCTCGCCCTCGCGGTCAGGGTCTGACGCAAGATAAACCGTATCGGCTTTTTTTGCCGCTGCCTTGAGTTTTTTGATTACTTCTCTGCGCTCCGGGATGGGGATATACTGCGGCGCAAATGAGTTTTCCACGTCGACGCCGAGCTTGCTCTTCGGCAAGTCGCGCACGTGTCCCATGC
>JAAYKE010000015.1 GCA_012522575.1 Armatimonadota bacterium | reverse complement strand
TTTGCTTCTGTATAGGCGGATTTCAAGTATCCTCTCAAAACAGCCTGTACTACAGTAAATCTCGTGATGTTTTGAGCGGTATGGCTTCTCTTGCTTCAATAGCCGACGATTTGGACAGCACAGTAAATGCCATTATGGATTCCGCAGTATCTACCTTTATCACCCGCACCCAAATGCGATTCGATGCCGGAGAAGGCTTTTACAGTTGGCGAGGTCTGCGATATTTTCTATATGAATATGAGTTTGGAAAATCTATCGAAAACAACATACAAAAGGTAGATTGGAACCTGTTTACGAGAGTTGAAAAAGAGAGAATCACCATTGAGCATATCCTGCCGCAAACGCCGACAAAATGGTATTGGCGCAATGCCTTTCGAGCATATAGCGCAGAAGAAATAAAGCTCTTGTCGGCTTCCCTCGGTAACTTGTTGCCACTATCTCAAAGTATTAACGCATCTTTGCAAAATGACAGTTTCCCTGACAAAAGGAACCCTTCAACCGTAGGCCGCAGAGGGTATATAAACGGTTCACATTCTGAAATAGAAGTGGCGCAAGAAACTGACTGGACGGCACAAAACATATTGGATCGCGGCATATCGTTGCTTGGCTTTATGGAATCAAGATGGGATATTGCATTTACCGAGGAACAAAAATCGGAACTGCTGCATGTCAGTTTCGTAAATTATGGTCGTGATGAACCGCCTGAACTTCCCGAGGCAGAAATTGCTCCGCCCGATGATAACCAGTCCAGTGCAATGCGGGAATTGTCGGACGTGCAGTCAAGGCGCCTAGATTTTTGGAATAAATTTGTTGACTATTGCAAAGCGAACGGACGCGGAAACGATATTGCCGTAAGAAAAGCGGGATACGCCAACTGGTATGACATTCCGATAGGTAGCCCCGATTATCAAATCTTCTTACAGCTCTATCGTCAGGATACGCTCCGTATTGGTCTTTATGTATATAGATCGGCAGATTTTGAGCGGCTTGAATCAAGAAAAGATGACATCAAAGAAGTGTATGGTTCGGAACTCGAATGGTACACCAGCCGCACAAAAAGCACAGCCAAGCGCATCCTGCATTCAATCGAGGCTGATATATATAATCCGAATCTATATCAACAGCATTTCGATTGGTTAATTGAGCAGCACGACAAACTCCTCCACGCTCTTGATGCAATTGATAGCATCTCGTCAGGCCGATAGATAACGACTCGAACGCAAGCAGCCTGGCAGGGCACACTGTGCGCCAACCCTGGTATTTTGAAATGCAGAGAATGCTATTATTTGACATCACCGTATTTGGCCAATAGAATTGAGCTATTGGAGCTTATTTATGAAATCAGTCTATGTTTCTGATCTGCACGATGGCGACTCAGTCGATGAGTTGTTTTTGGTTGTATCTAAATCCACAGGAGCCACCCGCGCCGGCGCGCCATTTATCAAGTGCAACCTGAGCGATAAAACAGGAGCTATTCAGGCCGTAAAATGGGACGCTACTCCGGAGGAGATAGAGAGCTTTTCCGAAGCGGATTATATCAAAGTGCGCGGAAAGGTCGGATCATTTAACGGCCAACCGCAACTGAGGCTGGACTCATTTTATAAATATATTGACGAAGCAGACTCCTCGGACTTCCTGCCGGTCACACACTACAGCACAGATGAGATGCTAACGGAGTTCAGGCGACTCATCGACAAAGTCAAAAACCCGCAACTGCGTCAACTGCTTGCCTGCTTTTTCGATGATGAGCGCACGATGCATTCCTTCAAAGAAGCTCCGGCGGCTATCCGAGTGCATCACGCATACCTTGGCGGGCTGCTTGAGCATACGCTGAATGTGGTAAAAACCTGCGATTTGCTCTCTACGATATACACTGATGTTGACCGGGACATCCTGCTGACGGCCGCCTCGCTGCACGATATAGGCAAGCTCCAGGAATATGACTGGTCATCGGCGTTTCGATTTACCGATACAGGACACTTTGTGGGTCATGTGGTTGGAGGCGCGATGATGGTGAAAGAGGCCGCAGATAGCATTGAAGGATTCGACCCGCTGCTGAACCTTGCCATGCAGCATGCAATTTTATCCCACCACGGCCTCAAGGAATATGGCTCCCCTAAACAGCCAAAGAGCCTGGAGGCAATGATCGTTCACTTTGCCGACGAACTCGACGCAGACGCGGCAATGTATCACAATGCGCTGGCAGATGCGTCCAATGACAACGATTCAAGCCTGTTTACCAAAAAGCATTTCTTTTTGGATCGTCCTTTATTCAAGGGAATGCCTCAACCCGACGATGCCTCTAATAAGGAGTTCGACTCAGACCTGTTTTCGGCTGAACGTGGAATTGACCCATTTGCAGACGACTAATATCACGAACCCGGCCTGAATCCCCTTAGCCTCAATGCGTTACTTACTACGCTCAATGAGCTGGCCGCCATCGCCGCCGCGCCTATCATAGGATTCAACAGCACCCCAAAAGCCGGATACAGCACACCGGCCGCAATGGGAATGCCCAATGAGTTGTAGACAAAGGCAAAGAACAGGTTCTGTTTTATATTTTTCAGAGTAGCTCTGGACAATTCAATGGCGGTGACTACTCCGCTCAACTCTCCGCTTATTAAAGTAATATCTGCAGACTCGATGGCGATATCGGCTCCGGTCCCGATGGCGATTCCAAGATCGGCCTCCACCAGCGCAGGCGCATCGTTGATGCCGTCACCCACCATTGCCACCAATCTGCCCTCACGTCGCAAATCGGAGACCCTTGCGGCCTTATCTTTTGGCAGCACCTGAGACATAGTATCGTCGATGCCTACCTCGGCAGCCACCGCTGCGGCGGTTCGATGGTTGTCGCCGGTTATCATAATCACCCGCAGCCCCTGCTCTTTGAATCGCTTTATGGCGTCTTTTGATCCGGGCTTCAGCGTGTCGGCAACGGCCAGAAGCCCTGCCACTTTGGCGTCAGCCGATACTATGACGACGGTTTTGCCCTCGCTTTCGAGTGCTTCCGCCCGATCTTCAACATCGGAGACGTCTACCGAGTGTTCTTTTTGCAGCCTGGTCGTGCCAACAAGCACGGTTTTTCCATCCACAACAGCTTTAACTCCGCCGCCCGGAATCGCGATGAAATCGGCGGGTTCGCGCACTTGCAAACCTTTATCCTGCGCTGCCTTTACGATAGCCTGAGCAATTGGATGTTCGCTGGCGCGTTCTGCTGATGCGGCCAGCAAAAGCGTATCGTTGTCGGAGTCTGCCTCCACGACGTCGGTTAGCGAAGGTTGGCCAAGAGTGATCGTGCCTGTTTTATCCAACACCACCGTATCGATTTTGCCGGCGGTCTCCAACGCGCCCGCACTTCGGATCAGTATGCCGTTTTCGGCTCCTTTCCCTGTGCCGACTGTGATCGATGTTGGAGTAGCCAACCCGAGAGCGCATGGGCAGGCTATTATCAATACGGCCACGGAGGTAAGCACGGCCTGGGTGAGTGTGCCGAACGCGAACCAGATGACGAACGTGGCAACCGCGATGCTTACGACAACCGGGACAATATAGCTCGCCACTATATCGGCCAGCCTTTGGATAGGAGCTTTTGACGCCTGCGCCTGCCACACAAGTTTTACGATCTGCGCCAGCATCGTATCGCTTCCTACTTTTTTCGCCTCAAAAGTAAAACTTCCCGTTCGGTTGATTGTGGCTCCGATCACCTCATCGCCGGACGCTTTATCCACAGGTATGCTTTCTCCGGTGATCATCGATTCATCAACGGCTGACGCGCCATCGACAATGATTCCATCCACCGCTATTTTTTCTCCGGGACGCACTCGAACTATATCCCCTACCCGAACATCTTCTACCGGTACATCAATCTCCTGCCCATCTCTTACGACGCGGGCAGTGCGAGCTTGCAGGTCCATCAATTTGCGTATGGCATCGGATGTGTGGCTTCGTGCGCGAGTCTCCAGCAACCTGCCGATAAGTATGAGCGTGATGATCGCCGCGGTCGTCTCGAAGTAGATGTCCGGTCGCGACATAATTATGGCCGCCGTGCTGTAAATAAACGCCGCCAGCGTGCCTACAGCAATAAGCACGTTCATATCACTTGAGCGGTTTTTGATGGCTCCCCAGGCGCTGCGCAGTATGCGCCCGCCTCCAAAGAACAGCACTATGGCGGTAAGAATAAGCTCTACCCATACCAACGGAGACGGTGGCACGGCATGCATTCCCATCGCGATGATCATAATAGGGATGGTCAGCAAAACCGAGGTTATCAGTCGAACCCTGATATAGCCGACTTCATCCTCCACCTGCTCATCGGTCGCTTCCGCCGTATCGTCAGTCACAGGGGATGCGTCGTATCCCAACGATTTGACCTGCTCTATCAGCTCGTCGATATTGACAGATTCCGGGTCATAGGCGATAACTGACCTAGCCGTATCAAAGTTGGAACTGACATCATAGACGCCGTCTGTGCGCTTCCATTTTCTTTCTATTGCAAGCAGGCAGCTTGGGCAATGCAGCCCTGCCAGGGACAACTCCGCCTTAGTCTGCGCTTTGTGCTGATTATCACGGTCGCTTTTTTGCCGGGAACCGCCAAGAAAATAGACCAGTATGAACAAAATAGACGCTGCGCCAGCGGCGATTACTATGTATTGCGTTGCATTCATAACTATACCTCTATGATAATTCTACCCTTGCAGAGTTGCAGGCATACATACAGCGACTTCATTTGCACTTGCCATTTGCGCGGCGCGCACGTATGCTTGAATAGAAAAAAGCTATTCGGCAGAGTTTTGACCTCATGCGAGCAGAATGAGCGCGTGGCTCCGTCTAGTATACTATAGTTAATTATCTCAAGCATTGGAAGTACAAACATGAAACGACTTTATCTATTGGTGGTTTTCGCACTTTTCTTCGCACTCATTGCGAACTCGGCGATGGCAATTACATCTGCTGAAATCCTCTCTAAAGTTAAAACCGCAGAATCCAAACTCAACGATGTCAAAGCCGAAATGGTCATCACCTCGGCCAATAAAGGCAATGTTATGGATTTAGGGGAAGGCTACTCCGAGATTCTCAATCTTCAAAAGGGAGTCATATCATACAAAAAGCCCGACAAGCTGCGAATGGACGGTTTCGCGCAAGGCATAAAGGCCTCGTTTATACAAAATGGTTACAAGAAACTGGTGCTGGCGTCTATGATTCGAAAAACCGAGGATCTCAAAGATAAGCCCGGCAAGCGTCTGGATACGCTCGATTTCGGCTTTTTATCGAGTCGGCTATGGGTTGATAACACGGTTTCGATAACCTCTACCGACAAAAGCGGCACAGTACAGCTCAAATTCGTCCCAAAGACCGGCGGGCAGAGCAAAAGACACGACAGGGTTTGGATGGACCCCAAGACCCTGCGGATAATCAAGCGGGAAAAATATCGCGGCAGCGGTGAGATGAGAGTACGCTATATCTATTCAGCACACAAAAATATGGCGGGCAATTTGCCTATCGCCACGACATCGACCCTGTATAACACTGCTGGAGAGAAGTTGGGGACGGTGACCTACAAAAGCGTGCAACACAACGTCGGCCTGGCAGATTCCTTGTTCTCCCTCACCCAGCGATAGACGACAAGTATCATGCAATCCTGCATAAGTGAGACATCACGCAGAGGCGTTGATTGAGGTCAGCTTACCAGTTGTGAATGCTCCGGATCGAGCACGGCCAGAGCTTCTTTCACATCTTTGGTAAGCGGGAGTTTTCTGTCCAGTCTGAGCAGTTTGATCGCCCGTTCGACCGATGGCGGCGCACCCATAATCACCAATCGCTTGCCATCGGATTCGAGTAGCTGCATCTGCCGCACCAGCCAGCGATAACCAGGGCTTTCTACATAATCGACACGGCTCAGGTCGAGGATGAGGTTTTTTGCACACAGCAGAGGTGAGTTTACCAGTTTTGCCAGCGCCTCGGTTCGATCTTCGTCGCAGCCACCTTCCGGCCTGACAATAGCTGACCCCTCGAAGAGTGTATAACCAAATCGATGGCTGGATATTGTTGCTTCCCGCATAGCACCTCTCTATTGCCGCGCGCTCGGAATAACTACCAAAACTAGATCATACATATTAAGTTACGAAGATAAGCTCGAAGATGTTCCACATATCTATACCGTGCAGCGGCAGGATTTCGTTCAACCATTAGTGATTATCGGAAGATGCGCGCCAAATATTCGCCTTTTAACGGCCGCGTAAAATAAATGTGGAGTTTTCAGTATATGAGTAAGAGACCTTTTTCATTAAAATAAGGTTGGAGAAAACTAATGA
>JAAYKE010000142.1 GCA_012522575.1 Armatimonadota bacterium | reverse complement strand
TTGTTAGCTAATACAATGCCGATACATATAGAAAAGCAGGCGAAGATATGAGTGAGATACGAATTGGAATTCTCGGATTTGCCCACGGCCATGTGGGCATGTATTGCGATCAGTGGCGAAACCGGCCAGAACTGGGCGTCAAACTGGTCGCCGGATGGGATCACGACGCAGACCGCGCCGCTGCAAACTGCGCCGGCAGGGAAATGATCTGTGAGTCCTCCGTCGAAACGCTGCTTGCAAGGTCAGATATTGACGCGGTGGCGATCGCCGCGGAGACCTCCATGCACGCTGACCTTGTAGAAAAATCCGCAGAGGCGGGCAAGGCTATCGTCCTTCAGAAGCCCATCTGCCTGACTATGGATCAGGCCGACCGCATCGTAAACGCGGTCAGCGCCAACGATGTTCCGTTTACGATGGCATGGCAGATGCGGGTGGATCCGCACAATCTTCAGGCCAAACAACTGATTGAATCCGGGGATTTCGGCAAAGTCTTTATGATACGCCGTCGCCACTGCCTGGGCACGCAGTTTATGGCGGGCTTCGACCAATTATGGCACGTCAAGCCGGAATACAACCGGGATATATTCGCAGATGACGCCGCCCATCCGATCGATTTTATCTACTGGATGCTTGGGATGCCGACGAGCGTTATTGCGGAGATGGATACCCTGCTGAACCCTGCGGTTCCCAACGATAACGCAATCGCTGTCTATCGTTATGCCGACGGCGCATTTGCGGAGGTATCGTGCACTTTCGTCGCTGTAGCGGGAGAAAACACGCTGGAAATCGCCTGCGAGAACGGCGTCATAATAGGCAACTATGGGGATGCTCCAAGCAACGCGGTCAAACCCGCCGGAGCTGCGCAACTGAAATGGTATAAACACGGGGATGCCGCATGGACAGTCAGCGACCTGCCGGAAATTACCAATCAGGGGGAGAGAATCGCCGGCCTTGCGGCTCCGATAGCCGAATTTCTTCACGGCAGACGACCTGCAATAGCGACAGCCGAGGAAGGGCGCGATGCGCTCAAACTGGTGCTGGCATGCTATGATTCCGCCGAACAGGGACGTAGGATAGCAATAACGTGATAATATGTAGTGCAGATTGCCGCTTTTCGCTTTAATCGAGCGGTTGTCGATGGTGATGCAGTGTCCGTAACGCAAAACACAGAACCCGACGAAAAATTGAATATCCCGCCGGATGCTAACGATGCGCCGCCGCGGCTGGGCATAGCTGCGATTGTGGCCGTTGTTTTGGCTCCTCTCGTCTGCATTATCATATTCCGGGCTGAGATACTGCTGCGGTCGGCGGACCTGGCCTCGATGTCCCTGACATTCCCCGGCATCTGGGTGCTGCTGGGTCTGCTGATTGTGCGCGGGTTTTATAAACGACTGTCGCGGCGGTCGATTTTGTTGATCTACGCCGCCGTCGCCGGCACGGTGGGTATCTGCACTATGGGAATGGTGCAGTTCCTGATTACGACTATCCTCGCTCCCTGGCAGTTTGCGACGACTAACAATCGGTTCGAGCAGTTCTGGAGCCATATCCCGTCGTGGGTAGCTCCGCGTGGGGAGGATGTGCTCAAGGGCTTCTGGTTGGGTAATTCCAGCCTCTATGACCCGTCGATTTGGCGGCCCTGGGTGACTCCTGTGCTGGCGTGGGCCGGGTTTTTGTTTGCATTTCTGGCGGCGCAGTATTGCCTGGCGCATCTTTTTTATCCCAGATGGTCAAAAGAAGAGCGCCTCACCTTCCCCATTGTGCAGCTTCCGCTTATGCTCACCGAACCCGGCGGGATCGGCAAAAAAGCCCTGATGCTTGGCGCGGTGGTCGCGATTGCATTTCAGACTATGAGCGCGTTGAATTTTGTCTATCCGTGGATTCCCGCCGTAAGAACCCTGCCTACGGAGTTCGGGCAGTATCTGCCGGAGTCTATGGCGAGTATGCGTCCGCTGTATGTGGCATTTTATCCGTGCGTCATCGGCCTGTCCGCTCTCGTGCCGACCAATATTCTATATTCCTGCGTCTTCTGTTTCTGGCTTGTGAAGCTGGAAAACCTCGGCGGGAGTATTGCCGGGCTAGAGGCAGGGGGGATGGGCTTCCCGTACCCGAATGAGCAGGGTCAGGGCGCGGTCCTCGCGTTTGCAATTATCCTGCTGTGGTC
>JAAYKE010000141.1 GCA_012522575.1 Armatimonadota bacterium | reverse complement strand
TCACCATCGACTTCACGCCATATACGGGCGCTAAAAACGAGGTCAAATACTACATTGACGGCGTTTCGGTAGGCTCCGTCGAGCGCACCGAGGACACGCAGAACATTGGCTTGAATATGGTAGCTTACGGCTTCCACTATCGAGTAAATAGCGTCGGCTGGTTCGACGACTGCGCGATGTATGCTGCTCCTCCGGTCGCGCCTGTTATGGGTGCGGCGCAGACTCTGTCGACTACCTCCATTCGATGGAAAGTCACTGACAAGTCTAACAACGAGGTCGGATTTAAGGTTGTGGATGCCGCACAGAAGATAGTCGCTTCTGCTCCTGTATCAAATGGAACAGGCAGCGCGGTTTCTATGGACGAGACTGGCCTTGTGGCGAACACTGCTTATACTCGAACTGTCAAGGCATTCAATGGTTCGTTAGACAGTTCGCCTACTGCAGCGGCCACTAAGTGGACTTTGTCGGTTCCGCCGAGCAAGTCTAATGTGACCTGTGATAAGGCCGAGGGTGCGATTTCTTCGTCTGCAGACTTCACGTTTACTGCAGTTGGCGGATTTACAAGCGGCACTCTCGCGCAGTATCGCTATGTCTGGAACACGAGTCCCACTCACACCTGGACTGAATCCGAGCAGGTTTGGAATTCCGGGGACCTGATTCTGAGCGCTCCTTCCGGAGGAAGCTACTACCTGCACGTGAAGGGATATAATGGCGAGGGCGTAGCTAACGGCACGCTTGATCTTGGGCCGTATAAGTTCTTCAACGAGCCTCCGACCAACCCGACCTCTGTGATTGAGATCAACGGCGCAGAGACCGATGTCTGGCAATCGACAGTTACCAAGCCGTCTTTTACCTGGAGCGGTGCGACTGCCGGCGCAGGAATCGCGGGTTATCTGGTCTACTTCGGCGATAATCCCGAGGGCACCTCGACCGATATGGTGACCACGGCCGCCTACGCCGCTGCCCAATCGGTGAGCACGGGGACATACTATCTGAGGCTGTGCACCAAGGACGACGCCGGTCAGACTGCTGCCAAGTGGATGACCGCGTTCGTGTTCAAGTATGACAGCACTGCCCCGGATACTCCCGAAGTGATGGACGATGGTGACTTCACCGGCACTCCGAACGAGTTGTATGCAGCCTGGTTCGCTATGGACGATGAATCCGACATAGCCGAGTATCAGTATGCTGTTGGAACATCCGAGGGCGCATCTGATGTAGTAGGATGGACATCTGCCGGCGAAGAGATGGAGCTGATGATCAGCATTCCTTCTCCTGGCCTGCAGCTTGGCCAGATGTACTATATCTCGGTCAATGCCAAAAACGGCGCCGGATTGTGGAGCGAGGCCGGTTATTCGGATGGAATAGCCCTTGCTCCAGAGGTTCTGACCATAGCGGCTGCCAAGATGCTGCCTGATGCGACTCCGGTCGCGCTTTCCAACAAGGTAGTAACTGCATCTTATAAGTCCAGCTTCTATATCGAGGAAACCAACAGGACATCGGGCATAATGGTTCTTGCCGACATGCCCCCTGCCGCAGGCTCTTTGGTCACGGTTGGCGGTATGATGGGCGTGAACACCGTCGGTGAGAGGGCTATTCTCAACGCTGTTGTTACCGCTGTGGAGGAGGAGGATCCTGCGAGGATACCTGCTGCGCTCTACGTCAATTGCGGCGTTCTCGGCGGCGGCGCATTCGGCCCTTATACCATAGGCGCAGATGGCGGAACCGGCCTCAATAACGTCGGTCTGCTTGTCAAGGTCTGCGGCACAGTGAGCGATGTCGATGATCTGTATGTCGAGATAAGCGACGGCTCAGCGACGATCAAGGTACATACCGATGGCATCGAGATTCCCGCGCTTGTTGTGGGTGATTTCGTATCGGCAGTGGGTATTTCCTCACTGGAGCTTGACGAAATGCTCAAGCCGATCGTGCGGCTGGTTAATGAGAACGGCATAGTTAAGCTGAACTAGCCCGAAAGGGACGCGGATAATCTGACGCTATAGCAGTCAGCATCATCCGCAGGGGTTAGACAGCGCGTCTTACGGTCCGGATCAGTATTTAACACTTGATCCGGGCCGTTTTTTGCCATAATATAAAGCAAAGTCGGCATCGTCGTTGTGTCTGGCTTCATGGCGTTTGGAAGGTGCAAAGAAATGGAATTCGTGCTGTCTGATTCGGAAATACGCGTTCTTGGCTCGCTGGTCGAAAAGGAGGCGACAACCCCGGATTATTATCCGCTGACCCTTAACTCCCTTGTGGCCGCCTGCAATCAAAAAACAAACCGGGATCCGGTGGTGTCGTATGATGAGGACGAGGTGCGCGACGTCCTTGACAGCCTTATCGACAAGGACCTGGTGATAGTCTGCAACCGAAAAGACAGTCGGGTGCTGAAATACGATAATTATATGGCCGACAGATTGGAGCTTAACGGCGCGGAAAATGCGGCGATGTGCGTTTTGATGTTGCGAGGAGCGCAGACGGCGGGTGAGATCAGGGTGCGCGCAGAGAGGATACATTCTTTTGATGAACTCTCCGAGGTCGAAGATACACTTGCAGGGCTGGCATCGCGGGAATCGCCATTAGTCGTTCGGCTGGCCCGTCGTCCCGGTCACAAAGAATATCGCTATACTCATCTGCTGGGCGGCGCTGCACCTGAACAGGAGGATCAAATCCCGTCGGAGAGCATACGGGATCGCGTGGAGCGGTTGGAATCGCAGGTGGAAGCCTTGTCGCGGATGTTTGCTGAGTTTAAGGAGCAGTTCGAGTGATATTTAGCCCTTCAGCGCGCCCGCGGTCAATCCTTCGGTAATCTGTCGCTGGAAGATAAGATATACAATCAGGGTCGGCAGCATTACAATGACCAGCCCCGCAAACAGCGCCCCCCAGTTCGCCTGATAATGTTCTACCATAAGCAGGTTTTGTATGCCCAGCGGCAGGGTGCGCAGGCTATCTTTGGATATGATAACCAGCGCCAGCGGGAACTCGTTCCAGATGCCGAAGAAGTTGAATATGCCCGCCGCAATCAAGCCGGGCTTGGCCAGTGGCAGCATTATCCTCCAGAAAACCGTAAAGTTCGAGCAGCCATCTATCATTCCGGCCTCAGAAAGCTCATGCGGCAGGGTCTTAAAGAACCCCGTAAGGACGAATATCGTGAAAGACAGGGAATAGGCTACATAGACGGTGATCAGTCCGTAGTAGTTATCCAGCATCCCCAAATTGGCCAGCAGCAGATAAAGAGGCACTATCCCCAGAAATACCGGAAACATCATGCCGCTCATAAATACTGCCGACATCGCCTCTCGTCCCTTGAAGGTAAACCTCGCCAGCGCATACGCCGCCATTGCTCCG
The DNA here is from genome assembly GCA_012522575.1 of Armatimonadota bacterium. GTDB lineage: Bacteria > Armatimonadota > UBA5829 > UBA5829 > UBA5829 > DTKD01. The sequence continues at coordinate 4,525 of JAAYKE010000141.1, read as the reverse complement.
ATGAACAGAATGAAGAACATGGATACAATGGTTACAAATATGCTGTTGCCGAAACACTTGCCAACCTGTGCGCCATACCACGCCTCAGAGAAATTGCTCCAGTGCAGCGCCTTCGGCATAGCCCAGGGATGCTCGAAGATTTCTGCCGAACCCTTTAGAGAGGCGAGCAGCAACCACAGCATAGGGTAGACTACTATCGCCGAATACAATATGAGCACAAACTGAAGCAGCGTCCGTTTGACCGGGTTCGATTTTCTGCGAGAGTTTAGCGCAGCCATCAGAGTTCCACCGCCTCTCGCTTCATAAGCCGCAGCGAAGCCATAGAAATCGCAAATATCAGCACAAACACGACAACTCCAATGGCCGTCGCATAGCCGAAGTCACTTTCGCTGAACGCCTTCTGATACAGATAAGTCAGCAGTGTGTGGGTGCTTTCGGTTGGGTGTGCGTCGGTCATAACATAGACAAGCCCGAAGATGTTGATCGTGTTGATCACCAAATAGACGATGGCCAGTTTGAGAATATCCCACACCAGCGGGATGGTTATACTGATAAACTGCTGCCAGCTTCCCGCGCCGTCGATCGATGCGGCTTCGTAGTAAGTATTGGGGATGCTCTGAATGCCAGCCAGCAGCAACACGATATAAAACCCCAGGCCATACCAGATGCTGGTCACGATCATACAGGTTAAGGCGGTGTTGGGTTCTCCGAGCCAACCATTATGCGGCGGCTGGATTCCGACGCTGCTCACAAGCAAATTGAGCACGCCGAACTGAGGGTGATATACAAAAGACCACAGCACAGCCACCGCGACAACGGAGATCATGTTCGGGAACAGATATACCGCCCTGTATGTTCCCGATCCCCAGACTTTTCTGCTCAGCACGCTGCCGAAGAACAATGCAAGCGGAATCACGACGAGCAGCGAGATCACCATAAACTGGAAGTTGTGCGTCAGCGCTTTCCAGAATATAGGGTCGGTGGCTACAAGCTTTCCGGCGGCCGATTCAAAACCCAGCAACTTTTTGAAGTTAGCCAGGCCGATGAATTCGCGATTTGGAGACATCCCGCTCCATCTGAACATTGCCACATAGAAAGCCTGAATCATAGGGAACAGGAAGAACACGCTATATAATATAACCGCCGGGCTTAAAAACAGCGCCAGGGTTTTCAGTTTGTCGCGATTAGCTGCTGATCTCATATTATGTTGGCAGGAATTATTATTATCCTTGCATCTATCAAATGATATGTTGTGTCCGATCTCATCTTCGGGCATTCTTTCTAAACTCATCTATAGCCGACAGGCGGCGATATTTTGTCTCGATGCCGCAGTGTCGGCTGGGAATCAGTCACCTATTTTATGCTTGGCAATTGACTTATCTTTTCTGCAATCCTGGGCAGCTTTTTCCATTCGATCCACGCACTGCTGCGGGGTCGCCTGCCCGTTCATCAGGGAGGCCATCGCTTCTTCAACCGCCTTTCCCATAGTGCGATACCAACTGCTGTAGTAGGTGGCGTAGGTTGTCGTCGCCTCGTTCATATATTTTGCCGGAGCAACGAGGGTAGGCGGAAGATCGACATCATCGCTGCCCTGAATCGACATCAGGGTGTTTTTCTGAACGATGAACTTCTTTGCCATGTCCAGAGAGGTCATAAACTTATAGAAATCCGCTGCCTCATCCGGGTGCTTTGCAGCTTTGGGGATAATCCACGTCTCGACTCCGCACAATACAAGTGACGGGTCTCCTTTGCCGTTGGCGAGAACCGGCGGGTTCAAAAATTCCATGTGAAACGTTGGCGGCAACTGTTTTTTCATCTCAGAGCCAATCCAGGTACCGCATGGGATCATAGCCGCGCGGCCTAAGACGAACTCCATCTGGCTCTCTGTGTGGCTCATTCCCATCGCGCCCTTCTGGAAGTATCCCTTATCGCGCAGGTGCGCCACCATCTCCGCCGCTTTCAGGAACGCCGGGGCTTTCCAGGCTCCTTCTTTGAGGTTTTGAGCATCATAGAATCCCTGCAATCCGCCCTCGCTTATTGCCCACGGGAAGAAGAATCCCTGCAGCATATAGCCGGGATATTTGCCCTGGAAAGTGATTGGCGCAATGTCGGTCTTTTTTATTTTTTCGCAGAGAACCAACAATTCTTCGTAGGTTTTCGGCGGTGTCCAGCCATGTTTTTTGAACATGTCCACGTTATACCACCAGCCGAAGATATTATTGTTGAACGGCATTATATAGTAATGTCCGTTATATTTGCCCTGATCCAGAAGCGACGGGTAGAATGTTTCTTTCCAGGTTTTGTCGGAGCCATAGGCTTTTGTTTCGAGGTATTTGTCCATCTCCATGACCTGTCCGTCTACGACCATTGCCCACACGTCCATATCCCATCCCGGCCATGTCAGGTCCGGCACATCTCCCCGCACAAATCTGGGTCGAAGCTGCTCCCATACCCGCGGATTTCCCCAGAGGTTAATCTTGATGTTGGGGTGCAGCTTTTCGTATTCGCGGGCGGCATATTCAAAGAAATCCAGCCCAAATCCGCCCTGAAAGGATGCGACTTCCAGCACGATCTTACCATCGGCGCTTTTGCCTGTGTCCGATTTGTTACCGCAGCCCGCAACCGCAAGCGCCAGCAACACCGCAATAATAATGAGTATGTTACGCATGTGAAATGCCTCCAGGGCGATTTTGACCATCGGTAGATTATCACAGATGAACAGAGTCGTCAATAATAGGGCGGTGTCAGGAGACCAAAAGTAGCTTGCTCTATGCGTTCGAATCGCCTCCACGAAAAAACAATCCTGTTTTGACGCAGGTAGATAGGGCAAAGACGAAGAATACTGCTGTGTACGTCAAGTTGCAGAGGTTTCTAATGAGCGATCCAAAAGACAGAATCGGAGCAAAATACGAATGGATGGGACGCGATGAACTCACCGCGTTCCAGAGCCAGGCTCTGCGCCAAAGCGTGACGCAGGCCGCAAAATCCCCATACTATTCCAGAATATTCACCCAGGCGGATATTGACGTCGACAGTATTGTCGGCATTGAAGATGTAACCAGGCTGCCTTTTACTACAAAGGACGATTTGCGCTTCAGCTATCCGAATACCATGCTCACCGTAGAGCCTGAGCAGGTTGTCCGGATGCACACTTCCAGCGGCACAACCGGCAAGCCCACCGCGATATTCCATACACAGGAAGACGTTGATAATTGGGCTGAACTTATGGCGCGATCCCTTGCTATGGGCGGCGCGACTCCAAAGGATGTATTTCAGAATATGTCCGGTTATGGGTTGTTTACCGGCGGACTTGGGCTTCATTATGGCGCTGAGAGGCTGGGGATGTGGGTTATTCCCGCAGGAGCCGGCAATACGGCGCGGCAGATTTTGCTGATCCGTGATTTTCATGTGACGGTGATTCATGCCACGCCCAGCTATGCGATGCACGTTGCCGAACGAATGTTGCAGGAAGGCGAAGACCCGAAAAGCCTGAACATAAAAATGGCCGCACTGGGAGCGGAGCCTTACACCGAAGAGCTTCGCTTGAAGTTGCAGGATCTATATGGTTTCAAGGCGTTCAACAGCTATGGCCTGAGCGAAATGAACGGCCCGGGCGTGGCGTTTGAGTGTCCGTATCAAAACGGCCTGCACGTCTGGGAGGATAGCTACCTTGTCGAGATCATAAACCCGGAAACCCTCCAGCCGGTGGCCGATGGCGAGGTAGGGGAGTTGGTCTTGACCACTCTGCGCCGCACAGCGATGCCGATCATACGATATCGCACACGTGACCTGACTCGCAAAATCACAGCCGACTGTCCCTGCGGCAGAAAACATGTGCGCCTGTCGAGGTTTGTCGGGCGATCAGACGATATGCTCATAATTCGCGGGGTCAACGTTTTTCCCAGCCAGGTAGAAGAAGTAATTATGCGCCACGAATGGCTCGGTGGCAACTATGTCATTACGCTGACGACAAAAGAAGCTCTGGATCAGATGACCGTCAAAGTGGAGATAGCCAAGAGCGGATTCGACGGCTCAATGCTGACTCTGCGTCGCCTGCGCGATGAACTGCAAAGAGAGCTTAAAGAACAGATTGGCTTTACCGCCGAGATAGATGTCCTTGAACCGGGCAGCCTGCCTGCAAGCGAAGGCAAGGCCAAGCGCGTTATCGACGAGCGGGACTAAACGTTTCCGCCTGTCATTTCGAACCGGGATAAATCGATTTGTTGGCGTATCGACACTATGCTGTTCACCTGATGTGAGCCGCTGCGTTGCATATCGTATGTTTTGCTTTTAGAGGAGCAATAAATAAAATGTATAAGGAACTACGGGTATTCGTTGAAAACAAGCCCGGCAAGCTGTCCAAAATTGCCGAACTGCTTGGCAATGCCGGCATTGACCTGCTGGCGCTGGACCTTGCCGATGAGGGGCAGTTTGGAGTGTTCAAGCTCCTGACGGCGGAACCTGACAGGGCAAAGCAGGTTCTGTCTGATGCCAATATGCCGGTTGCGTTCAATCAGGTTGCGAT
>JAAYKE010000001.1 GCA_012522575.1 Armatimonadota bacterium | reverse complement strand
CGGTCGGACTGGTCTACGTATGGAGACTCGGAGGATAGCGCGGATTTTCCGCTGCCGATCAACGGAGGGAGCTTTGAGACGACCTGAAGCTGATTCCACCACATTCCCGCTGCTCCGGTCAAAGCCGGTCGAGCGTCATAATTTCCTGCTCGCCAAGCTCGAAGACCTCGTGGCCTGGGGACGCAAAAACTCCATTTGGCCGCTTGGGTTCGGCACATCGTGCTGCTTTGTGGAGATGAGCGCGGCGTTCACCAGCGAATATGATATCGCCCGTTTTGGATCGGAAGTAATCAGAGGGACGCCGCGTGAAGCGGATGTCATAGTGGTAGCGGGGACGGTGTTCAGGAAAGTCGCCCCTGTTATCAAACGCCTCTACGATCAAATGATGGAGCCTAAATGGGTTATCTCGATGGGCAGTTGCGCGAACTCCGGCGGTATGTATGACATCTACAGCGTGGTGCAGGGCGTAGACCGATTTCTGCCGGTGGATGTGTATGTGCCGGGTTGTCCGCCCAGGCCGGATGCATTTCTCGAAGGACTTATGCTTTTACAAAATGCGGTAGGGTCCGAAAGACGCCCGCTCAGTTGGGTGGTCGGAGAAGGGCGAATTGAGCGTCCGGAGATGCCTGCTATGAAAGATCTAAAGCGAGAAGAACGGCAGGCCGCCGCCGATATGCGCCCGCCAGACGAGGTCTGATTTGAACGCAGTCCAGGAACTTCAAGCCCGCTTTCCGGATATAGAATTTACTCAGCAGCAAACCGGCGATGGGATTGCCACGCTGTGGCTCGATTCCGCACGACTCAGGGAGGTTTTGTCATATCTGAAGTCGGAGGCCGACAAGCCATATCGCATGCTCTACGACCTGGCCGCTATCGATGAGCGCGCCCGCCGCATACCTGCCGACCAGCCTGAATGTGACTTCAGCGTGGCATATCACCTGCTATCATTTGATCGAAACGACGATATCCGGCTCAAGATCCCTCTGCGCGGGGAATATCCGTCAGCGCCCAGCATAACGGATATCTGGCCGAACGCCAATTGGTATGAACGGGAGGTGTGGGATCAGTTTGGGATAAATATAGAAAACCACCCCTGCCTGCGCCGAATACTTAACCCTCCCGACTGGGCAGGACACCCGCTGCGCAAGGAGCATCCTGCCCGTGCCACTGATATGCCCGGCTACACCCTCACCGAGGAGAGCCACCAGCGCGAGGAGGAAGGGCTTGAAGTCGACCCGGAGAGTTGGGGACTTGCCTCTGAGGGCGATGACGTCGAGTATATGTTGCTCAACTTCGGCCCGCACCACGTCGGCACGCACGGATTGTTGCGACTGATTCTTCAGATGAGCGGGGAAAAGATAGACGATCTGGCGGTCGATATAGGCTGGCATCATCGCGGAGCCGAAAAAATGGCCGAGCGACAAAGCTTTCATACATATATCCCATACACCGACCGCATCGACTATCTAAGCGGCGTTCAAAACAATCTGCCCTATCTGCTCACCGTCGAGAAGATCGCCGGCATATCTGTCCCTGATCGAGCGCAGGTTATCCGTGTATTATTGTGTGAACTTTTCCGCATCGCCAATCATCTTGTATGGTTTGGCACGTTCGCATCCGATTTGGGAGCGATGTCGCCGGTGTTTTTCACGTTTAATGACAGGGAGCGCGTCTTCGACGTTGTAGAGGCGATCACCGGCGGGCGAATGCATCCGCAGTGGTTCAGAATTGGAGGAGTGTCGGCGGACCTGCCCGAAGGATGGGATAAACTGGTCAGCGACTTTCTGGCCTACTTTCCTGCGCGAATCGACGAATATGAGCAGATAATCGTACGCAACGCCATCTTCAAACATCGCACAAAAGGAATTGGACTATATACCACCGAATCAGCGATAGAGTGGGGAGTCACCGGGCCGAATCTCAGGTCGACCGGCCTTGATTGGGACTTGCGCAAAAAACGGCCATATTCGGGCTATGATCAGTTCGATTTTGAAATACCGACCGCAACCGAAGGAGACAGCTACGCGCGTACCGTGGTGCGAATCGAGGAGATGAGGCAAAGTCTGCGCATCATAAAACAGGCAATGTGCAATATGCCGGCCGTACCTTACAAAAGCGATAATCGCCTTGCAATGCCTCCTCGAAAAGAGGAGACAATGGTTGCAATCGAGACGCTGATAAATCATTTTCTGGCGGTGAGTTGGGGACAACCGATCCCACCCGGCGAGGCTATGATTTCAACCGAAGCTCCGAAGGGAAATTACGGATATCATCTAATCAGCGACGGCAGCAACTACGCCTACAGATGCCATATCCGCACCCCTTCCTTTGCGCATTTGCAGACTACGCCCATTTTGACAAAAGGACTTTTGGTATCCGACCTTATAACCATATTAGGAAGCCTGGACTACGTTCTTGCGGATGTGGATCGATGAGAACCGCATTATATGACGAAAGGAGCCTGTAGACGCGATTTTATGCTGACTGTCGAAGAGTGTGCCGAAATCAAAGAAGAATTGATTCATTCGCCTACGCCGAGGGCTGCCTGCGTGGATGCGCTTAAGGTTGTCCAGCGCCACAGAGGCTGGATAGATGACGAGGCTCTTGGCGATGTGGCCGAACTGCTCGGTATGTCCAGCGCGGAGCTCGATGGCGTGGCCACATTTTATAACCTCATATTCAGGCAGCCTGTAGGCGAGCACGTGATTCTCGTCTGCGACAGCATAAGCTGCTGGCTTGTCGGCAGCGAAAGCGTATTATCTGCTCTTGAGCGCAGGTTGGGAATCAAAGCCGGCGAGACGACTGCGGATGGAAAGTTCACCTTGCTGCTGACTGTGTGTTTGGGACACTGCGATATAGCTCCGGTGATGATGCTGGACGGGGAGATAATCGGCAATTTGACGCAGGAAAAGATCGACGACGCTCTAAAGCGGGCTTTGTCGTCCCCGGTCGATGCGGAGAACGTAGGTGAGGACGAATGATCCGTGTGCTTACAAGAAATATATCCCGCGCGCCGGGAGCTGTCTGGATAGACGCTTATGAGGCCAATGGAGGCTATGACGCTCTCAAAAAAGCGGTCTCTATGGCTCCTGATGATGTTATTAAAATCGTAAAGGACTCCAGATTGCGGGGTCGCGGAGGCGCAGGGTTTCCGACAGGGCTAAAATGGTCATCCGTTCTGCCGCTGGAAGGTTCGGCAAGGCCGAGATATATCGCCTGCAACTTCGACGAAATGGAACCGGGGACATTCAAGGATCGTTTCCTGGTCGATGGCGACCCGCACCAGCTTGTCGAGGGAATGATTATCGCCGGATGGAGTTGTCGCGCCGATATGGGATACATCTTTATTCGAGACGAGTATAAAATCACGCGGCAGATATTGAAACGAGCGATAGCCGAGGCTGAAAACAAGGGTTTGTTGGGAGAAAATATACTGGATTCGGGTTGGAGCTATCGGATTTTTGTTCACGCCAGCGCAGGACGTTATATGGCAGGCGAGGAAACCGGTCTGATAAACGCCCTGGAGGGCAGACCTGCAATGCCCAGATCCAAGCCGCCATATCCCGGAACAAGCGGTCTGTGGGGCAAGCCGACGGTAGTCAATAACGTGGAGACGCTGAGCTGCATCCCGCATATTGTGCAGCACGGAGCCGAATGGTTCGCATCACTGGGCAAGGCTAAAGATGCCGGGACCAAGATATATGGCATCAGCGGAAATGTGAGTCGACCGGGATGCTGGGAACTGCCTATGGGATCCACGCTGCATGAGCTTCTTGACCTTGCTGGAGGAATGCGCGATGGTTTCAAGTTTCGAGCGGCCCTGCCCGGCGGCGCTTCAACTATGTTCATGGACGCGCTCCAACTGGACATTCCGCTGGACTACGATGCGCTCAAAGACGCCGCGCTTATGCTCGGCACGGGCACTGCGATAATCGTTGATGACAGAGCTTGCCCGGTGGGACTTTTGGCCAATCTGGCTATGTTTTATGCTCGTGAATCGTGCGGATGGTGCACTCCCTGTCGCGAAGGGCTGCCCTGGGTAGAGAAACTGCTGCGGGCGATTGATGATGGCGACGGACGGGCTGGAGATATCGAGTTGCTGCTTGATTTGATCAAAAATATCGGCCCAAATACCTACTGCGCTCTTGCCGCTGGCGCAAGTTTTCCGATAGAGAGCGGAATTAAAATGTTCAAAAGCGATTTCGAAGAGCACATAGCACAGGGCAAATGCCCATATAGATAGCCGATTGATCGGGGATATTATGCCGACAGTTATTATAGACGGAATAGAATACGAGGTGGAGCAGGGCCGAAATATGCTGGAGGCCGTGCTTGACAACGGGTTGGATTTGCCGTATTTTTGCTGGCATCCGGCTATGGGATCGGTAGGCGCGTGCCGATTATGCGCCGTGCGCTTATATAGAGACGAATCAGACACTCAGGGCAAAATCGCGATGGCGTGTATGACTCCGGCCAACGATGGAACCAGAATATCGATTCAGGACCCCGAAGCAACTGAGTTCAGACGCTGCGTTGTAGAGTGGCTGATGACCAACCATCCCCACGATTGCCCGGTATGCGACGAAGGGGGACACTGCCATCTGCAGGATATGACCACAATGTGCGGCCAGACGTATAGACGGTTCAGGTTTAAGAAGAGAACCTATACAAACCAATACTTAGGGCCGTTTCTTACGCACGAGATGAACCGCTGCATTCAATGCTACCGATGCGTGCGTTTCTATCGCGATCTGGCAGGCGGACGAGATTTCAACGTCTTTGGCTCCCGCAACCGCATCTACTTCGGGCGTCAGCGAGACGGCGTGCTGGAATCGGAATTTTCAGGCAACCTAGCCGAAGTTTGTCCAACCGGAGTGTTTACCGATAAGACCTCCGCCCGCCACTATACCCGCAAATGGGATCTGCGAACTGCGCCCTCTGTGTGCATACACTGCGGCCTGGGCTGCAATACCATACCAGGCTCCCGATATAATAAGATGAGGCGCATCGAGGGCAGGTTTAACGGCGATGTAAACGGCTATTTCCTGTGCGACCGCGGACGATATGGTTACGAGTTTTCGTACGACACCATTAGAAGCGAAAACGCTATTGATGACGCGCAAAATGCATTGAAAGAAGCCAAAGGCGTGGTAGGAATCGGGTCGCCGAGAGCCTCCCTTGAGTCTAACTATGCCCTGCAAAAGTTGGTCGGAGTTGAACACTTCAGCGCCGGCCTTAGCGAATTCGAACAAGAGGCTGCGGAGCAATACCTTAGCGTCTTCAAAAGCGGAACCGCACAGATGCTCTCTCTTGCGGAAGTTGAGCTTGCCGATGTGGTTGTCGTGCTGGGCATAGACCCTACCGGCGAGGCTCCTATGCTCGATTTCGCTATTCGACAGGCGATGCGCAAAGCTCCTATGGAGGTCGCCAGAAAGCTCAATATTCCCGATTGGGACGCAAATGCGGTGATCAATGCGCTAAATGGAGCGAAGGGAAAGCTCTACATAGCCGCGCCCTGGTCGATTAAGCTGCAGGAAATTGCCACTGAAGCTATTAACGTCACACCAGCGAATGTCGCAGTTTTTGCTCGCGATATATCCCGCGGCGCAGTTGACGGTCTTGCCAGCGGCATATCGACAGAGCTTGCAAAGGCGAAAAAACCCCTTGTTGTGACCGGAATATCCGCCGGAGCGGATACGATTCTGGCGGCATCGGAACTGGCGGGCAGCATTCCGGGCTGCGGATTGTTTGTTACGGCCCCGGAAGCCAACACATTGGGCGTTGCAATGCTCGGAGGGCAGTCTATCAGACAGGCTGTCGATACGATCGAATCCGGTCAGGCCGACACGCTGATTGTGCTCGAAAACGACCTGGCTCGTCGTATGTCCAGCCCGGCCTTCGCATCGTTGGTCGAAAACGTCAAAAATATGATCGTGCTCGATTGCATCGAGACGCAGACTACGCGTGCGGCTACGACGATTCTCCCTGTGGCGACGTTCTTCAATTCGGATGGCGCTTTTGTCAATAACGAGAGCAGGGCGCAGCGGTATTACGCGGTCGATCCGCCTGTTGAGGATATCCCCGCTGCGTGGTCGCGGATTCGAGACCTCGGCGACTTTACGTGGGCCGGTTATGAGGATATTTTGCGCGAACTGGCAGCCGATAGACCCGAATTTGCCGGAACGCTCGAGGCTGCGCCGTTTGCGGACTGGCGTTCAACTGCGAATCGAAAAATCGCACGCGAGACTCATCGCTCTTCCGGAAGGACATCAAAGGACGCCAACCGGACCATGCGCGAGCCTCAACCTCCTGACGATGCCCAGACACCGCTTGCATTTTCTATGGAGGGCGATCAGAACCCGCCGGCATCGTCGGCTGTGATTCCAAGATTCTGGTGGCCGGGGTGGAACTCCAACGCCGCCTCCAATAAATATCAAAAAGAGGTGGGAGCAGAGTTGCATGGAGGCAATCCCGGCGTGCGGCTGCTGACTGCTTCCGGCTCAGAACCTGAAGCTGACCGTGATAAGGCCAGCGTTTCCTATCCTCAGCCTGCCGGGGAATCAAAAGAAATCTGGCTGATTCCACGACCATATATATTCGGGTCAGAAGAACTCTCACGTCGAGGGATCGCGATTGGAGAACTGATCCCGCCGCCGGAGGCCGCTATCCATCCGCAGTCTGCTCAAAAGCTGGGTTTGACTGATGGCGGGACGGCGGAGTTGGATTTTGACGGTCAAACAATAAGTTTGCCGATTCGAGTGGAGGAATCGGTTGCAGTTGGAGTAATAGTCGTGCCGATGGGATTTCCTGAGACTTATGGCGTTACATCGCCGACGGTTGCGAGGGTAAAATGACTCCGGGTTTGTGGACGCTTGTTATAGGAGTATGTTTGCTGGCCGGACTGCTCGGTCTGACGACGGGGATGATCTGGATTGAGCGCAGGCTGCTGGCGCAGTTTCAGGACAGGCTCGGGCCAAACCGCGTCGGGCCGCTTGGTCTTTTCCAGCCGATAGCTGACATCATCAAGCTCTTTATGAAAGAAGACTGGATGCCGCCGTTTGCCGACAAGCTGATTTTTGTCATTGCGCCGGGGATTATTGTGGTGACTGTGCTTCTGGCGTTTGCGGTTGTGCCGATCACTCCGTTCATAAAGGTCTCCGATGCCAATGTCGGCTTGCTGTTTTTTTTGGGTATGGCTTCGATGGGCGTATATGGAATTGTGCTTGCGGGCTGGGCGTCAAACAGCAAATACTCACTGATCGGCGGCACGAGGGCAGCCGCGCAAATGCTCAGTTATGAGTTGCCGATGGGACTTGCCGTGGTAAGCGTTGTGATGCTTGCAGGGTCGCTGCGCCTCAGCGATATCGTCAACGCGCAGCCCAGGTTATGGTTCTGCGTGCTGCAGCCGCTGGGATTTGTGATCTTCACGATAGCGGGCATTGCAGAGGCGCGCCGCACGCCGTTCGATCTGCCGGAAGCGGACAGCGAACTGATTGCCGGATATCACACGGAATACTCCAGCATGAAATTCGCGCTGTTCTTTATGGGTGAATATCTGGATATTATCCTTGTCAGCGCGATGGTGACTGTGTTATACCTGGGCGGATGGCACGGCCCGCTGCTGCCGCCGGCGCTGTGGTTCATTATCAAGATGTTCGCGGTCATATTTTTGTTCGTCTGGGTTCGCGCTGTGCTGCCCAGATATCGATATGATCAACTTATGACCTTGGGTTGGAAGATTCTGCTGCCGCTGTCGATCGTGAATCTTGTAGCGACCGGCGCGGTTATGCTGGTGATGAGGTAGTTTATGGTCTCCATATTGAGATCAATGTGGCTTATGCTGAAGCATCTTGTGGTGCGCCCTGTGACGGTGCGCTATCCGGAGCAAAAGGCATATATTCCTCCGCGATGGCGCGGCAGGATCATTCTTTCGCGTGACCCTGACGGCTGCGAACGCTGCGTAGCGTGTTATTTATGTTCAGCGGCCTGCCCTGCGGATTGTATTTCCCTACAGGCGACCGAGGATGAACACGGTCGCAGGTATGCGGAGTGGTTCCGAATCAACTTCAGCCGATGCATATTTTGCGGGTTCTGCGAAGAAGCCTGCCCGACCTATGCGATTCAGCTTACTCCTGATTTCGAAATGGGGGAATACGACCGCAGCAAACTGGTCTACGAGAAAGAAGATCTTTTAATAAGCGGGCAGGGCAAATATCCCGGATATAATTTCTATCATCATTCAGGGGTCTCGGTCAAAGGCAAGCCAAGGGGCGGGGCTGTTGACGAAACCCATCCGGTGGATATAAGGAGCCTGCTGCCGTGAGCGTGTTATTCTACATATCCGCAGCCGTAGCAATAGCCGGATCGTTGATGATGGTCACCAGACGTAATGCAATGCATGGGCTTGTTAATCTGATCGTCGCATTTTTGGCAATCGCCTGCGTATTCTGGACCCTTGGCGCACCGTTCGTAGCGGCGCTGCAGATCGTTGTGTACGCGGGAGCCATACTGGTGCTCTTTGTTTTCGCTATGATGATTCTCAATCTCAAGCCGGAAGCCGGTCGACAGGGCAGCATTGTCGAGTGGATCATACCGGGCATACTGGTCGCAACGCTGCTTGCTCAGGTCATATTTGTCCTGACGGGCATTTGCGACCTTCAGGTTCCGGGTAAACAGATTGTCGTTGGTCCCGAAGCCGTGGGAGAGAGCCTGTTTACGGTATATGCGCTTGGAGCGGAGATCGCTTCGGTTTTGTTGATGGCTGGTCTGGCGGCGGCGTTTCACTATGGAGCATTTTCCGGGCAGGGAGGCGAAGATGAATAATGTGCCTGTAATTCACGCGCTGATCTTCGCCGGAGCCTTGTTTGCCATTGGAGCTTTGGGAGTGATCGTTCGGCGCAATCTTGTCTTTGTGCTGATGAGCATCGAGCTTATGCTCATCGCCGCGTCCGTAGCTTTTATTGCCGCTGCCGCGAAATGGAACCAGGCCGACGGGCAGGTGTTCTATATTTTCATCGTGGTAACTGCGGCAGCCGAGGTCGCCGTTGGGTTATCGCTGCTGCTGCGGATTCATCACACCTTCAAGAGCGTCGATTCCGATGATGTGAGCCTGCTGCGAGAGGAGGGCGAGCGATGAGCGAACTTCTCTGGATAGTAGCGCTGGCTCCGTTTATCGGCGCATTTACGCTTGCAATTTTCGGCGCATCGATGCCCAAAAAGATAGCCGGAGCTGTTGGCTGCACGTCGGTCGGCATATCCTGGGTATGTGCCGTCATACTTGGCCTTAACTACACCCAACCTCAAGAAGTCTCCATCGGCTGGATCAACGTGAGCTGGCTGCAGGTCGATATCGGGTTGCGGCTCGATACTTTATCCCTTGCCTGGATGGAAGTCGTCACCCTGGTAGGGCTTCTCATCCACCTCTACGCCTCGCAATCCATGTATGATGAGGACGGATACAGCAGATTTTTCTGCTATATGAACCTGTTTGTCGGCTCGATGCTGACTCTGGCGCTCGCGAGCAACTTGCTGCTGTTGTATCTAGGCTGGGAAGGAGTCGGCTTGTGTTCGTATCTGCTCATTGGATTCTGGTATAAGGGCGTTGTGAACTGCGATTCCGCCCGCAAGGCGTTCATTGTAACGCGAATCGGGGATACAGCGCTTGCAATCGCTCTGTTTATACTCGCGTGGCACTATCGCACACTGGGTATGCAGGCGATTATCAACGGCGCGCCGCCTGTCGCTGCTACCCTGGTCGCGCTGCTCATTTTAGGCGGAGCCGTGGGCAAATCCGCCCAGATTCCGCTGCATACCTGGCTGCCGGATGCGATGGCCGGGCCAAGCCCTGTCAGCGCGCTGATACATGCAGCTACGATGGTAACCGCCGGAGTCTACCTTATTGCGAGACTGGGCAATCTGTTTCTCGCCTCTCCCGCAGCGATGCTTGCCGTAGCCGTTGTTGGAACTGTTACGCTCTTATACGCCGGGCTTTCCGCCCTCACTCAGCGCGATATAAAGCGCGTGCTGGCGTATTCCACGATCAGCCAGATTGGATATATGTTCCTTGCGCTCGGAGTGGGAGCCTGGAACGCTGCGGTGTTCCACTTTGTTACGCACGCATTTTTTAAGGCTCTGTTGTTCCTGTCTGCCGGAGTAGTGGTGGATGCGCAGAATCATGAGCACGACATCTTCAAAATGGGCGGCCTCAGACGCGCTCTGCCTGTAGCGTTCTGGACGTTTATGATCGGAGCGGCATCGCTTTGCGCGTTGCCGTTTATCACAGCTGGATTCTACAGCAAAGAAGCAATTTTAGGGGCGGTTCACACATCGCAGGCAGGGGCCGGGTGGATGCTTGCCTGCGGGCTGATCGGCTCTCTGCTCACTGCGGCCTACACATCTCGAACGGTCCTTGTCGTCTTTTTCGGGGAGCAAAAAATGGAGGTGTCGAAGCGACCGGGAGGCTTGGTGGTCTTCGCACTGGTTGTCTTATCCGTGCTGTCGATAATAGGTTTTGTTGGATGGCCGAAACTGCACCTTGGGGAAAGCTCCGAGCAGATGCTCGTAGTTGTTTCTACAGTTCTTGTTCTGTGCGGAATCGGCTCGGCTTACGTTTACTTCTCACGCAGACAGCTCTCGGAAGCATTCGCAGCCTGGCCGTTCGGAAACGCGCTGCATAGATTGTCTTTGAGCGGCTTTGGTTTCGACTGGCTGTATCAGCGAACGATTGTGAACCCGCTCAAGGCTATCGCGCATGCGAATCGGCGAGACATAATAGATGCCTTTTACACCGGGCTTGCAGGAGCGGCTCGCGCCGGTGAGTCCCTTTGCAAACTTATGCAGACCGGTCGTGTCCGCAACTACGCGGCTGGACTTGTTTTCGGAGCGATAATCATCGCGTATATAGTAGCAGTTCGGTAAAAATACTGATATGATCCTGACATTATTATTGATAATACCTTTGGCCGGCGGCATTCTTTCGTGGATGGTCGCACGCTGGAGCGTTTTGGCTGCCAGGTGGGTCGCTATGCTGGCGACTACTGCCGTCTTTGTCATCGCGATGGCCGTCTGGCTGCAAAACCCTGCCGAATTGGGTGCTGGAACCCGCTTGATTGAGGTCAATAAGCCGTGGGTTCCTCAATTCGGGTTGAGCTATCATCTTGCCCTCGATGGCCTGAACCTGCTGCTCGTGCTGCTTACCGGTTTGCTTGCGATGGTGGCGGTTGCGTGTTCATGGCAGGAAATTCAGCATCAGGCGGGGCTGTTTCATCTGGCTTTGCTGACATTGGTCACGGCAATACTGGGAGCATTTTTGGCATTCGACCTGCTTCTTTTCTTCTTTTTCTGGGAAGCGATGCTGATCCCGATGTATTTTTTGATTGCGATATGGGGGCACGAAAACCGCCGCTACGCTGCAATAAAGTTTTTCCTGTTCACGTTTATTGGCGGGCTGTTTATTCTCATCAGCGTGTTAGGGCTGTATGTATATGCGGGCAAGGGATCGTTTGATTATGATGCGCTTATAGGGACCGCAATGCCTGCAGGCGCGGCTATGCTGCTTATGTTGGGCTTGATTTTTGGTTTTGCGGTCAAGTTGCCTGCGATTCCGGTGCATACGTGGCTGCCCGACGCGCATACCGAAGCTCCAACTGCCGGCAGCGTCATTCTGGCCGGGTTGCTGCTCAAGACCGGCGCATACGGCATACTGCGCTTCGCAATACCGCTTTTCCCGGAGGCGTCGCGCACGATTGCTCCGATATTAATGGCTCTGGGCGCAGCCGGAGTGCTGTATGGGGCTATTCTTGCATACGCTCAAAGTGACCTCAAAAGAATGGTAGCATATACCAGCGTAAGCCACATGGGCTTCGTGCTTCTTGGAATCTATGCGGGAAATGCTATAGCCATAAGAGGAGCGGTCCTGGTAATCGTGTGCCACGGGCTTGCAACAGGCGCGTTGTTCGTCATTGCGGGCGCGGTGCAGCAGCGAACCGGAACCCGTGAGCTTTCCCGGCTGGGCGGCTTATGGGAGGTCACGCCAAAGCTCGGAGGGTTCACTTTATTTTTTGCACTGGCAGCGCTTGGACTGCCGGGATTGGGTAACTTTGTAGCAGAATTCCTCGTATTGTTGGGCACATTTGCCGCCAGCCCGCCCCTTGCGGTAATTGCCGCATTAGGGTTGATCGCCTCCGTAGTCTACGCATTGTGGCTCGTGCAAAGGTCGATGTTCGGGCTAAACGTCAATGAACTGAAACCGGCGGACCTGACAGCGCGCGAGGTTGCAATTCTAGGTGTTCTGGCCGCTTTGTTACTGTGGATCGGCTTGCATCCTCAGCCTGTGTTCGATACAGTCGACAAATCATTGACAACGGTTGAGCGCGCTCTGCCGACAGGTGAATCGTATGAATAGCCGCGACATCATTGCAATATTGCCGCTTATTATCCCTGCTTACGCGGGCGTTGTGATGATGCTGGTAGCGGCGTTTGTGCGAAGCTCACTGGTCGCATACTGGATTGCCATTGCAGCTCTGATGGCAGCGTTTGCGAGCATATTTATCTGCCTGCCGCTTGCGCCCAGAACGGTCACTCCGCTTATTCGAATCGACCAGTATTCCCTGATGATGTGCGGTGCGCTGCTGGTTGTGGCGGCTCTCGTGACGCTGCTTAGCTTTGATTATATGCGCGCCCATGAAAAGCGCGGAGAAGCGTTTTATATTTTGATGATGTTTGCCCTCAGCGGAATGTTAGTAATCGCAGCAAGCGCAAATTTCGCCGCGTTTTTCCTTGGACTGGAGACTTTGAGCGTCTCTTTATACGGATTAATCGGATACACGAGAGCCAGCAGGTTTTCACTTGAGGCCGCGATCAAATATCTGATCATGGCTGCGATTTCATCGGCATTTCTGCTATTCGGCATT
>JAAYKE010000140.1 GCA_012522575.1 Armatimonadota bacterium | reverse complement strand
TGAAAATCCGCGTGTCGTCAGTTCAACTCTGACTCTCGGCACCACCTTCGAGCCGATGTAGCTCAGTTGGTAGAGCAGGGCTTTCGTAAAGCTCAGGTCAAGGGTTCGAGTCCCCTCATCGGCTCCATCGTCTATCCCAAACCACGGCAGGAGCGCCCAAATGACTGCGCCACATGACAATAGGCTGATCACAAAGGCTGTAATTCCGGCAGCCGGCAAGGGAACGAGACTGCTGCCGCTCACAAAAGCAGTGCCCAAAGAACTCATTCCGCTCGGCACAAAGCCCGTGCTCGAACACATCGTAGAAGAGGTCATTGAGGCGGGCATCAGTGAAGTCTTGTTCGTCATCTCCGAGCAAAAAACAGCCATCCGAACGCACTTTGGCGACGGAATCGGGAGTGTGCGATTCGAATATACGTTCCAAACCGAGCAAAAGGGACTTGCGGATGCTATTTCATACGCTCAAGACTTCGTCGGATGCGACCCATTTGCCGTCGTGCTGGGCGACTCAATTATCGACACCAACCAAAAAATACTGCCCTTTAGCAGGGTCTTGAATACATTCGCAGAAACCGATGCCGCCGGAGTTATTGTGGTGCAAAAAACGCCGCGCGACGAAGTTTCTCGTTACGGCATTGTAAAGCCAAAAGATGGCATAGCTCCCAGTTTTCCTATTGACGGGCTGGTGGAAAAACCAGACCCGGCTGACGCTCCCAGCGAATATGCCATTGCCGGCAGATATGCGTTTGACCCGACCATATTCGACTATATCCGCCGCACAACGCCCGGCGCGAACGGAGAACTGCAGATCACCGATTCGGTCGGACTTATGCTTGATGACGGCGCAGAAGTGTGGTGTGTCGCGCTGCAGGACAATGAAATAAGGCGAGACATCGGCACATTCGAGAGCTACTTCGAAGCTCTTCAAATCGAAATCAATAAAAACAGCAACCCTCAGCAATAAAACCTCGCAAAGTCGCACTGAGAGAATCAGCCGCGTGCCGTCCCGAGTACGTCGCACAGACAACCTGACGACCATAAAACACGCAGTATCACCAGTTAACGATCAAAAAACTGGTAGATATGTCATATTCGAAGGCATCCCTTGTGCATCCTGATATATTACCTGCGGCTGAAAGGGATGCGACATGAAAAGTAGACTTATTGCCACCATTGTCACTTTGATCATACCGGTGTCGGTATCCGCTTCCAGTGTCGTCTACGAAAAGATCCATCGCGACAAAATCCATGCCCATCTCGTTACCGTCAATTTGGCTGACCCCGAAACCCGAGTTTCTGTGGCATTGGCCCGCGGCGGTATTGGCAAGAGTGAGTCGTTTAAGTCGATTGTCACCCGCACCGCGCCGACAGCGGCCATCACCGGCACTTTTTTTGATACCCGCAGCCTTTTGCCTACCGGGGATATTGCCGTGTGCGGAGCCGTTGTTCACAGCGGCTGCATTGGATCGGCGCTTTGCATTGATACAGATAACAAGGCCAGCATTGTGCCAATGGCTCGCGGGAGAAAAACCGCGTGGGCGGGATATGAGACGGTGTTGAGCTGCGGCCCTGCACTGGTCAGCAATGGCGCGGTATCGGTGCGCCTCAAGCAGGAAGGCTTCGGAGGTTCGCTATCCGCACCCGCGGCGCGCACCGCGGTCGGGATAAATCGAGCGGGCAAGCTGCTGATAGTGGCGGTCAACTCCAAGATCAGCCTGCATGCAATTGCCGGGTTGATGGCAAAGCTCGGAGCGGTCGATGCTCTGTTGCTGGACGGAGGTTCCTCGACAGGGTTTTATGGCGGAGGCTCCTACCGTGCAAATCCGGTTAGAAAGCTGACCAATCTTCTCGTTGTATATTCAAAATCCAAAGACTACAACAACGCCAAAACAGCCCTTGCGCCGGCATCTCTGTTTGCCAAAGCCGAACAGAAACCGGCCAGGACGACTGCCGATGCGCTTTCGAAAGTGATGCCCGCGCCTGCGATTAATGGCGATGTTATTATGGCTGTGGATTCAGCTCAATAAAAAACTTAATTCGATTTCAACCGAATCATTATATTTTTTCCTTGCAATGGGACGATGGTTCTCATGGAGAACGATCGGTTTTTTCTCGAAAAGATGGCTTTATGGATCAGGTGTGCTAAACTATAAGGCATAATCCTGCGCAGCAGGCCGGAATTGCCACCAGTTGCGCCTTTGCAGGACTCCGTGCAACAGGTGTTCAACATTTTATGCACAGCCTGTGCATAACCTGATAGGTATTGCAACTTCGTCATATTTGCAGCCAAAGCCAACGGAAAATTTGCCCAATGGCATATTTTTTGCATTAAAATAGTTAGGGTGGGTGATCTCAAGAAACCGTCATCCAACCCAGTGAAGTCTGGAGGCTCCACGATATGGTTACAAAGGGCAGCATCCTTGTCGTTGACGACGAGGTAAATCTGTGCCGCATAATAGGGGCTAAGCTTGCCAAGAGTGGCTATGACGTCACATCAGTGCATGACGGTCTCCAGGCAGTAGAGAAAGTTCGCGAGTCACAATACGACGTAGTTCTGCTTGATCTCATTCTTCCTAAAATGGATGGATTGACTGCGCTGGAGAAGATCCGTGGCATGCGCTGCTCTCTGCCTGTGATCGTGATGACCGCCTGCGAAAATGCCGAGGCTATGGAACAGGCAAGAAACCACGGCGTCTTTGCCTATGTCAACAAGCCATTTGATCTCGACAGCCTGGTCAACCTCGTTCATTGCACGTCACAGAGCCGAGGCGCTGACCGGCCTGATTGTCGCATGCCTGAGTCGACTGTTCTTTTTGCCAGGGGCCAGCAGGTGACCGTCGAGGTGCACGATGCCGGCAAAACCAGGACATATCCCTCCAGAATCAGCAGCAAGAACGATGTATCCCTCAGCGTCGAGTCACCTAAACAATGCGGCAAATCCCTTGCCGTGCCCCCGCGCACTGCTGTCAGGGTAGGGTTGGCCGCCGGCGATGCATACTACAGCTTCACAACCAATGTGCTCTCCTCATCGTCAGGAGAAGAGCCTGTGCTCGTACTCGACAAACCCCGCGTGATCTACCGAGCACAGCGCAGAACCAGTCCCCGCACTATGGTGGAGTTGCCAATCAATTATGCGCGCGTATCGGAAGATGAGACCGAGCTTGAGTTTGGAGTCGGTCGAACGAAGGACCTCAGCCTTGGCGGCGCGTGCCTCGTGATACCGGAGGAAATAATGCCGGGCGAGATGCTGCACGTAGAAATCAGGCCCAAAACGGATTCCGATAAAATATCATTAATCGCTGAGGTTTTGCGCGCCAAGCTGAACAATGAGCGCGAGCATATAATCGGGTGCCGATTTACCACTGCACAGGATAAGCTCAAAAAGCTGCTCAAAGATTAACTCCGTTTGCCGCCAATCCCAGTGCTACCTGTTGGCGTAGCAGTAAATACACCCGTGTTTGCATGCACCGTAAGTCCCGATGTCAACGCTCTCGAAGCAGCCGCATTCCTCTCGTGTTCCCCTGTGCTTCAGCGCAAATTCCCGTTCAGGATACAGTTTTAACAGCAACTCAGCGTCCACGCATCTGGCTTTGGCGATCAGATCAGAAACCAGATAATCCCCGCAGCAAGACAGCATTTCGATTCCGTGTGAGGCTGTTATTTGGGCCAGATCGTGCGCCAGGGCGATTTTTTCTTCTACCGGCAATTTTATGCACTCTATTCCCGTCTGCTGCCTCAATCCGGCGAGACGGCGCTCGACCTTGCCATAGAAAGTCGGAAAGCTGATATAACATCGACAACAACTGCCATCAAGAGCAGATGCCAGTTCGGAGATACGATTCCTGTGATAATCCGGCGTGGTGATCGTAGAGACCAGCACCGGATCATATCGCCACAGCACCGCCTCTCGCCCATACTCATCGGCCAGCAGCCGCGCCAGGCGTATGGCGGTCTCAACAGGAGGGACGCAGGGTTCAAAAAGGTTCGGCAGGCCGGTGATGGTAAAGTGAAATACGAAACGATACCCGCGCTCATAAAGCCCCGGCAGATGCGGCAGCAGCGGGCCATAATCTTTGCTCCAAAAAACAATAGCCGCCACATCTTCCGGCAAAAGCGAGGTTTCAAGTTCCTGACCGCCAAACGGATTTCGCCACTTCACGAAACCCTGATTCACGCAGTCTGCGAACCATTCTGCCTGAAATGCGGGAATATCGGCCCTTCTGCTCGCGGAAATTATTCTCATAACAACTCCTGTCATTATACCCGATACCCGTGCTGGTAAAAGCTAACGAATGATGAGTCCTAGAGGTTAGAGGTTGGAAGTTAGAGGTTAGAAGAGTTATTGAGAGGGTTATGCGTAGCCTCCAATTTTTGTCATTCCGAGGCAACAGCCGAGGTTTAGAGGTTAGAGGTTGGAGGTTAGAAGTTAGAAGGGTTATTGAGAGGGTTTGCGGTTTCCCGTATCGGACATCGGACCTAGAACTTCGGACATCGAAAAAAGCAGATTTCTCACTTCGTTCGAAATGACATAGTCTGTGTGGATGGGACAGAGGCCAGTTGCTACAACCACTCACGAAGAGTGAGTTGTTACCCGTGCTGTGACGCAGAGGTTCCCGGCGCGAGTGAGATATAATGTAGCGTGAACTCAAGGAAAGTGAGCTATTACCTCGAAACAGCCATAGGTTTTGTGGTATCATAAATGCCTGAAGCTGGTGTAGTGATTGAAAATAATGGAAACGTCCAAGCTAAGGCGGGTTGATAAAGTTCAGATGGGAATCCTATCCAAAATTTTCAGCAGGTTCTCCAGGGCTATCGGAATTGATCTTGGCACTGCCAATACGCTCGTACACGTCAGAGGGCGAGGCATTCTGCTCAGGGAGCCAAGTGTTATTGCGCTGGACAGCGAATCCAGAAGAGTGTTGGCAGTGGGCGAAGAGGCCAAGCGTATGCTGGGACGCACCCCGGGCAGCATTATCGCGATTCGCCCGCTCAAAGATGGTGTAATTGCCGACTTCGACCAGACGGAGGCTATGCTTCGCGGATTTATTCGCAAAGTGCACCGTCACAACGGGTTGATTCAGCCTATGGTGGCGGTTGGAATACCCTCAGGAGTGACCGAGGTCGAGTGGCGCGCCGTAAAGGAAGCTGCCATTAAAGCCGGAGCTGCGGAAGCCTATACGCTCGAAGAACCATTTGCGGCAGCCATAGGGGCAGGGATGCCCGTAAGCGAGCCTACGGGATGTATGATAGTTGACATCGGCGGAGGAACCAGCGAGGTCGCCTTGATCTCCCTGGGAGGCATCGTAACCAGTCGATCCATCAGGGTGGCAGGGGACGAGATTGACGAGGCGATCATCAACTTCGTGCGCAAGGCATTCAATTTGCTAATTGGCCCTAGAACGGCAGAGGAAATCAAGCTGGAGATTGGCTCGGCATATCCAATCGAGCAGGAGATGTCTATGGAGGTGCGGGGACGCGATTTGGTATCGGGCCTGCCCCGCGGCTCAGTTGTCACCAGCCAGGATATCCGCGAAGCGATTCGCGAGCCGGTTTTTGAGATCGTCGAGGCTGTCAAGTTGACCCTCGAGCTAACTCCGCCGGAGCTTGCCGCCGATATTATGGAGCGCGGGATCGTGCTGGCTGGCGGCGGCGCACTGCTCAGGGGACTGGACCTACTTCTGACCGCGGAGACTGCAATGCCGGTTCACATTGCAGCGGACCCTCTCAGTTGCGTGGTTCTGGGCACGGCCAAGGCTCTTGATGAATCCGAGACCAATCCTGCTTTGAAAAAAGCGCTGCTAAGGCAATCGACCTGGCAGCTCCAACAGAATTGACAATGCTTTCTTTGCTTCGAGAAAAGGCTGTATTGACGCTGCTTGTGCTTGTCGCGCTCGGAATCGGGATAGGAGTCGCGCACGATAGAGCGGTTGAAAGCGGCAGGTCCTTTATCGTACTTGAAGCGGTTTCCCTCATTATGAAACCGAGCGCATCGGCCTTTCATTTGACCGCGGTGGCGGCAGGAGTGACCGGCGATGCGGCAAGGCCCCGTCGATCTATCCTCAAGGAAAACGCACAACTGCGAAAGGAAGTAGTCAG
Organism: Armatimonadota bacterium; assembly: GCA_012522575.1. Taxonomy (GTDB): domain Bacteria; phylum Armatimonadota; class UBA5829; order UBA5829; family UBA5829; genus DTKD01. Next base: position 28,030 of record JAAYKE010000140.1, on the reverse strand, counting down.
CCTGCGGGCTAAAAACGCGGAGCTTGACGAGATCAAACTCGAAAACGCACGCCTGAGAGCAGCCCTCGATTTCAAGCAATCCACAAAGCTGAAAATGGTTGCCGTAGAAGTTATAGCCCGCAACGAAAGCAACTGGTTTGATACTGCTGCGATAGATCGCGGAAGAACATCCGGCATTCGAAAAGGCGCGGCGGTGATTACCTCCGGACGCTGGCTGATAGGACAGGTGCTCGATGTCGATCGTTCCAGCGCAAGGATAATCGCCCTCACCGATTCCAACAGCGCCGTCGGCGCAATGGTTCAGCGATCCCGATGCAACGGCATAATTCAAGGGCAGGGCGGGGACTATTTAACCCTTTCCTATCTGCCAAAAGATGCGGATGTAAAAATCGGCGATGTAGTCATATCCTCCGGAATGGGCCGGGTGATCCCAAAAGGGCTGATTATCGGGCGCGTCGTAAAAGTGGTGCACAACAAGGTCCTTGGCAGCGCTACGGCATTGGTTCGACCGAGCGTGCGGCTCAATCAAATTGAGCAGGTTTTTGTGGCCGAACCTGGACAGAGTATATCACTATGAGGTACTTTTGGCCCATAGTGACACTGATTGCGGCTGCCGGACTTCAGGGCAATCTGCCGGATTTCATATCGATATGGGGCGCAAAACCTGACCTTATCATAGTGGTTCTCATTTCGTATGCGCTTGCGGCCGATCCCGAATTCGGCGCGGTGCTGGGCTTTGTTGCCGGGTTGCTTCAGGGCCGATATGTCGGGCTGAGCATGGGCAGTTTCATCATCACCCGAACAATCACCGGCTTTCTTTCCGGCTTGGTCACCACTCGTCTTTTTAGTGAAAATCCCCTTGTTCCCGCACTTTCCGCCGTATGGCTTACGGTGGTATGCGAGGTGCTGTTTCTGCTCGGAAACCCACAGTCCGATCTTATAGTTGTGGCGCGCAAGATTGCCGGAGAATGCCTTGGCAACGCCATATTGACCCTGCTCGTCTATTTCACGCTTAGAAATTTGGATATACGGCGCAAAATCAAGCTCGCCAACGCCCGATTATAATCAGCAACCTCATATCCACGCCTATACTGCATTCCTCTTAATTTCCCCTGGCACGGTAATTGCTGCATAGCTGCGCGTCCGAAAGGGGGAGTTATATTGGCATCAGATATATTAAGCGACATTACAGCCACGGCGCTTTCGAAAACACTTGACGCCGCTGCCAGCCGGCAGAAAGCGATAGCCAACAACATCGCCAACGTGGAGACGCCGGGCTATAAACGCCATAGTGTTTCATTCGAGGACGAGCTAAGGCGCGTGCTGGACTACAAAACCGGGGATGCAATTCGCCAGGGTCTGCAAAAACTGGCTCCTGTGGACAATATAGACACGCTCAGCCCCTCGAGGCTCGACGGCAACAACGTCAACATTGACGTGGAAATATCCGATCTCGCCCGGACATCACTCAAGTTTAAGGCGGTAGCTACTCTTCTGGAAAACAAATCAGCGATGCTGCGCGCCGCAATAACGGAGGGCAAGAAGTAGGATGGGTAGATTTTCCTCTTTTGATATAAGCGCATCGGGTATTTCCGCCCAGCGCACGCGAATGGATGTCATCGCCAACAATATCGCAAATGCGGACACCACCCGCACCGCAGACGGAGGGCCATATCGTCGACAGCGCATATCATTTCGCAGCGTCTACGATCAAACCCTGGGCAATCATGCGCCGGCAGGAGTACAGGTGGCCGGCATATCGCAGGATACCACCGACTACAGGATGGTTTACGACCCGGCCCATCCGGATGCGGATACTGCGGGCTACGTCAAAATGCCCAATGTCAATGTGGTTGAAGAAATGGTGGATATGATATCGGCCACCAGAGCCTACGAAGCAAACGTTACTGCGATGAACGCCACCAAGTCGATGATTGCAGCCGGTATTGAAATAGGCAAAGGATAGAGTTTTAGCCATAGAGGATTTTGCTTATGCGAATAGGACCAATTGATCCGACAAAAATGACCGAGGCGCTGACGAGCATAAACAAGACGGTCTCTGAGCGCAGCGAGGGATTGAAGGCGGGCGAAACAGGCACGGCTTCACCTGTCGATTTTACGCAGACCATAAAAAAAGCGGTTGCAGAAGTCAATTCGCTGCAGACACAGGCCGATAAGCTCGCGGTAGACGTTGCCTCCGGCGATGTTGAGGATGTGCACAAGGCTATGATCGCCATGCAAAAAGCAAAACTCGCACTCGATTTCACCATTCAGGTGCGAAACAAGGTGATAGAAGCCTATCAGGAAATTATGAGGATGCAGATATAGCAACGCGATTTACGGTTGCGCCGGGCGCGGTTTTTGATCGCGCCAACGGATTTCGGAGAGATCTATGGATCAGTTAAAGAAACTGGGGCCTTTTGCAGCCCTGGGGAGACTATGGAACGACCTCAGCAGTGCGCAACGCGCTGTGGTGGTCGCATTCGTCGCAGTTGCGGTTGTGGTTGGGACATTTGTTACCATGATTGCCTCCAAGCCTCGTATGGCCGTGTTATTTTCCGGTCTGGCAGGGGAGGATGCGGGCGCGATTGCGCAAAAGCTCAACGACGATAAGGTTCCGTATCAGCTTACCGGCGATGGAGGCACTATCGAAGTGCCGGCGGATAAAGTCCACGACCTGCGCCTGAAGATGGCTACTCAAGGACTGCCGCAAGGCGGAAGCGTGGGCTTCGAATTGTTCGATAAGAGCAACTTCGGCATGACCGAGTTCGCCGAAAAACTCAACTACCAGCGGGCGATTTCCGGGGAGTTGACTCGCACAATCTCACAACTGCGGCCTGTGCTCAGCGCCAGAGTTCATATCAGTTTGCCAGAGGACAAGGTGTTTGCTAGCGAACAGCAGCCCGCTAAAGCCTCGATAGCGTTGAAAATCCGCCGCGGCGTGCCGCTCTCCGACGAACAGGTCGGAGGCATCGTGCACCTTGTAGCAAGCGCGGTCGAAGGGCTGAAACCCGAAAACGTCGATGTGATAGATCAGGATGGCAACGTGCTCAGCGAGTCCTCATCCTCCGGCTCGCATGGCATGCTCAATGCCAGCCAGTCGAAGCTCAAGCGGCAGTACGAAAATGAAGTAGCGCACAACCTGCAGAGCATGCTGACGAGAATCGTCGGAGCCGATAAAGCGGTCGTTCGTGTCAGCGCGGACATGAATTTTGACCAGAGGCAGACCAGGTCCGAAACCTATCAGCCCGCCTCCGAACGAGTCGGCAGCCAGCAGGATACAGGCCAATCCGCGACAGGCGTGATGCTCTCTCAGGAGACCTCAAGTGAGGACTACAGCGGTTCGGTGATCCCTCCCGCGATACAAGGTGTGACGACGGGTATCAGTTCATCGACCGGCGATAAATACAGCCGCTCCACGACCACGGCCCTATACCAGGTCAGCAAAACCATCGAAGAAACGACGGTTGCTCCGGGACAGGTGAAAAGACTTTCTGTGGCTGTGCTGGTGGATAAATCGGTCAGCGGCATACAGGTGGGGCACATCCGCCAGGCGGTAAATGCTGCCGCTGGCATCGATCAAGACCGTGGCGATCAGGTGACTGTGCAGGCCGTGGCCTTCGACACGTCAACTCAAAAACAGGTCGCCAAAGAGATGGCAACCGCTTCAAGAAATGAGTTGATCGCCACCATCGCCAAGAACGCCGGCGCGGTAATACTCCTGATAGGATTTCTCCTGCTGCTGCGATCCATTGTGATGGGCATAAAGCTGCAGGCTCCCGCAACAAACCCGTCCGCAGCGGTCAAAGAAGAGGCGGAACATACATCAGTTGCTCAGGCGGTTGCGCAAATGCAGCCCGAGCGCACGGAGCCGCATACCGCACAGTCAGAGAGCGGTTCAAAGAGCGAACTGCCGCCGGAGGTAAGTGAGTCGAATCCGGAGGATCTGGCTCGGCTGGTGAGATCGTGGATGGCGGAAAAATAGGATAAATGATAGCGACAGAAGAAAAACTCAGCGGCCTGCAAAAGGCTTCCATTCTATTGATGTCGTTGGACGCCGGCGCCTCGCAGGCGGTACTCGATCGACTAAGCCCGCACGAGCGCGAACTGCTTGGCGCGCAGATCGTCAGGATGCGCTCGGTCAGGTCGGTTGTTCGTGACCAGGTGCTCGACGAGGTGAGCGCGGCTATAAAACAATCAAATACCCGCCCATTTGGCTGGCTCGAAAGTCGCCAACCGACCGAAATCGCCAATGCCATTGCCGGGGAGCGTCCTAATACAATTGCGCTTGTCCTTTCGCATCTCTCCTCCAAAGCTGCTGCGCTGGTACTGGCTAGGTTGGATGATAGCTGCCGGGACAAAGTAGTGAAAAGCCTTGCCGGCAGGAATAACGCATCGCCGGACGTCATTGCTGCGGTCGATGGCCTTATGCGCCAGCGGTTCGACGCGCCTCCCAATGCAGATTCGGCTGGACAATCCAGAACGGAAATCACATCTTTAGATGACCTTGTCGGCTTGTCTGACGATCAAATCCGCGCTTTACTTGAAAACGTCGAAATTGATGATCTGAGCCTGAGTCTAAGGGTGGCAAGTCAGGATGTAGCGGATGCAGTCCTGCGAAACCTGCCTTCTGCGACCGCGCAACTTATGCGTGAGCAACTACAGTCATCGGCGCGTCTGAAAATCCGAGAGGTCGAGGATGCGCAAAGCAAGGTCGTCGAGACGATGCGTCAGGCTGCCCTGACCGGCGTCGGGAGCCAGTCATGAGCAAAGTTATCAAATCCGGCCCGGGTCATCTGTTCGATTCCAGACCGCTGCTACTCAGCCCGGATTCTTTTGAGGAAGAAATCGAAGCCAAACTCGACCCGGATAACATTATCTCCAGGGCAAAGCAGCAGTGCGAGTTGATCGTCCGAACGGCGGAGTCCGAAGCAAGGGCGCTTATGGACAGCGCGTATGCCGATGGTTACGACGCAGGAATCAAAGCTGCGGATCGATCATTCGATGAGCTTTTCGGGGAGCTGCAAGCCGCAATAGAACAAGAATCGCAGGAACGCGCGGAGCTTGTCGATTCGATAGAGGAGCATGCGCTGACGCTGTGCGTGGATATCGCCGAGAAGATCATCAGGCACGAGATCAAGACAACCCCGCAGGTTGTAGCCCGCACCCTCAAGATGTGCCTGCGTCGGCTCAAAGTCAGAGACGAGGCCACCGTTCGAGTAAACCCCGCTGAGGTTGCGCATCTGCGCGCCACAAGAGACGAGCTTCTAAGCGCAGCGGAACACCTGCGCGAACTCAACATTGTTGACGACAGGCGAATATCGGCAGGCGGTTGCGTCGTCGAATCGCCATCCGGGGAGTTCGATGCGCGCATTGAAACTCAAATGGAGCAAATACGCAGAAAGCTGATGGACGCATTCAACAATGAATTCAGCCAAACGAATACTGAACCTGCCCAAATACCGGGAGACGATAAAGCGGACGGACACCTGCCGGATTAACGGTCGCGTTGTGCAGGTCATCGGCGTCCTGGTGGAATCTCAAGGCCCGGCCTGCAGCGTGGGTGAGCTATGCCTCATAGAGAGCGGGCGCAACGAGGAGAGCGTCAGCGCCGAAGTCGTCGGGTTTCGCGAGGGCCGGACATTATTGATGCCGTTCGGAAGCGTCGCCAATATCCGCCCGGATTGCTCGGTGGTGTCTACCGGCTCTCAACTTCAAGCGCCAGCCGGACACGCGCTTTTAGGACGTGTTCTGGATGGTCTGGGCAATCCGATTGACGGCAAAGGCCCGATAGTTGGTGAGCAGACGATATGCGCGGCAGGTCAGCCGCCACACCCATTGAATCGAAAGCGCATATCAGAACCCCTGTCTTTGGGAGTGCGAGCGATCGACGGGTTGCTTACGATAGGCCGCGGACAGAGGGTGGGCATATTCGCGGGCAGCGGAGTGGGAAAAAGCACACTGTTGGGGATGATGGCTCGCAATACCTCCGCCGATGTGAATGTGATTGGGCTGGTAGGCGAACGAGGTCGCGAGGTTCGAGATTTTATTGAAAGAGACCTTGGGGAGGAGGGTCTGGCGCGGTCGGTGGTGGTCGTGGCTACCTCCGATACGGTTCCGGTCGTACGTCTTCGAGGCGCGCAAGTGGCAACCGGCATCGCCGAGTATTTTCGGGATTTGGGACTGGACGTGTTGCTGATGATGGACTCCGTAACACGAGTCGCCTGGGCGCAGCGTGAAATTGGCCTGGCTTCCGGGGAACCCCCCACAACACGCGGCTACACTCCATCGGTCTTTGCCGTGCTTCCATCTTTGCTGGAAAGGTCCGGGACAAGCTCAAAGGGATCGATCACCGGCCTTTACACCGTTTTAGTGGAAGGCGACGACATGAACGAGCCGGTCGCCGACACCGTCCGCGGCATATTGGACGGACATATTGTGCTTAGCCGTGACTTGGCTGCGCGCAACCATTATCCCGCAATCGACGTGTTATCCAGCGTAAGCAGGTTGATGCCGGAGATCACCGAGCCTGAAAGACGAATGCGTGCGGGCAGGCTGCGCGATGTGCTCTCGACATATCGCACCAGTGAAGACCTCATCAACATCGGAGCCTACGTATCGGGCAGCAATCCCGGAATAGACTACGCGCTGAGCAAGATAGACGAGGTCAACTCATTTTTGCGGCAGGGAGTCGATGAACCATCTGATTTCGAAGCGGCGGGAATAGCCCTTGGGGAGATATTCGGGGACAGTGAGGAAGTTTCAGTTCAAACTGCAGACGCTGCTTGATCAGCGGAAATCAAAAGAGAATCTGCTTCAGGCGCAGCTTGCCGAACTGCTTCGCGAGGAGTCGCAGGAGAAGGCATGTCTGCGCAAATTGCAAATAGAGCTAAAGCATGCGTGGCAGTTTTTCGATAAGTTAACTGAGAGCGGCGATTCGTCAGCGGGTGCGTTCGAGATATGCGACACCTGGGCGAAGGCGCTGCGTGACGATATAAAGGTCCAAATACTCACCATCGAGGCCATAAAAAAACGCCTCGACGAAAAACGTGATGAGGTCGCAGAAGCGATGAAGCAGAGAAAATTGATCGAAGCCCTGCGTGATCGCAAAGAAATCGAATATATTGCAGAGCAGGCTCGAATCGAACAAAGCACGCTCGATGAAATCGCATCGCTCGCCTACGCAAGGAGGATGTGATGCTGGAAAACCTCTCTGCCGTGCTTGCCAGAATAGGGGAAATAAAGGCAAGGTTCGCTCATCCCGGACAGGAAGGGGCTGTTGGAGTAGTCTCGCATTCTACTGCGGGCCCGGCTATTAAACGCGACGCCCTGCAGCCGTTTTTTCCGCAGTACCTGCTTCAGGCGCATCAGCTTTCTGCGAATGCCGCATCCGCTCCCTCAAATTCCGCTTACGATGATCTCATAGAAGCCTCCGGCGCAAAACACGGAGTAGATGCCTCGCTCATTAAGGCAGTAATTCAAGCGGAGAGCAGCTTCAATCCCAACGCAATTTCCTCTGCGGGCGCACAGGGGTTGATGCAACTGATGCCGGCAACCGCAAGGACGCTGGGCGTCACCGATTCGTTTGACCCCGCTCAGAATATCGATGCCGGCACGAGATATCTCAAACAACAGCTAGATCGTTACGGCGATGTCGATCTTGCGCTTGCCGCGTATAACGCCGGCCCCGGCAGCGTGGCGAAGTACGGCGGCGTGCCACCCTATCGAGAGACACAAAACTACGTGGCGAAAGTGCTCTCATATAGAGACGATTACTTTACGCCCTGAGATTTCAATCATACAGAAAGGAGGTGATGAAGCAATGAATATATTCTGTGATCTGGCTGCGAAGCCGATGGCTGGCCTCGAAACGGAAGCGCCTGTCGATCTGCAAACGGCGGTGGAGTCGTCTCTGTTCGCAGACACCTTGATTCCGCTTGTTGAGGCGAAAATCGAGCGTGGCTTATTGACGGACGATTCCGCGCTGCCTGTGGCCAAAGAAGAGGACGCGGTCACGCAGACAACCGATCAAATCGCGTTCAATCCTGGCCTGATAGCAACACCGGCGATTGCGTCGGATACGGCCGCTTTTGAACTGCAACTTGTTCCGGACATAAAAATGCCGGACTGGTTAGTGTCGTCAAATGCATCAGTATCGGGCGTGAAACCGCAGTCGGATGCGAACAGCGTGACGGCGGATATTCTAGTGAATGCCCGCGAATCGTCTATGCCTCAGGCTGCAACTCTTCAGCAGTTCGCTGTGGAGTCGGCGGAGGCTGATCAACAATTCATCAGTCTCGCTATGTCCGAAGTTTCGGAGCAACCCATACAGCAAACGCCCTCCGACGAGTTAATCGTTCGGAAGGCTGCCCTCGAAACTGATGCAATCAGCCGCGTGCCTCAAGAGTCGGCTGCGGCGGCTAACGATGTAGCCAGTAATCCGGCCCGGCAGGCTGCGGTCGAGGACCTGCCCGTTCAAGCAACGATGAACATCAGGGCCGCAGCTTCAGGTGAGTCAGTCGCACCGCAAGTCGAGCAAGTAGCTGTTCCGACAGTAGATGCATCTGACGAAGCGCAGTCGGTTATTTCCCGGCCTGAACAGCCGATTCAAGTATCGACTGTGACAACTAACGAAGCGGCCAGTAATCCGGTCAGGCGGGCTTCGGTCGAGGATCTGCCCGTTCAAGTGGCGATGAACGTCAGGGCTGCAGCTTCAGATGAGTCAATCGCACCAACAGTCGAGCGCGTAGCCGTTCCGACAGTAGATGCAGCGAATGAAGCGCAGCCGGTCAATTCGCGTCCCGAACAGCCTCTTCCGGTAGCGACCGTGGCGGCTGGTTTTCAGGCAGCGGCGCAGTTGCAGTCTGCGCCCGTTTCCCCTGTATCCCCCGCATCGAGCGCGGAGTTACACGTTCGGGTTATTGATCAAGTTGTCCGGCAGGTCAGGCTGCAGCACATAGATGGCGGCAGCAACCTGATAGTCAAGCTCAATCCCCCCGATCTCGGATCTCTGCAATTGAGCGTGAAGAGCGATCCGGGCGGGATGTCAACGCACATCGAAGCGTCCAACAGGAGAGTTCAGGGTCTGTTGGAGGCGCATCTGCCTCTGCTCATAGATTCGCTCGCTAAGGTCGGTGTCCGAATGGACTCGGTGTCGGTATCGGTCGGCGCGCAGTTCAACGCGTTCACTCAGGACCCGCGTCACAACGACCCGCACTCCCGAGGCTTCAGGCCGAGGCCGAGCGATTCTTATGTTCGCGACGCAGCGATCAATCCTGCGGTCGCGGAAACGGCAATGCACAGAGCGTGGACAATGTCAAAACAATCAGCCCACAGTTGGCTGGCTTAAAGGAGGTGACAGGATAAATGGCAATAGACGGAGTATCGAGCGCGACGGCAAATTCAGGCATGATTGTGTCTCAAAACACAATGCAATCGCTCGATAAAGACGCGTTTTTGAAGCTGCTGGTGACTCAACTTCGCTATCAGGATCCTATGAATCCTATGGAGGACAAGGAGTTCATCTCACAGCTTGCGCAGTTCTCTTCACTTGAGCAGATGCAAAGCCTCAACACAGGCTTCGAAGGCCTGTCAAAGAGCAGCATTGCATCTCAGGCGTTTGCCCTGATCGGCAAGACCATCGAATACGCCGATCCGAACTTTGAGGGGCCGCGCACAGGCAGGGTGGACAAGGTAACATTCGAATATGGCTCGCCGATTCTCAATATCGGCAGCGAAAAGGTTCTTTTGGCGAATGTGGTCACTGTCTACTGAGGCTGGGGAATTGCGCCTCTATGGCAGGCTCGAATCCGGGGCAGCGCGCCTTAGGATGCGAGAATCATGTCCGGGCACGGAAATTGCTGTTTCAGGAGCCGGTCATGAAAGGAGATGAGCTAAATTGGCTCCGGTTCAATTAAACAACCAGATATCGGGAGTTGGTGCGCCGCAAACAGGCCCCGTCCGGCATAAGACGGCAGGGCAGGGCGACTTCGCGGGAGCGCTTCAGGCTGAGGTCTTGAAGCAGGGCGCGGTCAAGTTGTCCGCCCACGCGGTAAAGAGGCTGGCCGAGCGCAACGTATCCCTCTCCGAAAGCGAACAATCGCGGCTCGAGAGCGCAATTGATCGAGCCGACGGCAAGGGCGCGGACAAATCGTTGGTGCTTATGGACGACCTAGCGCTGCTTGTGAGCGTCAAGAACCGGGTAGTGATAACGGCGCTGGACGCTGAGAGCGCAAAAGACGGCGTATTCACCAACATTGACAGCGCAATAATAATCTGAAATCGCGCACTGGACCTCGTTGAGGAAGTGCGTGGCCGCCGACTGATTGAGGCGGCCGATGATCGCGGGAGGTCATAAATAAATGATACAAGCAATGTATAGCGGCATAGCCGGGCTGAAAGCATTCAAATCCAGCCTGGATGTGATCGGAAACAATATCGCAAACGTCAACACGGTTGCATACAAATCCAGTCGTGTGACTTTCAAAGAAGCATTGTCGCAGACCATATCCGGCGGAACCGGGCCTTTTGATGGGCATGGAGGAACAAACCCCGTGCAAGTGGGTTTGGGCGTGACGGTAGGAGCAATTGACTCCAATATGACCGGCGGTTCCCCTACCGCGACAGGAAGCGAAACAGACCTGATGATGAATGGAGCCGGGTATTTCATTCTCTCGGATGGCGGCCGAAGAGTATACAGCAGAGATGGATCGTTTACTCTTGACGCTCAGAACAACCTTGTGGCATCGTCATCGGGTATGAGAGTCCTCGGATGGTCGGCAGACCTTATCACCGGTGAAATCAACACCAGCGGCGAGATCAACGGCGGTTCCGGAATCAATATCCCGGTCGGCGTGCTGGCAAACGCAAGGGCAACCAGCAGGTTCAATGTAGTAGGAAACCTGGATTTGGGAGCTGCGGTAGGCACCGTCGAGCACATTCAAAGCCCGATATATGACTCGCTCGGCTCGGTTCACAATGTGGACATCGCGCTAACCAGAATGCCCAACGACAGCGTGACCGGTGAGCCGCAGTGGGCTTATGAGGTTACATCGCCGGATGCTGCTAACGTGATCGCCAGCGGCACGATAGGGTTCGACACCGGAGGCGCGAGCAAGGTCAGCGGCATCGATGTCGCGCTGCAGCTTGCTGTCCCCAACGGATCCCTGCAGCCGCTGAACATCAGAATCGATACCAGCGGCATGAGCTGCATCGGCACTATGGACGGCAAGTCGTCGGTAACGCCGGGCGGAGACAATGACGGGCTTCCTTTGGGAACTCTGGAGTCGTTCAGCATAGGCCAGGACGGCACTATCACAGGCCACTTCAGCAACTCATCAAAGCGTCCGCTGGGCAAGATCGCCGTCGCGGTTTTCACAAACCCTTCCGGCCTTACCAGACTGGGCAATAATATGATGGGAGAGTCCCCCAACTCCGGCACGGCTCGCATCGGAGCGGCGGGAGTCGGCGGACGCGGATTGATCGCTTCCGGGTTTCTGGAGTCAAGCAACGTCGACCTGGCACAGGAATTTGCCAATATGATAATCGCTCAACGCGGGTTCCAGGCGAACTCGAGAATCATAACGACCGCAGATCAGGTCCTTCAGGAACTGGTGCAAATCAGGTAATAATCGAGTCGGGTTCGATCGGCCGTCAGTCATCTCTTACCTGATGGCTGACGGTTGATCGTCCGAAGATAAGAGTTGGTGAAGACAGTGATCAAACTGACGCTATATAACGATGCAGACTTGGTGGTTAACGCGGACATGATAGAGTCCGTCGAAAAAACTCCGGACACCATCATCTCACTTACAACCGGTAAAAAGGTGATGGTCAAAGAGTCTGTTGAGGACGTGGTAGGAAAGGTAATCGCCTACAGGCGCTTGATATCCAAGAGCGGACGAACGTTTGGCGCCAGAGGGCAGAATCTCCTTCGTACCGAGATGAGAGGCTTCGAAACATGGACATAGCAACAATTCTCGGAATAGTGATCGCCTGGGGAGCTTTGGTAATTGCCGTCATTTTGGAGGGCGGCAGCTTTGGATCGCTGGTCAATACGCCGGCGTTTGTGCTGGTAGTATTCGGCACAATCGGCGCGGCCATAGCCGGCACGTCCATCAAGACCCTCTTTTCCCTGCCGGCGATTGTGCGCAGCGCGTTCAAGGGAACTGTCATGAACCCGCCGGAGCTGATCAGGACTATGGTCGGCTTTGCTCGAAAGGCCCGCCGTGAAGGAGTGCTCAGCCTCGAGGTCGCCGTGCAGGAGGTGGACAACGAATTCCTGCGTAAAGGCGTTATGCTGGTAGTAGACGGAACCCCAAGTGTTATGCTTCGAGAAATACTGGAAACAGAAGTAATCGGCATGCAGGAGCGCCACAAGGTTGGCGAAACGTTCTTCTCGTCTCTGGGCGGGTTCTCCCCGACACTGGGCATCATCGGCACGGTAATCGGGTTGATTAACATGCTTGCAAAACTTTCGGAGCCGGGAGAGATGGGACACGCGATCGCAACCGCGTTTGTTGCTACGCTGTATGGCGTCATGTTTGCCAACCTCGTATATCTCCCGATTGCGGGCAAGCTCAGGACTAATACCGCTGAGGAAGTGGTAGCTTGCGAAATGATTATCGAAGGAGTCCTCTCGATCCAGGCCGGGGACAACGCTCGAATAGTGGAAACCAGAATGATGGCGTTCCTGCCGCCGGCAATTAGAGACAAAATCGAAGCCGACAGGCCGACGGCTGCGGCCCATGAGGAAGCTCTCGCAGCATGAGAAAGAAAAAGGCCGATTCTGGCCACGAAAACAGCGAGCGATGGCTGCTGACATACGCTGATATGATCACGCTGCTTATGGCGTTCTTTATTATGATGTACTCGATGTCTGTGCTCAATTTATCAAAGTTCAGAGAAGCCGCTGTCTCAATTCGCAGTGGCTTTGGCGGCATCGTCAGCGGGCAGGGCAAGTCGATACTGGGGACAACCGGGTCCTTTTCTCCCAAGCCTTCGCCGATGGGCGGAGATACAACGGTGTCGACCTGGCAAATGATCGACCCGTTGATCAAATATATAAAAATGGACCCTCAGCTCAAACAGAATGCACGGGTCACCATCGACAACAGAGGCGTGGTAATCAGCATGCTCAGCGACAATATGCTGTTTGATTCCGGACGCGCCGATATACGCGAACACGCGCTGCCTCTGCTCAATAAGATAGCCGAATTGCTTGTCAAAATAGACAATAACGTGCGCGTGGAGGGACACACCTGCAACCTTCCGCCTCGATTGGGAGGCAGGTATCCCACAAACTGGGAGCTTTCGACCGCCAGGGCTACTAACGTGCTCAGATATCTCGTCGAGGACAAGGGTTTGAATGCGGCAATGTTCTCGGCGGCGGGATATGCGGGCACGCACCCTGTCGCGACAAATGATTCGGAGGCAAACAGACGCAAAAATCGACGGGTCGATATTGTGATCCTGGCCCGCGAAGATATCGCGCCGCCGCCGCCCGCAATCAAACCGGACATTGCAGCCCGGGCTGTTGCGGAAAGCAACAAAGCCTCCAATAAAAACACGCCCAGCGAGAATACATCGGGCGCAAAATCGCGTGCAAATACTCAGACCGAACAAAGGCCGGGATCCTATGATATGGATACAGACAGGGAGAAGTAAGAATGTCAGTAGGCACTAAGGGAAAAGTTGCGATCATTATCATGGCAATTGTAATGGTCATTGCCTGCGCGGTGGCAGGCGTTGCGGTGCTTCAGAAGAAAGCTCCTCCGCCAAAGGGAAAAATCCCCGTAGTAGAGGAGCCGGGCGATATGCTGCCGATAGGGGAGCTTATCGTAAACCTGGCGGACACGCCGGAAATACATTACCTCAAGACGGATATTATCCTTGAAGTCACCGGCAAACTGCCGACAACTGAGGGAGATGATACTGCGGTTAAGGCCCCGCTGCGCGACGCGATAATAAGCGTGCTCAGCAGCAAGCGTCTCGCCGAAATCAATAAACCGTGCGGCAAAGAACAGCTTAAGACCGAGCTTGTGACCGCCTGCGAAAAATGTCTGAAAACCGTGCGGGTGCAGAACGTATATTTCTCTGACTTCGCTATGCAGTGAAAGTCATATATGCGGCGCGAATAATGACGCCGTTATGGAGGACTCAAAGATGTCTGATGAAGCCTTGTCCAAAGAAGAATTGCAGGAGTTGATCAAAGCCGGATCCGAACAAGACGCGGCATCTCCCTGCGCAGATTCGGAACTTGTCAGCGATCGGCAGCCGGTGGATCAATCGCAGGCAAAACAAAACTCCGATCCGGTGGTTCCATCAGTTGCATTTGGCCAACTTGGAGCCGGAGCTGATAACGTTACCGGCAGCGGAGTTGATTTGATTATGGATGTAAACGTGCAGGTGTCGGTGGAGTTGGGACGATCCGTTATGCGCGTGCGAGATGTGTTGGGCTTGGGGCCAGGCTCCGTTGTTGAATTAGACAAACACGCAGGGGAAGCCGTAGAAATTGTCGTGAACAATAAAATGGTGGCTCGCGGCGAGGTGGTTGTAATCGACGAGAACTTCGGCGTCAGGATAACTGAAATTATCAGCGGGAAAGCAAGAGAATCCGATGCGCTGGCTGCCTGAGTTTGATAAGTCCAGATGGATAATCGGGCTGGCGGCGGTCCTGCTGTTTGCAGCGGCCATAGCGTCGGCTGCGTATGCGGCGGATGCAGCCAAAGATCAGGCAAGCGGCCCGGATCTAATCTCAAGAATGGAAGCCGAAGCTGCAAACCGGCAGGCGGCTGACGCTGAGCCTGCGGTAAAGCAGGAGCCGGTCTATATAACCCTGCTGAGCTTTATTTTCAAGCTGGCGGTGGTGGTTGCGCTGGCCTACGGCACTATTTATGCGCTGAAGCGTCTCAACGTCGGCGCATTGAAGGGTAACAACTCCAACATCGTAAAGGTGGTGGAAAATGCGTCGTTGGGAGCGAACCGTTCTCTTCACATAATAGAGGTCGGCGACAAAACCCTGCTCATATCATCCACCCCGAGCAAGATAAATCTGCTGACCGAAGTGGATGCATCAGCGGCCGGTCAGGCGGTCGCCGATGGCTCCGCAGATGAAACCGACAAAGGCGGCGCTTTTTCCGGGCATCTTTCGAAGTTTATGGGTAACGATACCTCCGCCGACTCCCTGACTCAGAGCGTGGCAGGCATGATTCGCGGCTCCAGTGCATTTTTGCAGGACAAAGTTCTGGAGCTTGGCAGGCTGAGAAAGAAGTTCAAGAATGCTTAGTCGCAGAATGCGGAAATCAAATAGCAGCCTTGCCACAATTCTCAGCGCCGCGGCTTTCGCGCTCATAAACGCCTCCGCCGCCTGCGCCCAAACGGTGGTCCCAAACATTCAGATCGGATTGGGACAGGCCAAAGGGCCGGAGCAGGTCTCCAGCAGCATCCAGATACTTCTGATTCTGACCGTGTTGTCACTCGCTCCCGCGCTGCTGATTATGCTGACCTCCTTCACTCGCATAATAATTGTGCTGTCCTTTACGCGCAGCGCGCTAGGTTCCCCGCAGGTCCCGCCCAATACGGTTCTGATCGGGCTGGCGTTGTTTCTGACGTTCTTTACTATGGCTCCGGTATTGCAGTCTATAAACACAACGTCGCTGCAGCCATACGTAAAACACCAGATATCATTTGACCAGGCCACCGACAATGCCTGTGTGCCGCTCAAGTCGTTTATGCTCAAACAAACAAGGCCGAAGGACGTAGCCTTGTTCGTGTCCCTGTCTCGTGCGCCCCGGCCACACACTGAGGCGGATTTGGCGATGACCACCCTCATACCGGCATTTTTGATAAGCGAGCTTAAAACGGCGTTCACTATCGGCTTCGTTATATTTATACCGTTTTTGATTATTGACATGGTAGTCTCAGTCACCCTGTTGTCTATGGGCATGATGATGCTGCCGCCGGTGCTGATATCGCTTCCGTTCAAGATATTGTTGTTTGTTATGGTCGATGGCTGGCATCTCGTTGCCAGATCGCTGGCGATGAGCTTCCATTAGCCCTCAAACGGCGTTAAGGGCGAATTATTGAGGTCTTGTTATGACTGATTCAGGTGTTCTGGAACTTGCGCAAAGGTCGGTTATGCTTGCGTTGACGCTTGCCGCACCGGTGCTTGGGTTCGGGCTTGTGGTGGGACTGCTGGTAAGCGTGTTCCAGGCGGCCACGCAAATACAGGAGATGACGCTCAGCTTTGTGCCAAAGATATTGGCCGCCACAGCCGCCCTCGTATTGTTCGGCCCGTGGATGTTGCGCAGCCTGGTCACTTTCACCACAAAGCTGTTTGTGACGATACCAAACCTGGCGCGATAGGCCATTGCCGCTGCAGGACTTCTAAGATGAACATCGGACTTTGGACAATATCTCAGATGACAACGTTTGTCCTCGTTTTGGTTCGCGTGGCGGGGATATTCACCGTCGCGCCTATATTCGGCAACGTCAATGTAGCCCCTATGGTGCGGGTTGGAAGGGCGGCCTGCCTGGCCTTTGTATTTCTGCCGATGGCGCAGTTTGATGCGTCCGGTCTGGAATTTCTTCCATTTTTGCTCGTTGTCGTCAAGGAGGCCCTCATAGGGATCGTAATGGGCTTTCTTGCATCGATGATATTCACTGCAATCCAGATGGCGGGATCGTACATAGATTTGCAGGTGGGTTTTGGGTTTGCCAACGTGGTGGACCCGATGATGAAGCATCACAGCGCAGTGATCGGCCAACTTTACAATTTCGCGGCGACGCTGCTGTTCCTTGCGCTCAATGGCCATCATCTAATGATCCGCGGGCTTGCCGACAGTTTCGCTGTATTGCCCTTGGGCAGCGCGACGCTCAGCGCCGAGGCGACCTCAACGATCCTGCAGATATTTGTAGTGTTGTTTGTGGCATCCCTCAAGATAGGCGCGCCGGTGATAGGGGCAATTTTCCTCACCGATGTTTCTTTGGGTATTCTTGCCCGCACTGTGCCGCAGTTGAACGTTCTCGTGGTGGGCTTCCCGGCGAAGTTGACCGTCGGAATGCTTGCTGTATTTGCCGCGCTGCCGCTCACGTTAGCAGTGATGACTCGTCTGTTCGGCGGCCTGGAGCGGGACATCGTTCGATTACTGCGGTTTATGGGTGGTTAAATGGCGCTAGAGGACAAAACCGAGGCCCCAACCCCGCGCAGGAGGCAGGAAGCCCGCGAAGAAGGACAGGTTGCGCGCAGTATGGAGTTAGGATCGGCGATGGTGCTGATCTCAGCGTTGATACTGATCAAGCTTTCCGGCCCGTCCATAGTCTCCTGCCTAAAAGGAATCGCCACCGACTCGTTCACCAATTTTCCATCACAGGACTTCACTATCCCCGGCCTCTCGAGCTACCTGGCACGGTTATTGCTGCAGACCGGCACGGCTATCGCGCCCCTGCTGATAGGGGTGGCCATAGTAGGGTTCGCGAGCAGTGCGCTGCAGGTGGGGTTGGTATTTTCCGCCAAGGCGCTTCAGTTCAAAGCGGAAAGATTAAATCCCATCACAGGGATCACCCGGATGTTTTCCGCAAGAGCCGGAGTCGAGCTGCTCAAGTCGGTCGCGAAAATCGTGATTGTCGGCTACATTGTATTCTCGTTTCTACGGGACAAACACACCGACATTCAGAGCCTGGTGGGTGCGGATTATCTCACATCGTGTTCGGCGATCGGCGGGCTTACGTGGAATCTGCTGCTGAGATCGGCTCTGTGCTTGTTTGTGATAGCGGCCCTTGATTATGTGTTTCAAAAGACGCAGCTCGAAAAACAACTGCGAATGACGAAACAAGAGGTCAAGGAGGACTACAAGCGAACAGAGGGAGACCCGCTGCTGAGGTCGAGGATTCGACAGAAACAGCGAGAAATCTCAGGCCAGCGGATGATGCGGGAAGTGCCGAAAGCGGATGTGGTTGTCACCAACCCGACCCACTATGCAGTCGCGCTGAAATACGATTCCGAGCAGTCCGCCGCGCCGATTGTAGTCGCAAAAGGCCAGAGGCTGATCGCTCAGCGAATCAAAGACATAGCGGCCGAGGCGGGCGTCCCTATAGTGGAAAACGTCCAACTGGCGAGAACCCTTTTCGCGTCCGTCGAAATCGGACAGGAAATATCTGCCGATCTGTATCAGGCAGTCGCCGAAATACTGGCTTATGTCTACAAACTGAGCCACAAACTGAGAAAAGCGTAGCGTTTGGACGTTGGAGCGTTCAAACGCTCTGACAGACAAACGATGAATGAGACTACTGCACAACCCAATCTCGGATTTATCGGACGTCACAGCGATGTAATGGTCGCGGCAGCCGCGGTTATGGTGGTTGGAATGATGATCCTTCCAATGCCGCACTGGCTGCTCGATATTCTGCTGTGCGCAAACATTGCCCTCGCGCTTTCGATCCTGCTTGTGACGATGTATACCTCTCAGCCGCTGGAGTTCAGCTCGTTTCCGTCGATGCTGCTGATGACCACGCTGTTCAGGCTTGCGCTCAACGTTTCCGCCACGCGACTTATTCTTCTGCACTCAAGCGCGGGACAGGTGATCACGTCATTCGGATCAGTGGTAGTCGGAGGCAACTATGTGGTCGGCATAGTGGTCTTTGCCATCCTCGTTATCATCCAGTTCATTGTAATCACCTCAGGCGCGGGCAGGGTAGCCGAGGTCGCGGCCAGGTTTACGCTCGACGCTATGCCGGGGAAGCAAATGGCCATCGATGCAGACCTCAGCGCGGGCTTGATTGACGAAACGCAGGCCAGGCACAGGCGCGTGGAAATATCCAGAGAAGCAGACTTCTATGGCGCGATGGATGGAGCCGGAAAGTTCGTTCGAGGGGACGCCATTGCCGCCATAATAATGATCATCGTAAATATCATCGGCGGATTCGTCGTCGGCGTAGCCCAGCGCAGCATGAATCTCACCGATGCCCTGCAGACTTACACGCTGCTTACCGTCGGCGAAGGCCTCGTCACTCAGATTCCCGCATTGCTGGTATCGACCGCTATGGGTCTTATGGTGACCAAAAACGGGGGTGAGAAGAGTCTCGGCTACGAGCTTATCACCCAGATTTGCTCCAAACCAAAGGCCCTTTCAATTACGGCGGCGGTCTTCGCGGTTATGATGGTCGTGCCGGGAATGCCCAAGATGCCTCTGCTTCTGGCGGCTACAATGTGCGCCACCGCCGCTTATATGCTTTCACAGAGCGAAAAGCAGGCACAGGAAGATGAAAAGCGTCGCACAGAGCAGCAGCACGACGCCCCCAAAGCTCCGGAATCTATGACCGATCTCATCGGCGTCGATCCCCTTACCCTGGAAATTGGCTACGGCCTGATACCTTTGGCTGACCCCAAGCAGGGCGGAGATTTGCTGGACAGAATCACCATGATCAGAAGGCAGGCGGCAATGGAGATGGGCGTGCTGGTTCCGGCCATAAGAGTGCGGGACAACGTGCAGTTAGGCTCAAACGAATATGTGGTCAGACTCCGCGGCACAGAGACCGCGCGTGGAGAGATATTCCCCGAACAATACCTCGCTATGAACCCGGGAGCAGCAACGGACAAGCTCACCGGAATAGAAACCACAGAGCCGGCCTTCGGGCTTCCGGCTACGTGGATCGCCGAAGGCCAGAAAATGTTTGCTGAGGTGGCGGGCTATACCGTGGTGGAGCCGACGACAGTGCTGGTCACTCACCTTACGGAAATCGTCCGCAGACACTCCGCCGAACTGCTCACACGTCAGGAGACGCAGGATATTGTAGACGCAGCCCGGCAGGAAGCTCCCGCTGTAGTAAACGAACTGATTCCGGAAGCTATGGCCCTCGGCGATGTGCAAAAAGTGCTGCAGAACCTGCTGCGGGAGAGGGTCTCGGTTAAGGATATAGTAACGATTCTGGAAGCCCTCGCCGATTTCGCTCCATCGACCAAGGATACCGACATATTGACCGAATATGTTCGACAGCGCCTCGGGCTGGCGATATGTCGTCGCTATGCGGCTGATGACGGAACATTAACCGTCTTCACCCTCCATCCCGGAGTGGAGCAGGTTATAGTCGATGGCATTCGACAGACGGAACTGGGAGCGCGGCTCATACTGGACCCCGGTCGGGTACAGGAATTGCTGACAGGAGTTCGTGACCAGATCGAGCTTATGGCGCAGCAGGGCCACGAGCCTGTAATGCTATGTTCGCCGAGAACCCGTCTGCACATGCGCAGGCTGATAGAACAGAGCTTCCCGACGGTGGCGGTTCTCTCCTATGCGGAGATAGCCCCGGACGTTAACATCGAATCTATTGGATTGGTCACACTTGACGAAGGATTGGTGGCTTCGACTAATGCGTATTAAAACATTTCAGGCAAACACAATGCCCGATGCGCTGGCTCAGGCTCGCGCCGAACTCGGAGAAGATGCTATCGTGCTTAACAGCAAGTATGTTAAAGCCGGCGGCGTATTGGGATTGGGCGGATCGACACGGGTTGAGCTTATGGCCGCGGTGGATGATTTATCCGTGGACTCACCACAATCTCCCGCGCCTCAGGCCGATATGTGCGGCAATGCCGTTCCTGCAAGGGCGGCGGTAAGCGCCTATGTCGGCTCCGTAAAAGAAGAGTCTGCCGGCCCTGTTGAGGCAACGGCCAATATGAAGCAGATTCAAGATCAAATAAATGATCTCGGCGAAGTCGTCCGCAGATTGCTTACCGCCCATCCGCAGCCCGGCAATCACACCGCAGGCATGCTTGTCGAACTCGGCATAGATGACAAAATCGCCAGCGGCGTTCTGGCCGATTTGTCAGATGTGGATAACGCGGTCGAGATGGCATCCGCTTTGGCCGGCAAAATGCAGGCGTATGCCGCGCCTCCCTCGTTTGACGGCAGGCAGGTTATAGCCATAATCGGGCCGACCGGCGTCGGAAAGACCACCACTCTGGCAAAACTGGCGGCCAAATTCGCCATAGAGCAGGGCAAAAAGACGGCTCTGGTCACTGCGGATACGTTCAGGATAGGAGCCGTCGAACAACTTCGCACCTATGCGCGAATTATGGGTTTGCCGCTGGAAATTGCCCTCTCCCCGGACGAAGTCGCCGCAGGGGTCGAGAAGCACGCCGATAAAGACGTGGTGCTGATAGATACGGTCGGGCGCAGTCAGCGCAATGGCGAACATCTCGATGAATTGAAGACATTCGTCGATGCGGCTGATCCCACGGACATATACCTCTGCGTATCCGCCTCTCAAAGTCGCGCCGTGCAAAATGAGGTGCTGGAGAGGATGGCCGCGTTGTCGCCAAATAAACTTGTGGTGACGAAAATTGATGAATCCCGCGATCGCGCCGCGTTGGTCAATCTGCCCATAATCTCCGGCTTGCCGCTCGCTTGTCTGACTATGGGTCAAAATGTGCCGCAGGATATAGAATTTGCCGATGCGGGATTGGTGGCAAGGTTGGTGACGGAGGTGGCGCAGTGATAGACCAGGCCGATGCGCTCAGAAGTCTTGTCAGAGACAAAAGCCATCTCGACCTGCCTAGGCGAACGAGAGCCTACGCCGTTGCCATTACATCCGGCAAGGGTGGGGTGGGCAAGACCAGTCTGGCGGTCAACCTCGCGCTTACCCTAGCCTCAACAAAGGGACGAGTCAGGCTGGTGGATGCGGATTATGGCCTGTCTAATGCGGAGGTGCTGCTCGGAGTCAATCCGGATCACACTTTGGAGGATGTCGTCTGCGGGCGCATCGATGCAGCCGACGCGTGGGTAGATTGTCCCGGCGGCCTGCGGTTAATTTCGTCAGGGTCAGGGCTGGATTCAATGACCAATATCGATGGCGTCGCAAGCGCGGAATTGATGGCCTCGGCACTGGATTCCGCAGAAAACGGGGACATCATCGTCATCGACACAGCTCCCGGAATTGACGACTCGGTCATCTCCATACTATCGATGGCCGATGAAGTGCTGGTGGTGACGACTCCGGAGCCGACATCGATCACCGACTGTTATGCCACAATCAAGGTGCTCACTCAGGCAAAACCGGACTGCCGGATTTCACTTGTCACAAACAATTGCTCATCCCCATCACAGGCCGGGTCAGTGGCGCGAGGTCTGGATGCGATCTGCATACGTTTTCTGGGCAGAAGTTTTCAGAGATATGAGTATGTGCCGACGGATCCGTCTGTTGGGCGGGCTATACTGACACGGCGTCCGTTTGCGCTGCATGCCGCTCATACTCCCGCGGCTTCGTGGCTGAAGCGTCTGGCAATCAAAATCGTCGAGCGCGAACGGCAATGGCAGGCGTCGAGGCGCGCCGAGTCGCTGCTGGAGGCATAGATGATGATTAAGGCAGCCCTGAAAATGATAAGCCTGTTTCTTGCTCTAGCGGCCTTTTTTGTTGTAGGCGCGCACTCATTGTGCTGTGGCGAAGAGCTTATATGGGTTGTCGGCAAGGCTGTAGTGACGTTTCTTGTGTGCTGGATGCTGATCGGCTGGCTTGCGGGTTTGATCTCATTTAGCGCGGAAGATCAACAGGACACCTCCGGCGAATACGAAAAGAAGGCAGCCGGACAGGCTGATTAAAGGATTTAATGGCTATGGATCATCGGACAAAACTCTGGCGTGATCTGAAGCGCAAAGGCAGCGAGCAGGCTCGTGAGCAGCTCATCAACGAATACGCATATCTGGCAAAATATGCCGTGGACAGGCTGAATCTGTCTCCGCATGGCGTGATGGGCTATGAGGACCTTATTGGGCACGCAGTGGTGGGGTTGATTGACGCGATCGAGAAGTTCGACCTTGATCGCAATGTCAAGTTCGAGACCTATGCGCTGACACGCATTCGCGGAGAGGTTATTGACGTCATCAGGCAACTGGACTGGACTCCGCGATCGGTGCGCAAGCACGAATCTCAGCTCAGGGAGGCATATTCTCTGCTGGAAATGGAGATGGAGCGGCCGCCGAGCGATGCGGAAGTCGCGCGTCATTTGGGCGTTGATATCGAAGAACTCGAAAAAATGCTCGCCGATGTCGGCCAGTCTGCCCTGCTGTCCCTCGATGAGGTGATTGCGAGCGGCGGTGAGATTCGCACGTCGAGCGCGGAGGAGACGGACGACGATCCCGCATCGCATGCCGAGCGAGCGGACCAGAAAAATCTGCTTGCCAAAGCTATAGATGAGTTGCCGGAACGTGAGCGCACCGTGATCGCGCTCTACTACTATGAAAATTTGACACAAAAAGAAATTGCGGCGGTGCTGGAGGTGACTGAGTCTCGCGTATGCCAGATTCATACAAAGGCCATATTGAGACTTTCGGGCAAGCTCTCCCGCAGTTCGCTGTCCTTTGCTTTCGCTGCATGACGGGAGGTGATCGGCGATGGGACCTGAGGCAGCAAACCTGGCCGGTTCCCTTGCCAAATCGCTGGATGTAGACAGATCATCCAATGCATCACAAAGGGCTGGAGAGATCGCCCAGGAGCAGGCCGCAGCCAGCTTTAACAGCGATGTCAGCCCGATAAAAGCTGAACAGGCCGATGCCCTCCGCCGGGCAAGACTCCTGCAGGAACGAGAACGCAGACGCAGGCAAATAGAAAGACAATTAACCAGGTCAAACGATGACGACGATCAGCAATCCGACGATCAGGGACTGGATGTGATGGTATAAAATGGAAGTGCTATTTTCGATAATTACGCTCATAGGCATGGGATACGCCGCATTCATAGGCATAAGATGGATGGCCAGAGCCGGCCACGCATCACAAAATAAAGACCAGCCGCTCACTCCGACCGATATGAAAGTTCTGGAGCAAAGCGTCGCGCGACTGGTCGCCGATCTCAAAGCTGCCGCCGATGAATGCGTTGCGCGAGTGGAATTCACCCTCAACGAGGCCGAGCACAGAATAGCAGCTATGCAGGCCGGTCGACCCGCCTCGACACCTCAGCCGGCAGAGTGCGCGCCTTCCGTCCAAACCGAATTGGCCGGCAACAATACAGCCCTGTTTACTCCTCAATCCGGCATGACCACCGGTGAAATTGAGCTGGTCAAAGGGCTGCAGAGTATCGCAAAATAACCTGCGTTATTAGGCCAGAAACGCGCTCGCGCCGCCGATTAACCCGGATGTGACAGGTCGATTCATGAGCATATTGGCGAGGCTGTTGGTGACGCGCAATTCTATCTGGTTTGCTCCCGGCTTAACCAAAGCGGTGATATCAGCCTCATAAGAAGCCCACGGCCGCAGGCACGCCACCGCGCCATTGACCACGAACTCCACGATGCCTCCGGCGCAGTGAGCGCAGATTATAACCCTCTGCCCCTGCGCAAATGTGGGGATCTGCACGGTCTGCTTATATGTCGCCGTTCCTGAATAGTACGGATAGCCCTGCTCAGTCCATGACCCGCTTCTGATGCTGGCAACAGGCGAAGCAAGGCGAAGGCTCTCCGTCAGGCTGAAACCTCCCATCAATCGCGCCCTTGCCGGAGTAGGAACAGGATCTCCCGTCCAACCCGCTCGCCGCACCAGCATCCTGATACGATTAGTCCCTTTTCGAGTCAAAGCCGAAATCTCGATGGTCTTGAAATTGACATCCGTCACCCAGCTATCCCAGGCAGGAGCCGGCTCGTCGTTGACATAGACCTCCAGACCCGATTCGGCCCCGAATCCGCTAGTCCGCTCCAGGACAAGCTGCAGGCTGCGGGGAATATAATCGGCTTCAAATGAGGTCACGTATTCAAAAATCTCCCGATCATCCTGTATAAGTGTGTTAAATGCCCAATCGTCAAGACTTATACTGTTCGGCTGTTCCAAAGAGAATTCCCAATCATCATCTATCGTGATCTCCTGGCCTTCTTCGACTACAGGGGGACTCACAGCCAGAGCCGGATACTTCCCAAACGCCATCATAAGCGACCCATAGCCCTCGAAGCGATGCAACAGGACCGTCCTGCTGCCCTGCTGCGTGCAGTTCGGCAGGGCAATGCTTGCGCCCGTCTCCAGATCCAGCAGATGAGGAGCGCGGTCGCAGCGAACGGAAATCTTTACCTCTCTAGGCTGCGGGGATTGATTGGAAAAGAAGAACACATCGATCTCTCCGGTGGAGCGATGAGTAAACACGATATCCCGGCTCTGGCCGCTGCCCGATCGAATGGATACATTGCGCTTGATGCTGACCTTCAGGGCCTGTGCAAGCGTATCGGGCAAGTCATCCGTTCTTTCGATATCCAAAAAGTGAACTGTGGCGGCGTTGGCCTCAGGGTCAAATACGCTGTCTATTATCTCCCGCACATAGGCGTTATGTTGACCGGCGGAATCCCTGCTCGGCAGCCGCATGGTTCCGAGCGCGCGCCCGCCCTCATCCGTAAATGCGCTGATCTTCTCTGCGGTTTTACACGAAATAGCATCTAAAGGCGGCAGTATCAGCAGTTCATACGCCTCATCAGCGATCTGCAGCCGCTCATCCGCGCACATCGCCTGTGACAGGCTGTCCTCGTCGATTATGTCAAAGTCCGCCTGCTCAGCGATCAGCGCATCACAATAGGCCGCGAGCCATTTGACCGTTTCCATTTCCAGAGGCTCTGAGCGGCTGCCCGGTCGCAGCAGAGCAATTTGCGCCCTGTGTCTGCCCTGTGACAGTACATAGCTCAATCTGGCGGCATAATCTGTAAGGCGCTTGTAGTGAGGCCAATATGTAGCCTGATAGAACTGAGAAGGAGGCAGATGCGGCCGCAACTGACCGGCGACGCTGTAATAAAACGCATCAGGACAAAAGAAGTTTGCGCCGAGGCATGCCTGCAGATCGATACTTTTTTTCAAGTCGGCAAGTGAAAGAGTCC
Organism: Armatimonadota bacterium; assembly: GCA_012522575.1. Taxonomy (GTDB): domain Bacteria; phylum Armatimonadota; class UBA5829; order UBA5829; family UBA5829; genus DTKD01. The sequence continues at coordinate 2,189 of JAAYKE010000140.1, read as the reverse complement.
AGTCGGCTCTATTGATGGGCAATCTCGCGAGAATACGCTGTTGTCCGTCCAGATGAGCAGCCGACGATGACAGCTTATCCCTCAATATCGGCTCATTTATCATACCTGTGCGCGGCTGATCATATTCATAAACCTGCAACCCAAGCTCTTTGGCGATGCGGCAGGTTTCCTGTATGCGATCGACCAACTCCGTTTCGGATTCGGCATCGCGCGCTGCCAATTTTCCATCAATAAAAAAGCCGCCAATTCCTTTGTCGCGCATCTCCTCAAGCTGACGTGCAATCTCCGAAATATCGGGGATTTCACTCCAAATCCAGAACACAGCAGGGCGGTATTGCGCTGCAGGAGTCTTCAGATGTTCAAACATACCTTAGCCTTCGCAAAATTAAAATCACCGGTCGGCGTACGCAACTCAGATAGTATCAACTCACTCTTGGTGAGTGGATGTTGTGGCTGGCCTCTCTGTCCCAGCCACAAAAATTGTGTCATTTCGAACGAAGTGAGAAATCTGCTTTTTTCGATGTCCGAGGTCAGATGTCCGAAGTTCGAGCCGGTCTCGCCACCCATTCCCAACATCTAACCTCCAACTTCCAACCTCTACGCCTCGGCATGACAACTTACTTGACGCATTTAGAACAGGAGTGCTCATTATTCATGAGCCATTACCTCAAGTACATATTCTACATCGGCAGGAATTATTCCTAAGCGTATCGAACAATTGCTCGGAGGAATATATTGCGCTGTATATTTATCGCCGCACTGCTCGGAATCGCTTTGCTGGTATCAGGCTGCTCGGAGCTTGAGCCTAAAACCGGCACGAGAGTCACAATATCCATAGAAACGGCCAAGCCGATAACCCGTCCGCAGCTCGCCGCAGTTTCCAGATACCTTACCCTGCGAGGGGGTTTGCTGCTCGGCCTGTCCGGAGCCAGGATAAGCAGCGTGTCGGATGATTCCATCACCCTTCTTCTGCCCGGAAAAAACGTGCCTCGGGAGGATGTCAACAGGCTCATCGAGCCATACAGCATAGAGCTTTACCATCTCACAAACGTAGTTACCGATAACAACCCTTTGCGAGCCTGGAAAATGAAACCGCCATCAACACCCGGCGGTTCATATCTTTTCTCCGGCCCGGATGCCACGCTTGTCGACAGCCGCAAGGAGCCTGCGGCTCTTCTCGCCGAGGTAGTGGGCGTTCCGCAAGCGAAGCCCGTGCTCACAGGGCGCGATATTCAACCGACATCCACATTTCAGCGCGCACAAGAGGGCTGGTCGGTGGTAGTCCAATTCACAGAGCCGGGAGCCAAAACATTTCACCGGTTCACCAAAGACAATCCCGGAGAATATCTGGCCGTCTTCTATAACGGTCGATTGATTTCCGCTCCTGTGATAAAGGATGCCATCGCCGACGGGCAGGCGCATATAACCGGCTTTGGCAGCGAGGATCAGGCGCGTGCAGCCGCACAGGGAATCAATGCGGGCACGCTGCCTGTCAAGGTGAAAATCGCCGGCATCGAATACTACTAAGCCGATTTTTCCAGAATGCGAAGCGCCTGATCCGGCGTGGCATCCCGCAGAGTCGAGCCATCAATGCAGGCTTTCGGACTCACCAGTCTGCCGACCTTTGCGTAGAACGCATTTTTGTCCGCCCTGTTAGAGAAGTGCGCCTCTGCCCAGTCACTTGCAAATCCCATTCCTGCTTTAACGGCCAACGCAGTATGTCCCCAGAAGAAGTATGCTCCGTCGGCAAAGTCCTGCAGGTAGGGTTGCAGTTCAGTGGCCGAAAAATCATCCACAAATGGAAGCCCAAGTTTGTTTAGTTCGGTTCCCACGCACAGCGGCATGTTCAACGATCTTGCAGCCCGAACGGCTTTATCCAGGTTTTCCACCTTGATGCGCTTGTCCTGTGGGTCCTTTATGTTCCAGTTGCGATCGGGGATTATATTAAGCGCGACAGCCCCCATGCTCTCCGCCAGCCCAAGCAGCGCGCCCATATCCGACTCACCGGGATTTGTGCCATCCAGCCAGGTCATAGTAGGCAGCGCGTCCATTCCCTTCGTCATCTCAATAACTGTCCTGATATCGGGAAATGTTTCCGCTGTTGGCGCAACATAACCGACTCCGCCGAACTTCATCAGCTTTGCGCGCATTTTTTCGTGCAGAGCAGGCGGGTCGGCAAGCAGGGCGGC
>JAAYKE010000139.1 GCA_012522575.1 Armatimonadota bacterium | reverse complement strand
CTCTTCTCTGCTCTCAAAGATACTGGAACCCCCGAGATAGCCGACGGTCTCAAGCGGGCCGAGAAGGCAGTTGACGTGATCATCAACATGATCTCAGGACGTCTGGGGCTTGATCACGATAGAGTTCTTGGGAGCAAAGGCAGCTTGCCACTGCTGGCGCGCTACGTCGCTGAGCGCGGAGGTAGCGTCGGAGATCACCATGACCGGGATAGACTGCTCTACTGGTACGTACACACGCTCTTGTGGGGGCGTTATGCTGGTTCAACGGAGACCATTCTCAATCAAGACCTCGACCTCATTGAAACCGGCGGTCTTGACGCCCTTATCAACGGCTTGCGTAAGAATCGCGGCGACCTGCGTATCAGTCCTGTTGATTTCTCAGGATCTAGCCTTGGAGCCAGGTTCTACCCCCTGCTTTACATGCTGACCCGTGTGTACGGAGCCAGAGATTGGGACTCAGGGCTTGAGCTTTCCGCGAATTTGCTGGGTAAGTTCAGCAGTCTGCACGTGCACCACATATTCCCCAAGGCGCAGCTTTACAAACGCGGCCATTCTCGCGGGGATGTGAACGCCGTAGCGAACTTCTGCTTCCAAACTCAGGACAGCAACCTCGGCATAGGGGATAAGCTGCCAGAGGATTATTTCGAGGAAGTCGAGCGAAGAAACCCAGGTGCACTCGCGTCGCAATGGATTCCTATGGACAGAGGTCTTTGGCAGATAGACCGTTATCTGGATTTCCTTGCCGCACGGCGCGAGCTACTTGCGGATGCCGCCAATGAGTTTCTCGATAGCTTGTTCTCTGGAACGATGCCGGAGACCGCAGTTGCTACTGCGGTAATGGAAAGAGCCGTAGATTCCACACGCGATAGGCCAGTGGTGGAAGACGAAGAACAAGCAATATTCGATTGTGTTGACTGGGTTACGAAGCAGGGGCTGCCGGAGGGCGAGATAGTCTATGACCTGACAGACCCTGAGACTGGGCAGCAACTTGCAGTTCTAGACCTCGCTTGGCCTAACGGACTCCAGGAGGGCCTCAGCCAGCCAGTCGCGTTGCTGATCAACGAAGGCCAAGAAACGGAGGATGCCGCCAACAAAGCGGGCTTTCGCTACTTTACGGATGTAGATGAATTCAAGGCTTACGTGCGGCGAGAAATAATGGCTGCGGAGGAGACAGCCGCAGTTGGGATACCGGTCTAACTACTGTGTTGGATACCTAGAGAGGTCAGGTCAGAATAGATGCACCCAATGGTCTGACCGAACGACTATCGGCACATGAGATGATTGGCCGTTTCAAGGAAACTCATAGCATCGGTCCCTGGGTTGCGACGAGGTAGATGGCAGTTGCAACATTGCGGACGTGAGCTAGCGGCCAGCAATCGCTGCCCGCAGTCAAATGATAATCTAGGCCAACACAAAGACGGCAATTGCCACGCAGTGAAGAATGCTCATCTTCGTGAGCTTATACCCCTTTTGCAACTTTCCTTGCTCATCGCATAGGGCATCAGCTATAATAATATTAGTAATAGGGGGAGTAGAGGTGCGGGCGGAGATTATTTCGGTCGGGACAGAGTTGTTACTGGGACAGACCGTTGATACGGATGCGGCATATTTATCAAAACTGTTGCCGCAGTTCGGAATTGACCTGCACTATCGCGTAACCGTAGGGGACAACGAATCTCGTCTTGCCGAGGCGTTGCAACTGGCTCTCACACGCGCTGACATAGTCTTCACCATCGGCGGACTTGGGCCGACGATAGACGATTTGACCAAAGAGACCGTCGCTGCGGTGCTAGGCGATGAAATGGCTCTTCACGAAGAATCCGCACAGCGTATGCGCTCATTTTTTGCGGCGCGCGGCATCGATATGCCGGAATCCAACCTCAAGCAGGCTATGATTCCGGTGCACGGCAAGGCGCTTCACAACCCTCTCGGCACTGCTCCCGGTGCGGCATTCGAGTCGGCGGGCAAAGTCGTGATTGTTTTGCCCGGCCCTCCGAGAGAGTTCATCGAGATGGTCGATTCGCAGGTGGTGGAGTATTTGCGCGGGTGTGTCGGCGAGATAAAAAGCGTCATCCGCTCCAGGATACTCAGAATAGCGGGCTTGGGTGAGTCGAGCGTGGCCGAAATGGTTGGCGATTTGCTCGATGGATCAAACCCCACGGTTGCGCCGCTTGCCAGCGCCGGAGAAGTTCACCTCCGAATTACTGCAAAAGCCGAAAGCGCCGACCTGGCAGATGCTATGATAGCGGAAATGGACGCCAAACTGTCGGCAATTTTGGGGGACAGCATTTTTGGGCGCGACGATGAAACGCTCGAAAAAGTAGTGGTGCAGTTGCTGACACAGCGCAAATTGACCCTCGCCCTTGCCGAAAGCTGCACCGGCGGATTGATTTCCGACAGAATTACCGATGTTTCGGGAAGCTCGGCGACGTTGATGGCGGGTTTTGTGACGTATAGCAACTCGGCAAAGAAGGATATTTTGGGTGTCGACGAGCAATTAATAATAGACAATGGCGCGGTAAGCGAGCAGGTGGCTTGCGCGATGGCCGAATGCGCCAGAAGAGTTTCGGGAACGGATATCGCGATCGCGGTGACGGGGATCGCGGGGCCGACCGGAGGCACAGCCGAAAAGCCTGTGGGTTTGGTGTATATGGCTTTGAGCGCGGCTGGCAAAACTATCGTCTTTGAACACCGGTTCTCGGGTAACCGGTTGGATATTAAGCTGAGGGCGTCACAGGCGGCGTTGAATATGCTCAGGATGCATTTGTTGTAGATCCGCTTGTTCAAACGACCCGGCTTTGGGCCACTTTACAATGGGAAACCATAAGGTTATCCGCACATTTGTGGCGATCTGCCTGGATGAAGGGATTCGTGACAGGATCTCCGAAGCGCAGGAGCACGCCAAGAAGCTCGCTTCCAATGTGAAGTGGGTTCAACCCGGCAATTTCCACGTCACATTAAAGTTTTTGGGCGATGTCACGCCCGGCAAACTCGCTGTTGTACAGTCCGCAGTCGATCAAGCGGCTTCCGGCATAACGGCATTTGATCTGAATATATCGGGGATGGGCGTCTTCCCGACTCCGAGGCGGCCAAGGGTGATATGGGTCGGCGTGAAAGAAGGCTGTCAGCAACTGGTCGATCTGGCAGGCTCTATCGAAGAGGCTATGGCGCGCGAAGGCTTCGAAAAAGAACAAAAGCCGTTTCGCTCGCATATCACCATCGGCAGAGTTAGAGAATCAAAGCCGACGCCGGGACTTGTCGAAGGGCTGCCCGAGATAGATTCTGAGGATATCGGCGTGCAGCGTGTCGATCGCATCACGATAATGGAGAGCGTGCTGCGGTCGGGCGGGCCGATCTATACTCCTCTGAGCGTGCATAAACTGGCTTAACCGGCAGTAAGTATATGAGTTGATTGGCTCGTCAATAGCGATACATAACCAGGGTCGGACTTCGGACTCCGAACCTCTATTTCGAAGGAGCTTGCGATGGATAAAGACAAAGCGCTGGAGATGGCTCTCTCGCAGATCGAAAAGCAGTTCGGGCGCGGGTCGATAATGCGGCTGGGAGAAAGGCCGCAGTTCGATGCGTCGGTAATACCCACCGGCGCAATCTCACTTGATATGGCTCTTGGCGTCGGCGGGATACCAAGAGGCAGGATTACGGAGATTTATGGGCAGGAATCGTCAGGCAAGACGACTTTGGCCTATCATATTGTCGCTGAAGCGCAGAAACTCGGCGGTGTGGCGGCGTTTGTTGATGCGGAGCACTCAGTCGATGCGGCCTATGCGGCGCGGTTGGGCGTTGACATCGATTCGCTGCTTGTGTCCCAGCCGGATACAGGGGAAGAGGCGCTGGAGATTGTCGATGCGCTGGTGCGAAGCGGAGCGGTCGATGTTGTGGTGCTGGACTCAGTCGCCGCACTCGTGCCCAAAGCCGAGATAGAGGGAGATATGGGCGACTCCCACATGGGACTGCAGGCGCGATTGATGTCGCAGGCGCTGCGTAAAATCGGCGGCTCACTGAATAAATCCAATACTGCGGCGGTATTTATCAACCAGATACGCGAAAAAATCGGCGTTATGTTCGGCAATCCGGAGACTACCCCGGGCGGGCGCGCTCTCAAGTTCTGGGCAAGCGTGCGGCTGGAGGTCAGGCGCATAGAAACGCTGAAAGTCAGCGGTGAAGCAGTAGGAACAAGGGTAAAAGTAAAAGTGGCCAAAAATAAGGTCGGGCCGCCGTTCAAAAATGCCGAGTTCGACATTATGTTCAGCCAGGGCATCTCCAGAAGCGGCGGGCTGCTCGACGTGGCTACCGATTTAGGGCTGGTGACAAAGACGGGCACGTGGTTCACTTATGACGAGACCAGGCTGGGTCAGGGACGGGAAAATGCGAAGGCGTTTTTGGAAAATAACCCGGAACTGCTGGTGGATTTAGAAAATAAAATCAGAGGGCAGACAACCGCAGAGGCTGATGAGGACGCTTCTGAAGAGTAACCCGAGATGGGAGAGATAACAGCTATTGAGGCGCAGGCGAAACGCGGCGACAGGAGATCGATCTATGTGGATGGTCAGTTCGTCGTCGGAGCGCATCAGGATGTGGTTGCGGCCCTCAATCTGAGGGTTGGTCAGAGCTTCGATTCGGATCGGCTGGCGGAAGTAATCCGAAAGGAGACCGCCAGAAAAGCGTTTGAAAGCGCGCTCAGGCTGATTGGCTACAGAGACCGGGCCGAGGCGGAGATTCGAAAGCGACTCTGCGGGAATGATTTTCCGGAAGATATCGTAGATGAAGTAGTTGAAAGACTGGCCCGAATGGGTTTAGTAGACGACGCAAAGTTCAGCCGGGACTGGGTCAAATCGCGCACCGCCGCCAAGCCGATGGGGCGTCAACGATTGGCCTGGGAGCTTCGCACAAAAGGGGTCGAAGCGGGTGTTATAGAACAGGCCCTGGAGGGTCTGGATAAAAATACAGAGGCCGAACTTGCGCTGGAATTGGCTTGCAATCGAGCAGCCAAATCAAATAATCGTGATCGTAGTTTTAGAGATAAAACGGCCTCTTTTCTAAAAAGAAGAGGGTTTGACTGGGATACGATCAGGAGCGTGCTCGACGAGATATGTCCTTTAAGCGAGCAGTAGACGAACAAAGACAATATATGACTTTAGATTGAGTCTGCAGGGCAAAACCTGCATATTTTCAATTGCAGAGGCGAGAGGAGGTACCGAGATCATATTTCGGTAGTATAGCCAGGAGACGTATTTTCTCCGATAATAATGAATGTGCATCAAAGCGAGAGTCAGTTGATATATATTCGCTCTACCTCACGTCCTAATTCAGAACAGGAGGTGAGGCAGATTGAACATTGTGATACCTGTAATCGTCGGATTGGTCGTCATAGCGGCGAGCGCCGGCGCAACTTATTTTTGGTTCATTTCACCGAATCTGCTTAAAATAAAAAATGCCAGAACGGCAATTGCGGACCGTGAAGAGGAACTCCAAAAGGAGATTGAGGCCAAGCGAAAAGAAGTTCTTTTGGAAGCTAAAGAAGAGGCGTTCAAAATACGCGCCGAAATCGAGCGAGAGAACAAAGAAAATAGGGCTGAAATCCAGAGGTTAGAGCGAAAGCTGACACAAAAAGAGGAAACACTGGATCGTAGACTGGAAAACCTGGATCGAAAAGAACGGGGAGTCGCAGAAAAAGAAACCCAAGCGCAAACCAGGCTCCAGGAAGCCGAAGAAATGATGGGTCGGCAGAGGACTGAACTGGAGCGGATTGCTCGAATGAATTCTGATGAAGCAAGGGAAATCCTGCTCAGACAGATAGATCGGGAAATGGAGCGCAAAGTCGCTCATATTATCAGACAGGCCGAAGATCAGGCCAAAGAACAGGGGGATCGAAAAGCGAGGGATATTATAACCCTTGCCATTCAACGCTGCGCGGTAGATCAGGCTGCCGAGACAACGGTGTCGGTCGTGCCGCTTCCGGGAGATGATATGAAAGGCCGTATCATCGGACGGGAAGGCCGAAATATACGGGCATTTGAGACCCTGACGGGAGTCGATCTGATAATTGACGATACTCCGGAGGCGGTGGTGGTATCCGGATTTGATCCGGTCAGAAGAGAAGTGGCGCGGGTTGCGCTTTCGGGTTTGATTATGGACGGCAGAATCCACCCGGGACGCATCGAGGAAATGGTAAATAAAGCCCAGATTGAGTCCGAAGCCAAAATGAAAGAAGCTGCCGAACGCGCCGTTTTCGAGACCGGAGTCACCGGGCTGGATCCGGAGCTTATTAAACTGCTCGGAAGGCTCAAATTCCGAACAAGCTACGGGCAAAACGTCCTGCAGCACAGCGTCGAAGTGGCTCATCTGGCCGGAGCTATTGCCGCCGAATTGGATGTCAATGTTCCGCTGGCGAAAAGGGCCGGGCTGCTGCACGACATCGGCAAGGCGGTCGATTTCGAGGTCGAAGGCCCGCATGCGTTGATCGGCATGGATTTGCTCAAGCGCTATCGGGAGCATCCTGAGGTCTGTCATGCAGTCGGCGCACACCATAACGACATCGAGCCGAGGTCGGTGGAGGCGGTGCTGGTGCTTGCATCGGACGCAATATCGGCGGCGCGGCCGGGAGCAAGACGCGAAACCCTGGAGACCTACGTCAAACGGCTGCAAAAACTTGAGACTATCGCCGATTCGTTCGATGGAGTCGAAAAGACCTATGCAGTGCAGGCAGGTCGAGAGATACGGGTTATGGTCAAGCCGACCGAAGTCGACGACGACGGGGCGGTCAAGCTTGCGCACGATACGGCGAAGCGCATCGAGGAAGAAATGGAGTACCCGGGGCAGATTAAAGTGACGGTTATCAGGGAAACCAGAGCCATCGAATTTGCCAAGTAGGACAATACTCCTTGAAATGACAACTAAAGCGAGGGCGCGGGATCGGCAAAACCATTCGCGCTCTCGCAATTCGCATATACAGCAATTGCAAAGGTTTGGGCTAGTCTGATCAAAATACTCTTTATAGGCGATATTATGGGCAGCCCCGGTCGCCGGGCGGCAGACGGTATGCTGGCGGGGCTGCGCTCAAAATACGATTGCCGGATGGCAATTGTCAACGCCGAGAATGCCGCGGGAGGGCTTGGGTTGTCCGAGCCGTGCGCTAAATCGCTGTTTGCGGCAGGGGCCGATGTCCTGACTATGGGCAACCATACTTTCGCCAAACGATCTGTTGGGTCATATCTGGACGATGAAATCAGGATCGTAAGGCCGGCCAACTATCCGCCGGGGGTGCCGGGGCGCGGATGGGGAATCTATCAGACGCTTGGCGGCGAAAGCGTGGCGGTAGTCAATCTGTTGGGACGAGTGTTTATGGATGCGGTCGATTGTCCGTTCCGCGCCGCCGATTCCGTGCTTGATGAAATAGTGGACCACACAAAAATCATTGTGGTCGATATGCACGCGGAAGCTACATCCGAGAAGGTCGCGATGGGTCGATATCTGGAAGGGCGCGTGTCCGCTGTGATTGGAACACACACGCATGTCCAGACGTCAGATGAAAAGGTGTTGCCCGGAGGAACCGCCTATATTACGGACGCCGGAATGACCGGAGTGGAATATTCCGTGATCGGCATGGACTATTCGACGGTAATAGGACGCTTTCTGACGCATGTGCCCGGCAAGTTTCAACTAGCCGAGGGGACGGCGTCTATTAACGGGGTCGTTGTCGATATCGATACGCAGACCGGTCGGGCAGTTTCGATACAGCGGGTTACTGAAACGGAATAGAGCTGCGATGCACGGCTCGTCAGAAATAAATAGTTAACAACTCACTCTTCGTGAGTGGTTGTAGCGGCTGGCCTCTGTCCCAGCCACACAAACTATGTCATTTCGAACGAAGTGAGAAATCTGCTTTTCCGTAAATCGCGAAAGATCTAAGGAAGCGAAACCCGGAAAAGAGAAGGGAAAAAGCAGATTCCTCGGCATTTGCCTCGGAATGACAATTTACTTGACGCATTCAAGTGAAGTGGATGGCATCTGTCCCAGCCTAGTCCGAGACGGAGATCGGACACTACGGACAGGAGTACTCCTCATTCTTAAGCTGTTACATAAATATCAAAGAATTGACGATAAACAAAAACGTCTATTACAAGTGAGCCGCCTGCTGTTTGCTGTATGTTTGACAGCGGATGTGGCTGTCTATAGAATTACAATGGAGGTCCATACGAATGCGGTGTTTGCATTTTAGACTGATATTCGCGGTGATTGCGATCTGCATGGTCGCTCCCTTGATGCTGTCTGCGGCCCCTGCCAAAGAGGTGGCAATTTTCAAGGGAGATGAGCCTGAGAAGGACAGCATCATACTTGGCGGCTGGGGGAGCGGCGCGGCGGTGCAGTCCAAGGAGATGATCTTCGAGGGCGGCTGGTCGATCAAAGTAACCACGCAGGGTCTATACTCCGGCGGCAGGATCGAATTCGGGGAGCCGGTGACGCTGTTTACAGATGGAATAGATAAGACCCGCTACGTGCAGTTTGTGCTGTTCTTCAACGAAAGCCAGATTATCAATCCCGCGCCTGGATTCGAATATGCGATGTCCGATGTCGAGCCATATCGTAAGCCCAAGGCCAGCAAGGTGCGCTTTGTCTTTGTTTCTGATAAAGGCCAGACAGTCGAGGCCGTCGAGCCGACCGTTGCGCTCGATCAGGACGACAACTGGATGCGGGTGGCGGTTCCACTGGAGAAGTTTAAGTCGATCCCGGATATCACCGAGTTCCGTATGAAGCAATTGATGATCTTTACGGATTCCCCGGGCACCGTCTTTTTGGGACTGATGAGAATGGTCTCCGATACGGATCCTATCAAAGTCGACCCGCTGGACTCCAGAACGACCTCCATTTTATATACGGAATATTTTGTGGCTAACGCTGCCGGAGGCGTAAGTTCGCTCAACTACGCATGGGATTTCGACAGCAGCGACGGTATTCTTGCGGAATCTACCGAAAGAATAGCCAAGCATACTTATAAAACCGGGGGGGATTATACGGTCACGCTGACAGTAAGCGATGCCGACGGCATCAAAGCCCCGGTGACGGTGACTACTGTAATATCGGTTACCGATTGATGTTTGGGGGATGCGATTCGCGGTGTTGATTGCACTGCTAAAATCACTTAGACCAGCACAATGGACCAAAAACGGTCTGTTGTTCGTCGGCTTCATATTCAGCATTCAACAGGGCCATACTATTAAGGAACTGTTGACTGTGATAGCCGCATTTGCTGTATTCTGCGGTGTTTCCGGCGCCATCTACCTGGTCAACGACATAGCCGATAGAGAGCAGGATCGACTCCATCCCCGCAAAAGCAAGCGTCCCATAGCCGCGGGTGAGCTTTCCGTTCCGGCTGCCATTGTGGCGGCGGTTGTGCTGATGGCGGCGGGGATATGGTGTGCGTTCGCGCTAAATACGCCGTTTGGGATATTGACTCTCGCTTACATCATATTGACCCTCTCCTATTCCGCGTGTCTCAAACATTATGTCATCGTTGATGTGCTGGCTCTTACAGGCGGGTTTGTTATCAGGGCTGTCGCCGGCGCCAAGGTGATTATGGTTCCGATTTCTTCGTGGCTTTTGCTGTGCGCGACCCTGTTGGCTTTATTTTTGGGTTTGGCAAAGCGAAGGGGTGAGCTGATGTCACTCGAAGAAGGGGGAGCTAACCACCGCAAAACCCTTGGCGAATATACCGCTCCTATGCTCGATCAAATGATCAGCGTGACCGCGTCGACCACTCTAATGGCCTATTGCCTGTATACTTTCTCCGCGGTATCAAGGGTCACGGGCAAGCCGAACCCGGCGATGATGATCACTATTCCCTTTGTAGTATACGGGTTGTTCAGATATCTGCTGCTGATACACACAAGCAACGCCGGGGCCAGCCCGGAAGCGGTTTTGATAAAAGACAAGCCTATGTTGATCAATCTTCTGCTCTATGTGGCGGCGGCGGTAGCGGGGCTTTTGATCAGGCCATAGAACAAAAATAAAGAGCCGACCACCAAAAGATGATCGGCTCAAAGTGGGGCGAGAAATGGGATTTGAACCCACGACCTCCAGGGCCACAACCTGGCGCTCTAACCAACTGAGCTACTCCCGCCGCGTTTACTTATGGCGCCTCCTGCGTGAATCGAACACGCGACCCACTGCTTAGAAGGCAGTTGCTCTATCCCCTGAGCTAAGGAGGCATGCAGTCAGACCTAACTGTCCTCCAAGATTATAGCATATCCATAACCCTGTGAGCAATCCCGAATTGATGCGATTTCTGTTTTATCAGGCGCGATCGAACATAAAATTTGCAATGCTTCTCCAATAGCGGTACAATTCCGCGGAGGTAATAATGTCAATGCATACAGTTTTACTCATCACTATGCTCATTATGGCTTTCGCACCTGTCGTGAGCGCGGCTCCTTATGCCAAAGATGCGCAGTCGCCCTACACAACTTTCCAAACCGGCGGCGGATATCAACCCGACCACGATATCAAAACCGACGCCGTGATCTGCTACTCCGATGACGCCGAGCGCATAAAAAGCTGGGCGGACAAGGGCTATCTCGTGCAGACGATGTATGGATTCCGCACGGGCGAAGACTATATCAAAAACCACGCTCACGAGGGCCAAACTTCCAGGGACGGAGTCATACTCACGTGCGGCCCGGGCAGCTATTATATGGTTCCCACCAAAAGCAGAATTGACGCAGCGGTGAAGTTTTTTGACAACGCAATAGAGCGCGGTTCACTGGCTGTCTGCCCGGAGGAGCCGGAGTTTTTCACCTTGGCAGGCTACTCCGATTCGTTCAAAAAAGCCTGGCAGGAACACTATAAAGAGCCTTGGCAGGATCAGGAAAGCTCGATTGAGGCGCGCTGGAAGTCCGAGCGGCTGAAGGCCAAAATGGAATATGACATGGTAAAGGCTATAATGGATGCCGCCGCCGTAAAAAAACGCAGCGTCCGCAGGATGGTGGCCTGCCACAGCGCGGTCAACTACTACGGCTGGAACATCGTCTACCCGCATTATGAGTGTATGATGCTGCCCAACCTGCAGGAAATAATCGGTCAGGTGTGGACGGGCACAGCCAGAACGCCCAACAAATATGAAGGCAAAAATGAAGAGCGCACATTTGAGACCGCCTTCATCGAATACTCCAACCTCTACAACCTCGCCAGAGATACCGGCAAAAAGATGTGGTTTTTGATGGACCCGCTGGAGGATAATCAGGACCGCACTATGGAGGACTATCACTCCAATTACGAAAAAACTCTCGTCGCCTCCCTGTTATTTCCTGAGGTCGATGCCTATGAAGTCATGCCTTGGCCGAACCGCATCTACGGCCGCATTCCAGGGGAGTTCGCAACGCAGATCAGTTCTATAATTAACACGCTTCAAGATATGCACAATCATAAAACCGTGCAATACGATATGGGCACTCGCGGGATCGCCACTTTTGTCGCCGATTCGATGGCCTGGCAGCGAGCGACTCCTCACGCAAGCAACTACGACAGTTTCTGGGGTATGACACTGCCTCTGGTATACAAGGGAATCCCGATTCAGGTGGCCCAACTTGAGCGCGTGGTCGAAAAAGACTATCTAAAGCCATATAAGGTCCTGCTTCTCACGTTCGACCTTATGAAGCCCGTGAAACCGGAAATAAACGCGGCTTTGGCCGAATGGGTCAAGGCGGGCGGAGTGCTGGCGCTGTTCGGCGGAGAGGATCCTTACAACGCACTTCCTGAATGGTGGACAAAGCGTGGAATGGCGTCGCCGACTGAGGATTTGCTGTCGAGGTTGAAGGATCCGGGCAAGGGTTAGGTCATAGCGATAATAGAAGCCCCTGCAGTGTATGCAGAATCCGCTGCCGGTGCGGACAAGCTGCGCAGTATAGTGAAATCAGCTTGTGAGGCAGCCTCTTTGGAATATAAAGAGAACAACGCCCTTGGAATCAGGCGAGGGGATTATGTCGCCGTGCGAGTGTTCAGCGGCGAGAAAAAACTGACCGGCTCCTACATAGACATCCTCAATCCTGAGCTTAAGCTTGTCGAAAACCCTGTCGTTCCCGCTGGCAAATGCGCCCTTTATAAGGACGTATCAAATGAAATGCAGGGACAGGTCAAGATCCTCCATACATCATGCAGAATCGACGATATGTCTATGAAAGGACACGAGGCCAGCATAAAACTCAGCGGCCCTCAGGATACACGCGGCGTGGTTCGCGTATTCACGCCTCCGGGGTGTTTCGGGGATATCGTCTCGATTTCGATTGATGATAAGGAGATTGATCTTAAGAAATTGATTGCGGGCAACGGCGCTGATGAGTCAACCGGGGACATAAAAACTAAATTGGAAGGCTACACCAGCCTCGTCAGCTTCGACAACAAGCCGGATTCAGTAACACTGTCCATAGTCTGGAGGTAATAAAAAATGCCTATCAAAGTCGGAGTAGTGGGCGCGGGAATATTCGGCGTAAACCATCTTAACGCATTCAGGCAGCTATCGTATCTCGGTGTGGCGGAGCTTGGCGCGGTCGCTGAGATCAACGATGAGCGTGCGAAGTGGGTCGAGGCCAACTACGGCTGCCCTGTTTATCGAGACTACAACGAGATGTTTGCCGATAAGAGCATCGATGCGGTCACGGTGGTCACTCCCGATCACCTGCACAGGCCAATCACAGTAGCCGCGGCTGAGGCAGGCAAGCATGTACTCGTAGAAAAACCGCTCGATGTCACTGTTGAAGGCTGCCGGGCGATGGTCGATGCCGCAAAGAAAGCCAACGTCCTGCTGCAGGTGGACTTCCATAAGCGATATGACCCCGAGCACATGGCTATGGAGCGCCGGGTGGCTGCCGGGGAGTTGGGCAAGGTTCTATACGGTTCGGTATGTATGGAGGATCGAATTGAGGTTCCAAGCGAATGGCTGACCGCCTGGGCTCCATCCTCCAGCCCTGCGTGGTTTCTCGGCACGCATTTCTATGACCTTGTGCGATGGATAATCAAATCCAACGCTAAAACGGTATATGCGAAGGGCCACAAGGGATTGTTGCGCGATGAATATAACGTGGATACCTGGGATGCGATTAACGCGACCGTGGAGTTCGAAAACGGAGCGGTATTCACCTTTGCTACAAGCTGGATTCTGCCAAAGTCCTTCGAGGCGATCGTCAATCAGGAAATCCGACTTGTCGGCGTCAAGGGCGTTTGGGAGATAGACACTCAGTATCGCGGGTCACGTTCCTGCATGGTCGATGAGGGTATGCGCACCTGGAACAACAACTTCACCCGCGAGTCCGTAGACAAACAGGGTCGGACGATTTATAAGGGTTACGGCATCGAATCAATAGAGGACTTCGCCTACAACGTGCAGGCGATCAAAAACGGCGTTACAATCGAGAGTCTGCAGGGCACATATCCATCCGGCGAAGACGGCCTGGAGGTCACCAAAATTGGCGTAGCCGTTCATGAGAGCGTCAAGACCGGTAGCGTTATAGAGTTAATGTAACAATTCACTCTTCGCGAGTGGTTGAAGCGGCTGGCCTCTGTCCCAGCCACACAAACTATGTCATTTCGAACGTCAACCCTTCTCATTTCGAACGCAGTGAGAAATCTGCTTTTTCGGTTGACGGTTATCGGTTGTCGGTTCACTATCACTTAGATGGGTGGTGATCTCCGAATCACCACCCCACACCCTTTAAAAACGGCCGGGGCGAAGTCCCGGCCACCATACTAATCCAAACTACTCGTTTTATTTCTGGATTTCGCTTCTTTCAGGCTTTCGCGATCTCCTTTCCTACTTCGTCGGCCCTTTCATCTCGATGACCGCGCCGTTTCTCTTCAGCACGGTAGCTTTCTCGACCTTATCTATTCCCCTGACCGAGAACTCCACCTTGCGCGGCTCGTCGGACATATTCGAAAGCGCGACAGCGATGGAGCCATCCTCCGCTTCCCATGCGCTTCCGAACACGCTCGGCATATCCAGCGTATACTCCCCGCCAAACGGAGCCGGGGCCGTGAAATTGACCCTCGGATTATCTCCCTTGACATCCACCAGCCCGAGGAATCGGCCTTCGAGCAGATATTTATGCGCCTTGCCTCTGCATCTGGCCAAGTTTCGCACAAAATCCCGCTCTTTTTCGGCTTCCGGCTGCATCAACTGTTCCGCCAGAACCCAGCCCATCTGCGCTCCAAATATAAACTCCCGCGCCATCTTTGCTCTGAACGGAGTCGAGCGCTGGATATCCTCCCTGCCGATATACTGGAACCCGAAAGTAATCGCCCTGCCCGAATATACCGCCTGGAAGAGCGGAATCACGGCGCTGTATGAGTTGCACGGCGTGTTCACTATGAGTAGCGCGTCGAACTTATCGATAAAGCACTCGATATTTTCCTCAGTGGTGAACATTCTATCCTTCGGCAGCTTCGCACGTGCCTTATCCAGCAGCGTTCTATACCCATCTACCCAGAAATGCCCGCCGCCTAGAGGGTGGCCGTGGTTCTTGTCATAACAACGATACGCATGCGCACAGCCGATCTGGTCGATATAAACTCCGTTTACTCCGCATTCATGTGTCAGCCGCTCGACTAGATAGCTCACTTTATCGTGCCATGCAGTGGTGTAAGGGCACATCGAGTTCAAAGGAACCTGCGATCCATACACTTCTGTATAAGGATCTCCATTCTCCTGCCGTGCAGCGGATTTGGAGAGGCCTTCCTCGTTCCAGCCCTTGGAGTTAGGGTCTACTATGCGGCCGTTGATATATGGCATCACGTGGAAGCCCATAGATTGAAGCTCTTTTACGCCTTCGGCAAAGCCCGGTCGGGTGGGGAAGTAGTCCGGATACAGGGTGTCATACGGTATCTCGTGCCATTTATACCAGTGCAGCGAGGTCGGCACGTCGAAATATTCATGAGCCTGCTTGCAAAAATCCGCTATGCCCTCGTAGCCAAACTCCACTCTGAGCCACAAATCCGTATCTTTCAGCCATTGAGGAATAGGTCGTTTCGATATCGGGCCGGCTTTGCTCCACGGAGCGGTCAGCGCCCATTCTCTATACAACTGAGCGGCTTCATACCATCCGCCGTTGACTACTCCCACTACGGCCTCATACGGCAGCTTATACTCGCCGCCGCCCTTTTCCGCCAAACCCGGCCAGTTCTGACAATTATACTCAACGGTTTTTTCTTCCGCCTTGACGGAAAATACCTTGTGGTTTGCCTTGGGATCGTGAGCGCCCAGATAAAGCGCATCGTTGACTCCATACAACGCCACGAACTGCATCGCAGCGGACATCGACGGGCTTGTCGCCTGATAAGTCATACCCGGAGTCATATTGTATTGAATTCCCCAGCCGATCGGAACCGCCAGTTTATTTCCCAACTCAGAGGAAATAGTCGGCATAAGAGGGAAATCGCAGCGGTCTACCTGCCGGCCATCGAGCATTTTCGCATTCAATGACCAATAGGACACAGAACTGTTTTTTGGCGCTCGAATGGAGACCGCAACCTCCATTGCATTGTCAGCCCGCCAGGTCAAGGTCAACT
Source organism: Armatimonadota bacterium (assembly GCA_012522575.1). GTDB lineage: Bacteria > Armatimonadota > UBA5829 > UBA5829 > UBA5829 > DTKD01. Next base: position 33,405 of record JAAYKE010000139.1, on the reverse strand, counting down.
TGCCGGACGCAGATTTGACGCCGACGAGCGTAGCATCCGCGCTCGCGAGCGCGCTTATCCCGGCATCCTCCGATCTCAGCGCAATTCTCCATAGCAAATCGGTGGGTTGAACGATAAAGTTTCGCCCTCCCGGAATACTGATCTCCGAAAGCAGCGCCTTTGCCTCCGAAGAATCAAAGGAAACTCGAAGCTTGCCCGTATCCAATACCTGCGACGCAGGCACATCGGAAATAGCAGCGGAAGAAAAGATAACGAGAATCAAAACAACCACAACGCACAAAGTCATCGCAACACCTCACGCAAATTGTTGTGCAAATGATAACACAGATGATTGAAAAACGGGGACAGTAAATAGCGGAGTAGAGGAATACAAACAGGTGGCAGTGTGCTGGCCGCCCAGTGTACAGGCCGCCCAGCGCGCAGACCGCCACCTGATCGAAAATATCTACTTCTTCAATTCCCGAATAATCGCGTCCCCAACCTCGCTTGTTCCAACAGCGGTCGGGTCGTTGCGGTCGGGCTTCATATCGTATGTGACATCCCTGCCGTCGGCAATAACCTTGGCTACGGCCATCTCCAGCCTGTCTGCTGCGTCGTTTTCGTTGATATGCCGCAGCATCAGCATCCCTGACAGGATCATCGCGATCGGGTTGACCTTGTTCTGGCCGGTATATTTCGGCGCGCTGCCATGAGTCGGCTCAAACAACGCCACCTGGTCTCCGATATTTGCGCCGGGAGCAACTCCCAATCCCCCTATCAGCCCCGCGCACACGTCAGACAAAATATCGCCATACAGGTTGGGCATGCACAAAATGTCATAAAGCTCCGGCTTCTGCACCAACTGCATGCACATATTGTCCACCAACCGTTCCTGATAGACAATTCCGGCTCCCCTGCCTGCCTCAGCCTGCATCGTCTCGTCACCTTTTTCCGGCTCCAGATCACTCCATTCAAACGTCGCGCCATAGGTCTTTGCAATCTCGCGAGCTACTCGATAAAACAGGCCGTCTGTATATTTCATTATATTGGCCTTGCAGACCGCAGTTACGCTCTTGCGACCGTTTGCGATGGCGTAATCAAAGGCGAGCTTGACGATCCTTCGCGTGCCTGTCACAGAGATCGGCTTAATGGAAATGGCGGAGTCCTCTCGAATCTTGCCGCCGCTCATATCTATAATAGCCTTCGCCTCGTCGGTTCCAAGGTCAAACTCGACTCCCGCGTAGAGGTCCTCCGTGTTCTCGCGCACCACCACCAGATCAACGTCCTGATACTTAGAGCGAATCCCCTGATAATACTTGCACGGCCTGACGCAGGCGTATAGATCAAGCTCTTTGCGCATCGCAACGTTTACGCTGCGAAATCCCTTGCCGATCGGGGTGGTAATCGGGCCTTTGAGGGCTACTTTATTGCGCCGGATGCTCTCGAGTACCTCATCAGGCAGCGGCGTGCCGTATTTGTCCATAACATCCACGCCGGCTTCCTTCACTTCCCATTCTATCGCAACCCCGGTAGCGTCTATAACCCGCCGAGTAGCCTCGGTAATCTCCGGGCCGGTTCCGTCACCGGGTATTAGTGTGATCCTGTGTGCCAACTAATTGACCTCCATATAAATGTGTCGCAGTGAGTCTACCATGCCGCAATAAACAGTGTCAAACCCACAATGTGCCGCACGGCACAAAGTCGATTCGACAGAATCTCCTGCCGGCAGAGGAATAGCCTGCGCCATTGCCGTATACAGCAATTGGTTGGCCGTGTTGCAATTATCTATGCTGAGAGTGAAATGTATGATTAGAAAGATCGGTCTTATTTCCGCATTGATGCTTATCCCTTTTGTTTTATCCTCGTTTGTCAGCGTTTTATGTGCAGACACTATGCCCGCGGGATTTGAGTTTATTGTTGTCTCGCATAGAGGCGCGGGTTATCTTGCTCCGGAAAATACCCTTTCATCTTTTCAGCTTGGCTGGAAAATGGGCACGATCCCCGAGGCCGATATCCGCACAACCTCAGATGGAGTTATTGTCACATTCCATGACAACGACTTCAGACGACTTGCTCCCAGTGCTCCCGAAGATATTAAATCCAAGAGCATAAAAGATTTATCGTGGTCTGTTGTTTCGACGCTGGATGTTGGCCAATACCTGGGTGAGAAGTATAAAGGGCAGCGCATAGCTCGACTTGACGAAGTCTTTGACGAGATGAGAGGCCATCCGGATCGCTGGCTCTACCTCGATGTCAAAGACGTCTCCCTGGAAAGAATGGCCAAAATGGCGCGCAGCCGCGGAATTGAAAACCAGCTTATACTCGCAACGACCGATTATAAAGATATTCGCGCATGGAAGAAAATGCTGCCGACATCGGGGACTTTGCTTTGGATGGGAGCCCAGGAGTCCGTATTGCGAAAGCGGGTCGCGGAGTTGCGCAGGGCCAATTTTGCAGACCTTACGCAATTTCAAATACACGTCCACGTAGGAGACCTCAACTCCACAGAACCATTCTCGCCTTCATCGGCATTTCTTCGAGAGGTTGCAAGGGAGGTAAAATCGAAAGGGATTTTATATTCAACCTGGGTTCGCGGATCAGATAACCCGGACGCATACAGAAAACTGCTGGAAGTGGGCTTCGATTCATTTTCAAGTGACGATCCGCACGTGGCCCTCAAGGTGATGCGGGAACACTACGCGGCCAGGTAATGTTTGCAGGAACAGCCCGCCTGTATGTCGTATAAAACATGCAAGTTTGTCGGTAACAACTCACTCTTCGTGAGTGGTTGTCGTGGCTGACCTCTGTCCCAGCCACACAAACTATGTCATTTCGAACGAAGTGAGAAATCTGCTTTTCCGGAAATCGCGAAAACTCGAAAGAAGCGAAACCCGGAAAAGAGAAGGGAAAAAGCAGATTCCTCGGCATTTGCCTCGGAATGACAATTTACTTGACGCATTCAAGTGTAGTGGATGGCATCTGTCCCAGCCTAGTCCGAGACGGAGATCGGACACTACGGACAGGAGTACACATCATTCGTTATCTGTTACGTTTGTCGGGGTTCATAGTAGTAGTTATATGATACAGGAGTATTGTTAATGATTAAAGCGATTTGCCCAAATCATGTCGTTGTGCTCGTTCCCGCTCTTATTTGCCTGCTTGCTGCGGGTTTGTCTGCGGCCAATCTGCCTGCCGGAGCGGAGTTTATTATTCAATCGCACCGAGGAGCCGGGAACCTGGCCCCGGAGAACACCCTTCCAACGTTTCAGTTGGCGTGGAAAATGGGCACTGTCCCGGAGGCCGATGTTCGAGCTACCACGGACGGCGTCATCGTCGCATTTCACGATAACAATCTGAAACGACTTGCACCGGGTGCGCCGGAGGATATTAAAGCCAAAAGCGTCAACGATTTGTCCTGGGCTGTGGCATCCTCTCTGGATGTTGGCGAATACAAAGGGACAAAGTACAAAGGGGAGCGGATGGCGCGCATAGACGAGGTCTTCGACGAGATGAAGGGCCGCCCGGAGAGATGGCTCTATTTGGATGTCAAAGAGGTCCCGCTCGAAAAAATGGCGAAAATGGCATACCAGCGCGGCATACAAAATCAGCTTATACTGGCATCGACACACTATGAGCACCATCAAGCGTGGAAGAAAATGCTGCCGACCTCCCAAACTCTGTTGTGGATGGGAGGAGAGGAATCTGCTCTGCGAAAGCGCATAGATGATCTGCGCAAGGCCGATTTTGCATGCCTGACTCAGCTTCAGGTTCATATAGTCGTCGGCGATCTAAACTCTGCCGACCCGTTCTCGCCGTCATCTGCGTTCATTCGAGAAGTGGCAAAGGAGTTAAAATCCAGGGGCATTCTCTTCCAGACCTGGGTGAGAGGCTCCGATGACCCTCGCGCCTATGAAATGCTGCTAGACCTGGGGCTTGATTCTTTCGCCAGCGACGATCCGCACGTGGCCCTTGAGGTGATGCGAAATTATCACAAGAGGACCAAAAAATGATAAACGCGATAATAAATTTCTTTCGTCCCGCAAAACCCATACCGCAAATAGAGGACCCGAAAGAAGTCGACAGCTTGTATCGATACTGGCGTATTCGCATGATGTATGCCACGCTGATCGGCTATGCGCTGTTCTATTTTACCCGCACCAACCTTGCATTTGCCCTGCCCGGAATTGAGAGAGAGCTGGGCATCAGCAAGGCCAACCTCGGCTTGTTTCTGACCCTGCACGGATTGCTCTACGGAGTGTCCAAGTTCGCAAACGGTTTGCTTGGTGATCGAGCCAATGTCCGATACTTTATGGCTGCCGGGCTGCTTTTGTCCGCGATAATGAACATAGCGTTCGGATTAAGCAGCTTGTCGATTGCTTTCGGGATATTCTGGCTGCTAAACGGCTGGTTCCAGGGGATGGGTTTCCCGCCGTGTGCGCGGGCGCTGACCCATTGGTTCTCTCCAAAGGAGCGCGGTGTCAAGTTCTCTATCTGGAATACCTCGCATTCAATCGGAGCTATGCTCGTTGCGCTGCTGTGTGCGTGGCTGGCGACTTACAACTGGCGGCTGGTGCTGTGGGTTCCGGCGGGGCTTGCCATACTTGGAGTTGTCTTTCTTCTAAACAGGCTGAGAGACACCCCTGCATCGCTGGGATTGCCTGCTGTGGAGGTCTATACCGGAGGGGACGAAGCGCCGGAGGAATCCGCTACCGAAAAAGACCCGGGATTCCGTCAGTTTGTCATAAAAAACGTATTTTGCAACCCGATGATATGGGTGATAAGCATAGCCAACTTTTTCCTCTACACCGTGCGCTATTCCATTCTGAACTGGCTGCCGACGTTTCTAAGCGAAGCTCGCTCGGTTGATATAAAACATTCAGGTTTATTTGTCTTCGGAGTTGAGTTTGCCGGAGTCGCCGGCATGCTGACGTTCGGATGGCTCGCCGACAGGGTATTTCACGGTCGAGCCGCCCGCGCGTGCTTCTTCAGTATGATCTTTTGCACGCTGTGTATGATGTATTTCTGGAAGCTGCAGTCACATTCTATGCTCGTCAACGCGGCTTTGCTATGCGGGGTCGGGCTGTTTGTATATGGTCCGCAGGCGCTGGTCGGCGTCATCGCGGCAAATCTGGCTACCCGAAGGGCCGCCGCAACTGCTATCGGCGTGACCGGTTTTTTTGGTTATATGAGCGGAATCATATCCGGATGGGGCGTAGGGTCGCTGGTTAAAGCCAACGATTGGAGCCCGGTATTCGCGATGCTGACAGGTTGCGCGGCTATGGCTGCGTTGCTGTTTGCAGTTGCCTGGAACGCCTACAGGACGACAGCCCAGTAGGGCGGCAGACATATCCGCATATTATTGTTGTGTTTTAATGTCGCTGATTTCGGGTATTGAATCAAGCGTTGCATAGTCACTCTTTGGGTGGTACAATACACTGGAAGTCATATCGGGTCGGTCATATATGGCGTAAGTGTGGCGTAATTCACCAAACCCATGCCAGTCGTGCATGTATGTCTTAAAATCACGTCACCGTCGGCATTTATCGTCTACACAACGATGATGTCGTTACTAGCGTTGTCGAAATACTGAAAAATTGCGTGCTGAACTATTGACAGCAGGGCTATTGTCGAATATACTCACTATGGGGTTTGGCCATCAACAGCGATATGCACGGGGCAGGCTATGATGAATTTGCATATCGCGGATTATGTTCTCATAGTCGTCCTGGGGGTTGCCGCATTTTCTGATATTAGATATCGTAAAGTGTGGAACTGGCTGACAGCATCTGCAATACTCGTCGGCTTCGTGCTTGCGTTTCATACAAGAGGGGGAGCCGGGATTATCGACAGCCTCAAAGGTTTCGGCGTTATGCTGGGCGCGGGGCTGGTCGGATATATGATCGGTTTTATCGGCGCAGGGGATGGCAAACTGCTGGCCGGCGTCGGTTCCATAACCGGCATCAAACCCGTGGGCTTGATATTGGCCGGAAGCGCGATAGCCGGAGGAGTTATGGCTCTGGTTGCGCTGACTATGACGTTTGGGCTTAAATCCGGTTTACGAAAAATTGGGCCGGGATTTATGCAAATGGCCGCGGCGAAATCGGTCCACGCAGGAGCCATAGACGGGAAAAAGACTAGATTGCCCTATTCGCTTGCAATTGCGGCAGGGGCTTTGTTCTGGATGGCAATACGCTGACATAGAGTTCAGTCATATAAGATATGTAGGGAGAGAGACCACGAAAAAAAAGGAGGTGTTAGATGATGCTGAAGAAATTGATGGGATTCGTGAAAGAAGAGGAAGGCGTGACCATGGTCGAGTACGGACTTATTCTCGCTTTGGTTGCTATCGTTGCTATTGCAGCTTGGGGTTTTCTAGGTGAATCCATAAGAGACAAAGTAACTACAGCGGGCGAAAAAGTGGCGGAAGCCGGCGATTAGTATTAGATTGAAAAGCGCGGCGACTTTGGGTTGCCGCGCTTAATTTGTTAGTAGGAGAATCGTGCTGAAAATACACGCAGGAAAATCTGGCGCCCGGATGGCGCGCAGAGGGGCGGCTATGGTCGAAATGGTGATAGCCCTCAACGTGTTGATGTTGCTCGTCTTCGGCATGATCGATATGGGCTTGATGCTGAAGAACTCTTTGGCGATTTCGCATCTGGCCAAAAACGCTGCAAGAAGCTATGCGTTAGGCACCGATGAGGGGACAATCGAAAGTCGGGCGAAGGCAGATGCAAGGGATTTGGGCTTGGACTTGGGACCGCAAGACAATAAACTCGAGTTCACGTTCGACGTCCATTCCGATAGCGATAAGCCGGAAGTTCCTATCCTGCATAACATGGAAGTTACCCTGACCTACAGGCATAGTACCGTTGCCGGCAAACTGCTGGGATTGCCTGACGAAGTCAATCTAAAGGGCACAGGGGTCCACATAAAGGAATAGGCGCGGCAGGAAAATGAGAAAAGTATTTCATACAAGACGCACACAGTCCGGCGCTGTGATGCTGATGGTGGCTATTGCATTGACCGCCCTGCTGGCAATGGCTGCCCTTGTCATAGATATCGGATTGCTTTACGTCGCACGACAAAACGCGCAGAACATCGCCGACCAGTGCGCCGTATCCTCCCTTGCCGCCATCAATAACTACGCACACTCCGGAGTGCAAGAGGATACAGTAACGTTCGAAATCGAGAAGGTTTCAAGCTACCTCTTCGCCGCATATCCCAGCATGACAGTCGGAGAAGATACCAGATCTGCGGGCATTATGCAGGTTCCGGGGTTGAAGCCGATGTTTTGCGGGATCGGATACGACCATTTTATACGCAATGATTCCCTCAATCCGCCGCTTGACTTTCCGGCCTGGGGCGAAATAGATTTTAACGTATCCGTTCAAACCTACTGCACTATCCCTGTGGATATGACATTTGGCAAAATCCTTGGAATGGGCCGCCAGGAGGTCAGCGCAACCGCGGTCGCAAGGCTTTACTCCGTGCCGAGGTTGACCTACAATTATGTGCCCTGGGCGATAAAATATAAAACGGTATTTCCGCCGCCGGGTGCGGGAGAAGGGCCGCCGGTGGGCAAAGAAATGCCAGGACGCTTGCTTGTCCCCGGAGAAGCAGGCGGCTCAATGCCATTCGAAATCATAGCTGTGGAACTGCCCGGCGGATACGAAAATCGACTTGCGGGCGATGCGGATCCGATCGAAATGGGAACCGATCTCCCGGCTGAGCCTCCGGAAACGGCAAAATTGCCATCGTTTGTAGCTCCGATTAGCCGAATGGATAACTTTGGCAGCGCCACATACACGGCCCTGCAGGATCGGTTCGGAGCAGACCCCGGCGTCGATAATGGAGCCTACGATAACTGGCGACAAGTCGGCGAAGACACGACTTTTGCTGATCACGACAGAATTGTGATGACTCTTATAATAGATGAGACATCAGAGGCCGATGGGACCTACAAAGTGCGCGGTTTCGCGCCATTATTTGTAACAAGATATGATGCGCAGACGGGCAACATAGACTTTGTCCTGCTGTCGTGTTTTAACACAAATGACAGAGTGCGCTGGAACCTTAAGATCAAACCAAGATACACTACGAGTATGGTTAGCAAAGTAATGTTGTATGATTTTGGCACAACGCTATCGAGATATTAGCGGCGGAGTTGTGAGGTGCGTCGGCTGCGTGAATGAGACCGGCAGGCGGATTTTGCCCGCGTATTGCGGGCCAGAGGAAGACTATGGGCAAAAACTGGACTAAAAGAAACGTACTCTTGCTGGCTGGATTATTGGCGGTAATAACCGGCCTGGTTGTTTGGAAATATGTCCCCCGCGAACGTCCAAAGGTTGAGACTGCGGTTGCTGCTGTTTCGATATCTCGCGGAGATTTGATCACACGGGATATGGTGACGCTCAAAGCGATCCACCTGCACGGTAAAACACAGGTGTCGGCGGACTCTGTGGTAGGCAAAATCGCGCTCAGCGATATTGCTATGGGTGCGTTTTTCGAGCCTGGCCAGCTTGGTCCTTCCGGGCTGTCCGCTCGTGTGCCCGACGGCATGCGCGCGGTTTCGGTCGGGGTGGACGCCGTGATAAACGTGGGCGGCTTTGCACAGCCTGGGGATCGGGTGGATGTGGTTGCCACTTATAATCGCGGCGAACGGGCATATTCCGAGACCATCCTGCAAAACGTCGAGCTTTTGGCAGCAGGTGAAAAAGTTCAGGCTAGCACAAAGGAGACCGCCCAACCGGAGCGCAAGACCGTTACGCTGATTGTCAGCCCGGAGGAGGCCCAATTGGTCACTCTGGCCGATAATCAGGGCAAACTCCGGCTGGTGCTTCGCAATCCGGGAGACTCAAGCAGGGAGGCGCTGCGGCACACTGCTACAACTTCTCCGGTGACGATCAAGGAAAGCCAGCAACCTAAACCCGCCGTAGTGCGCAGCGTGCCGATTAGTGGCGGCCTGCCCCCTCAATCTGTCAAGGAATTGATAGGAATAGGACAAGACACGCAAATCGTTCCCGAAGCTTTGCCCACTGTAGAGGTTATTCGAGGTAACGTAAAGACCATGGAAGTCGTCAGCAAAGGATAGCTGAGGCAGAGCAAATCGCGAAAGCGATCTGTCTGGCACTGGGAGGTGCGCAATAAATGAGATCAATTATGGCCGGCAAAGGGATGCGAAGCGTTTTAATAGTGTGTTTTGCCGTTATCATTAGTCTGGCGCCGTATGCGTTTGCGTATGCTCAGGAATCCGGCGTTGTGGCGACCGTTTCCGAGATCGGGCCGGACGGCAAGGGCATTGCAAAGGCTGATGTTAATCGTGGTTTGGCGGAAGATGCGGATCTGGACAGGAACGATCCGGTGGTTCCGCATGCAATCGCACATAAAAACCTTGAGCCTGGCGCGTCGATTTTGCTGACAGGCAGCGGGATCACCCGTGCAGCAGTCAACCTGCCGGATATAGTAGATTTAGTCGTTGTCTCGCAAACCGAGGTGATTCTAAACGCCAAAGCGGAGGGCAAGGCCGTTGTGCGCATCTGGGATGCCATCTGGAAGCCTGTGACCTATTATGTAACCGTCATTAAGCCCAAACCGGAACCGGAGGCTGTCGCAGCGGATATTTGCGCGCAGATCGGCGTGTCAACCATTAGCGTGCAAGCCAGCCAAACCGGAATAATGCTGTCCGGCACGGCGAAAAGCGAGGAGCAGATTAAAAGAGCCGAATATATCGCGCAGGGCACGGGCTTAAAGGTTTTGAACCTTGTCAAGCGCGATACTGTCGAGTCAAAGGCGGTAGTTGAGTCGTTGAAGGCGATTCTCGATAATCCGGCGCTCACCTTCAAAGAACTGCCGGATAACACCGTGCTGATAACCGGCGATGTGCCGACTACGACGGAAGTGCTCAAGATTCGGGATATTATCGGAGCCTATGTCGGCGAACTCCAAACGACGTCAGGCAGCGGAGCGGCCTCGAAAAGCGATGCGCAGACGGGATTTTCGGGGGCTGTGTCAATGACCGTCCCTGATGCAATAGACCGGGCCAAAACCGAGGTCAATACAACCGAGGATGGCGGAGTAGTGGTCGGACAGGAAGTGACCGCCGTTCGCAGCGTTTTTTCGGGACGTGTGCCAAATGGGCCGCGAGTCGTGGCGGTGCTCAATGTCGATCTGGCCACAGCCAAGCAGGTTTTGGTCACCGCGCAGGTTTTGGAGGTAGATAAGAGCAAACTCAAGGACCTCGGAGTCAATTGGGGATCTGCCATCAGCGGGAAGTTTGAGGCTCAGCCGTTTTTTGCCCTGGAAAATGCCGGTGATACGGCATCCGGCATTGGCAGCATTCCTATCAAAGACGGGCTTAACTCGTTCAGCAGACTGCCGTTTGCCGCACAAATCAACGCTCTCGTCACGAATAACTACGCTCGCATACTGTCCGAACCTAAGCTGTTGATAGCGGACGGGCATTCGGCGAGCATTCTGGTCGGCGGGGAGTTGCCCGTTCCGATAGCGCAAAACTCCAGCATCGGCGTATCGTCGATTACGGTTCAATATAAGCCGTTCGGGATCCAGTTGACTGTGCGGCCGAAGATCGGCGATGATAATCGCATTTCAATGACAGTGACCCCGGAGGTAAGCGGAATCAACAACGATCCCAATTATGGTGTCCGGACGGGCGGGATTACGGTTCCCGCGCTGACGGTGCGTCGTGCGACTACGACTGTTCACGTTCAGAACAGCCAGGCGCTTGCTATTGGCGGGCTGCTGTCAAGTGACGTCACGAAATATGTCAGTCAGATTCCTCTGTTGAGCAAAATACCGGTAATTGGAGAGCTGTTTAAGAGCAAGAATTTCGTAGAGAGGCAGACCGAGCTTATTATTGTGGTTACGCCGCAGTTGATAGAAAAAGATGCAAATGCTCCGATACCTGTCCCGCAGGATGGCGACTGACAGGCGATGGTGATATGTAGTTATGAGTGAAAGAAGCGAAAGCATACGGGTTTTGGTGGCCGCCAGGGACAGGGCTGTTCGAGATCATCTGCGTCGGGTGTTGACCTCGACAAAGGATTGCATCGTCACGGGCGTAGCGGTTGATGGGCAGGAAGCCGTCCACACGGCGGGTGTGCGCAAACACGACGTGGCCGTGGTAATGCTGGATTTGCCGATTTATAATGGCCTGGAAACGACCAGGATGATTCGGCAATATGTGCCTGCGGTGAAGGGCATTCTGATTGGCAACGGGGATGTCAGCCCGGATATGACCAAGCAGGCGATGCTTGCCGGAGCTTCCGCGTGTCTGTCGTCGACTGAGATTGATTCCGCGCTTCTTTCGACTATCAAGGACATATACGACCCTCCTATGCCTCCTCTCGCGCCGCCCTGCAATATAATCGCGGTTACAGGGGGCAGAGGGGGCATAGGGAAAAGCACGGTTGCGTCAGGTCTGGCGCTTTGCCTGCATCAGAAATTCCCCGGTCAGGTTGTCCTGCTGGATATGTATACTCAGTTCGGCGACATCTCAACTATGCTGCGCATAGAGGATCCGAGGCCGTTGGTCGAGCTGCAGGCCGAAAAAATTGACCTCGAGCTTCTGCAATCGTATATGTCCGATCACCAGAGCGGGCTTAAAGTGCTGATAGGCTCTATCGTGATTAGTCCTCTGGACGCACTCGGCGGAGATTTGCTGGAAAACATAATCCACGAATTGAAAAAGGGCTACCGGTTTGTGCTGATCGACCTGCCACCTCTTATGCACGAGCCTGTTCTGAGGGTCATATCGCTGATCCACGAGCTGATAATCGTTACAAATAGATTCGAAGTGCAAACGGTAACTGACGCAAAAAGGCTGCTCGACACCGTTGCGCCGAGATATATACCCCTGGAGCAGGTCAAACTTGTGGTAAACAGGGTGTCAAGGCACGATTCAATTTCGCAAGATCAGATAGAGAAGGCGGTTGGCGTCAAAATACAAGCCATGCTTCCAAACCAGCGCAATCTGGCAGGGGATCCGATGCGTGGCAATACAAAGCTCGCAAATGCGCTGCATCAGCTTGCCAATATACTGGCCGAGGAACCATCGCAACTGATGCCCGATTCGGGACAGGAATAAATTGAGGGGGTTGAAAGACTGGCGTGACATCAGTAGATGAACTTTTTAAGGTTCCTGAACCAGCCCGGCAGGATGGCTTGCGCAATGATATGTTTGTTGAGATCGTGGTGGCCTCCCACAAGCTGGTCACCGACGAATACGAAGCCGCTAAACTAGTCGGATTAAAGCCGGAAGCAAGAATTAAACTAGCCGAAGACGCCGTCAGAAAACTTGTCGCAATTCGCGCAATTCACCTCACCACCGAACAAATTCGATCAATCGCCAGAGAAGTAGAAGCGGAGATATCGGAATATGGGCCGATACAAGCTCTGATAGAGGATCCGGAAGTCACCGAGGTGATGGTCAACGGGCACAGCAATATATACGTTGAGCGGGGAGGCAGGATTAGTCGGCACGATAAAGTCTTCCGAGACGATGCTCACGTGATGAGAATCATCGAGCGGATAGTTCACGCGCTCGGCAGACGAATCGACGAGAGCAGCCCTATGGTCGATGCGCGTTTGCCTGATGGATCGCGTGTTAACGTGGTTATTCCTCCGGTTGCCATAGACGGCCCAACCCTCACTGTGCGCAAGTTTGCCCGGCAGCCGCTCACCGCACAGAAGCTCGTGGAAAACGGGACTATGTCCGAGTCGATGCGAGTGTTTTTGGAAGCTGCGGTCAAGGCGAAGATCACAATGATGATCTCCGGAGGCGCTGGCAGCGGAAAGACTACCACCCTCAACGCCCTGAGCGGTTATATTCCCGCAGAAGAGCGCATAGTAACCATCGAGGATGCCGCAGAACTGCAGTTGCAACAAAAACATGTTGTGCGACTGGAGTGCCGACCTGCAAATATCGAGGGCCGCGGAGAGGTCACGGTCAGGCATCTGGTCAGAAACTCGCTGAGGATGCGACCGGACAGGATTATCGTTGGCGAAGTGCGCGGCGGAGAAGCGTTGGATATGCTCCAGGCGATGAATACCGGCCATGAAGGCTCTCTTTCCACCGCACACGCCAATAGCACCAGAGATGCGCTGGCAAGGCTGGAGACGATGGTGCTGATGGCGGGAACGGAGCTGCCATCCAAGGCCATTCGCGAGCAGATATCATCGGCAATCGACCTGATCATCCACCAGAGCCGCCTGCGGGATGGCACAAGACGAATTGTGCAGATCGCCGAGGTCAGAAATATGGAAAGCGGCGTCATCACAATGCAGGATGTCTTTGTATATGACCAGAAGGGCATAGACCCATCGACAGGAGCCGTGATTGGCGAACACGTGCCGACCGGTTTTCGACCGATATTTATGGATAGACTTGTCAAAGACGGGATTAATATCCGGGCGGAGGACATCTTCGGCAAAAGCCGGTGGAAATGATAATGACTATGCCCCTTGCTTTAGCTAAATCGAGCTATGGACTGATCGCGGCCATTATCGCGGGATGGCTGCTTGCGGGTTATGCTATCTGGTGGATTGGGGATCGCATCAACAGGCGTCGGAGTAAAGACCAGGCCGTAAAAGCAGGGATACCCGGCGAAGCTGCGGATCGGGTCGAGGACGAGGCCGACGAAGAGTTGTCTCGAGGTGCGATAGCCGACGGATGGGCGCGCAGGTTGATGGTCAAGCTTGATAGAGCGGGCCTTGAGCTTAAGCCGAGTGAATATGTCGGAATAAGCAGCGCCGTCTCCATACTGCTGGCCGTTATATTTGCGCTTTGGTTGAAAAAACTGCCGGGCATGCAGTTTATCGGCCTGCTGGCAGGCATATTGGCCTCCTGGGCATATCTTGAAAACAGGTGCGCCAAAAGGGTAGTTGCATTCAATAATCAGTTGCCGGACGCGCTTTCACTGATCGCATCGGCGATGAGGAGCGGCGCAGGGTTCGAAAGGGCGGCTGCGATGGTGCGAGATGAAATGCCCAAACCGATATCCGATGAATTCAGAGTAGTGTTGGCTGATATGCGGGTTGGGTTGTCGCTGGACGACTCGCTGAAGAGAATGGTTGACAAGATGTGCAGCTACGATTTGGAGTTGGTGACTGTGGCCGTTACTATAAACAGGCAGGTAGGCGGCAATCTGTCTATGGTTCTGGACAACATCAGCTCTATGATCAGACAGAGGGTGCGTCTCGAAAGGGAAGTGAGCGCGCTTACTGCCGAAGGGCGAATGTCCGGTGTGATATTATCCCTGTTGCCGTTTTTGTTAACGGGGGTGCTGTTTTATATGTCCCCGGACTATGCATCGGTGTTGTTCACTAATACTGTAGGGCAAATCCTTGTCGGATGCGCGATCACGCTTCAGATAGTCGGCATCCTGATTATACGCAGCATCCTGAAAACTGACTTCTAGAAAGGGCATGTTCAAAATTGCCGGTTCTTATTAGTATATTATGCGCGGCGACGGTCTTTTTATTTATTCTGGGACTGACCCGCGCCGGTGAAAGCGCAATTCGAAGCGAGAGACTCGGCATTCCAATGGCCGTGGATATGGAAACCTCGCTGTGGCAGCGGCTGGTTATTCCGTTGTGGAATAAATTGAGCGATTTTGTCGCTCGTTTTATCCCAAGCACGGCTATGAAGGCGACGGCGGCGGAACTGGAAAGGGCCGGTATGAGCATTAGCTCCGCGGCCTTTGTGGTCTGTCGCATAGTGAGCTTTGTCGTCCTGCCGGCATTGGCATTTTTTGCCTGTCGCAGCTTGAGTATACAGACTCCGCAGTTCCAGTTGATAGTGGCGATGGCATTTATCGCCGGTATTTTGCTGCCCAAAGCTGTAGTTTCCAGAAAAATAGCCGAGCGGCAAAGGCAGATATTCCGAGTGCTGCCGGATGCCATTGATCTGCTGGTGGTCTGCGTGGAGGCGGGGCTGGGGCTGGATGGCGCAATGGATCAGGTGGTGCAGAGAATGTCCGGGCCGGTGGCTGCGGAGTTCAAAAGAACCCTTGATGATATTGCCATCGGAACCGGTCGAATGGATGCTCTCAGAAACACCTCCCAGCGCGTCGGTCTGCAACAGCTCAGCATATTCGTCGCCGCCCTTTATCAGGCCGAGCAACTGGGTGTCAGTATCGTCGATGTTCTCAGAGAACAATCGGATAGTATGCGAGTCCAGCGAAATCTGCGCGCGCGCGAGGAGGCGGCCACCCTCCCGTTAAAGATGATTTTCCCGATGGTTGTGTGCATATTGCCCTCGATGTTTGTGGTGCTGCTGGCGCCGGCTATGATCAAGCTTATGAACGCGCTTCAGATCGCCCCCTGATGATTATAGCTAATTAGTATTACCTTTTTTAATTTATAACGCACAAATCCCTTGACAACTCCGTAAGCTATAGCTATACTGCATTCAGATTTAAATACGGATGCGCAATGCCGTACCTCTTCTTCCCAAGTCTCCACGGCGCTGGCGCTTGTGTCGGCCTACGCAGCCATGATTAAGGCTGCATAGCGTGCTCACGAGTGCGGGGCCGACTCTCCAGGATGGATCAAAGCAGCCGCGAGCCATGGGCTAGTAGGATTGGCTCGTCAAGAGGAGAGTATGGCAATGACATTTAAGGCTAATTATATAAGCCTGGGCCTCGCGCTCTTGCTGGCAATGGCTGTCTCCGGAAGCAGCATTGCACAACGTACCTATACTACAAGCGCTGATTTTTTGACTGGGACCCTGCAGGGAGTGGAGTGTGCCTCCATACCCGATCAGCTTCAACTCGTGCCTGATGACTGCAGGACCCAGTCCTTTTTGTGGGCGCCCAACGAAAATGGCACCATATCCAAAGTCTGTGCCACCACCGGCAAAGAACTCGGACGCTACAGAGTAGTGCCCCCTGAGTTGCCGGAGCTTCCCTATTCAGGAGAACAAAACTTCGGATGGCCATCCCGTACCACCGTGTGCAGTGACGGCAGTTGCTGGGTTGCAAACAGAACTGCGGGAACAGTGGTTAAGATTGGCCTGGTCGAGGCTGGTCAGTGGATAGACCGAAACAACGATGGAATCGTGCAGACATCGACCGATATCAACGGCGATGGCGATATAAGCGATGATGAGATACTGCCCTGGGGTGAGGACGAGTGCGTGCTCTACGAGGTCGTGCTTGTCGCCAGAAACGAAGGGGTGTATTATCCGGGGACCTATGCCGGACCGTATGATCCGGACGACGGCAGAGGCACATCTCCGTGTGCGTTAGCCAAAGATGAAAATGACGATATATGGGTTGGCAGCAAGGGGCGAAACAGGTTCTTCCATATTACCGGCGCACAACCGCCGGCTCTGCCTTCAATGGTTACTATAGATCAGCAGGTTAACGTTGCGCCGCACAGGCCATTTGGGGCCGCAATAGACAGGTTTGGCGCGATATGGTCGGTGGGCAGGGATGAGGGCGACGTGGTGCGGATTGATCCTACCACCGATCCGGCCACTATCGACCGGCTCCCTCCCCTGCCGCACATGGCTTACGGGTTGGCGCTCGACAAACTCGATCATCTGTTTGTCACGGGTTACACAACCAGCATGATGAGTCGCATTGACATAGTAAATAAGACTGTTGACTGGAGCAAAAGTCTGCCGGGGCTGGTTGGAAGCCGGGGCGTGGCGTGTACGGATGATAATGATGTGTGGGTGGCCAATTCGGGCATCGACAACATTACACGCTATGACAACAGCGGCGTTCTGAAAGCAACGATTGATGAGACGGGCGCGGAGCCTTCCGGGGTTTCCGTGGACGTTGACGGCAACGTTTGGGTTTGCAACCGAATGGATGAACACGTTATCCGCATCAATCCCGAAACCAATGCCTTTGATATAAACAAAAAACTGCTTCTATCTGTTGGCCACTACGCCTACAGCGATATGAATGGGTCAATTCACGGGTGTGTCGCCAACAACGAAGGCGTCTGGACGGTTGTCTATGACGGCAAGGAAAACGACACGATCTGGGATAAGGTCTCCTGGAACGATCAGCCTGGTAATCCGGATAGCGGCGAATATGAAGGCGCTACCCTTGCCGTGAGCGTGCAAAGTTCTTCGGACCTTGTTTCGTTCTCTGATGTCGAAATTGCTGTCAATGGCGCGCCGCTGGCGGCGACTCCGATGGGACGCTATCTCAAAGTGACAGTGAACTTCGAGAGGACCCCCGGTGCGCCATCACCTGTGCTCTATGACCTTACGATTACCCCAATATCCGAACCGCAGGTCAAAAAGTTCAAGCTGCTGCAGGCTTATCCCGGCGGCGCTTGTGAGCCGATCCGTAAATTCGCCGGAGTAAATGGCTTTACGGGGCCGGATGTTATTACCGCGGTGCCGGGAGTGTTGTCATTCGACCCTGGTGGGTCGAATTGGTCGAACTTTGTGACCGCCGCGCAACAAAACAAGCCGTATACTGTAACAAATACCAGTTTGCGTAAGGTAGTGCCGGAGTATGTTTGCACCACTCCCATCGGGGGTAAATCGGTGCTGCAGCAAGGTTACAGAGGCATACGCACCTGGTGGCCGCTTATGTACGAGCTTCCGGGAACCAACTGGACGCTTACCATAAGCTACAAGCTTGATGATGCGCCGTATACTACTGAGCAAGATATATGGACATGGGAGGTCGACGCGACTCTCGACAGTCTGGAGGGCATTATAAGGCTTTTCCACCAACTGCCCGCCGGAAGCTGTCAGGTTCCGCTGATCTCCAGCGAAACGCTGTATAATCGCTTGCTCGACGACATTGACAGGCTGCGATCAATGGATCCATCCGATCCTGCGATGGCGGAGTTGTTCAACGAATTTATTTTGCTCGTTGAAAACAACTGTGTTACTGTCGGCTGCGGAGAATGCGTGGCCGAGTTGGGAATACGCAATACGCTGGAGAATCCGGCGTGCTGCAAAATCCTTGCGGACGCTGACTATATCGCTGATGCTTTAGGGGTGTTTAAGTGGTAGCGGGAAGCCGCTGCGTCGCTACCGGTGAAAAACTGGTATTGACGTAGTCGCAGAATGCTATCATAATCCCTTTGAAGTCTCAGCCAGGCGACCGTAGCGAAAACTGGTGGAAGTTTCGCAGGAAAATGGTCGATTGCGCATAGACAGCAAAACGCTAAGGGTGAAAACCCGTTTGTTGAGACAATAGAATATAGATCACACGGGTTCGTTTGTGAGACGGGCGGGGAGGTTGCAGCCTCCCCGCCACGATAGCGCAGAATGGTTTCCACTAGAGAGAGGTTACCGAAGCCGCGCTAAATTGAATTTCTCCTCACGGTCCCGTTCTGGGAAGAAAATGGAATCGCCCATCTCCCGCAGCCTCCGGTATGATGCTGGATGCCTGCTGCTCTGTCAAGCATGCAGACGCACAGCGAGAGGTCAGCGTATTCCAGTGCACCGATTTTGGGTGCATCCAGTATAGTCATTCCACGAATAAGTGTGAAAGAGAGGAGAAATGAGGACATGAATAGTAAAAGTTGCATTGTAATTGTCGCGGCGCTATTGCTTGCGACATTAGCAATGCCCGCCTCAGCGGACTTGATTACGTTCACAGGGAACGTGGCCGCCGATTTTGTCGGTCCAGGTGTGTTCTCACAAGTGGACACTACAGATCAGCAGCTTGAATCGCAGTTTGCAAGCAACCCGCCTGGCTGTCGGGACGAGCCAATGGGGAAGGCCTGCTTTAATATTGAACCCAGCACATTTTCACCGTCGGGTTTTAATGTGGAGAAAGTCTATTGGGTCTATGACTGCGCGACTGACTGCCTGTATATCGGCCTGAAGCTTCACGATGACGCAATAGCCTGGGATATGAATGACGACGGTCATATAACCAAAAAAGAACAAGCATTGCCGGCTACTCTGAAGTCTCAGTTCTCAGATGAAGACTATGAAGAATATGTCTTTATGTTCGGAGTCGGCCAGACTAATTTCGACAATTTCACCGAAAACTTCAAGGTCATTATCTCTGACTTTAGCGGTGGCGCCAACCCTGACATTACGGTCAGGAATAATGGTTCGACGTTTGACCTGGTTGAAGCGACCTGGTTCAAAGGCCCAAGGGTTGCTCCGGACTATCCGGGCACTGAGAAGGATATCGAGGTAAAGATATGCGGCATTCGTGCTGCATTCCCTGGTGCCGGAGCCGATATGCCGGTTCTGCTCAAAACAAGGAGCGGTGGCCCTGGCGACCTGTGCGATGAAGATACGACAGAACAGCTCATAGAACTGTCCTGTAATTCGTGTATTAGCATCACCAAAGAGGTCGCTTGTTCCGAAGAGGGGCCTTTCGTGCCTGTCACGGAAATGCCGTGCACCTTCGCTGAAGCGCCTGATACGATAAATGCGCCTGCGCATGGGTTGGTCGATGGAGACCATATCAGATTTGATACTATCGAGACCACCACCGGCATAAATACGACGACGCCTTACTACGTAGTAGGTTCAACTGCCAACTCGTTTAAGGTTTCGACGACAAAAGGCGGCGCGGGCATCGATCTGATCAATGACGGATCGGGCGTATACCACAAGATATCCCACGTGGATATTCTTGCCGGCAACCCGATCTACTTCAGGCTTACAGTGATCAACTGTGGCAATGAGAACCTCACCGACGTCACAATCACCGATGTAGGCTGCAGCGGTGGCACTACGAACTGCGATACCATAGCCGTTGGAGACCTGGCTTCCGGCGCCGAATTCATCCATACCTGCAGCTTTAGCACGGTGGCGGCGGATTGCATAAACACGGCGACTGTAACCGGAAAGGGAGAGTTTTCGGAAACAGTCGTAACAGACGTTGATTTTGCATCGGTAAGCGTGCTTAAGCCATCGATCCGTTGCTCTACGCTCGTAAGCGACAGCAATGACTTTACCAATGCCAGCGACACGCTTGATCTGCCTTGTGGCAATGACGTGGCGGATGTCTACTTTAAGCTGTGCATCACCAACGACGGGCAGGTTCCGATCAGTTTCGGCACCTCCGGTCCTTGCGGGATCACAAATTCTCTGCTGGATTCCTCATTTGCAGGCATATCGGGGCTGCCGATCGATATTTGCGCTGCGTTTAGAGCGCAACTCACAAACGGCATTCTGGCTCCGGGAGCACAGGTATGTGTGGAGCTTCCAGCTCTTGGTTTCGATAAATGCGCGTTGTGCAAGAACGATACCAGGACCATAACCAACAACTTCAACGCAACCGGACTTGCCGATCTCGGACTTTGCGGCTCCACTAATGTCAGCACCGACACTTGCACCACTACGGTCAATGTGTGCTGCGAGCCGTCAATTGAGATTACCAAGCAGGTAGCCTGCACCACCGAAGATGGAGACTGCGCGCAGGGAGACTACAGAGACTCCGTAAACGCCCTGCCCGGCGATTATGTCTGCTTCAAGGTAGTGGTCACCAACACCGGTTGTGACGATCTTCAGGGTATCACGATAACTGATGATCTGCTGCCCAATGATGACAATGCGTTGATTGCCTGCGACTCGTGCTGCACGGACGGAAAGACCATCCCCGGCACGTTTGATGTCCCCAATCTGGCTATCGGCGCAAGCTATACCTACCACTGCAAGTTCCGGATCGACTCGGCTTATGCCAAAACCGGCACCACTGTCGATGCCACCAACGTCGCATCCGTGTCGGCTACGGGCGTTACATCCGGCCTGCAGGTCAGCGATGGCCCGGCTATCGCATCTGTAAACGTCGATATACCTTCGATTACCTGCAGCGCACTGGTCAGCGATTCGGATAACTTTGACGCAGCCACCAACGCTCTGGATCTTCCCTGCAGTGGCGACAACGTGGCTCAGGTCTACTACAAACTGTGCATCACCAACTCAGGTGAGACGCCGGTTGACTTCGGCGCTTCGGGGTCGTGCGGCATCTCCAGTTCCCTGCTTGAAAGCTCATTTGCAGGCATAACCGGACTGCCCGCCGATGTTTGTGCTCTGTTCAGGGCGCAGCCCGAACTCGCTGATGGCATCCTTGCCTCCGGTGATACGGTGTGCATAGTTGTTGGGCTTGATTTCGACAAGTGTGAGCTGTGCAAAAACGACACACGCGTAATCACCAACAACTTCTCGGCTACCGGCGCTGCCGGCGACGAGGATATATGCGGAACAATGCAGGTTTCTACAGATTCCTGCTCAACTACTGTCAATGTATGCTGCCAGCCGGCGCTTACAATAACCAAAGAAGTAGCCTGTTATGACGAGGATTGCGCAGACGGCATTTATGGGTCGTCGGTGGATGTCTTGCGTGGAGGTTTTGTCTGCTTCAAGCTGACCGTAACCAACACCGGCTGCGATGACCTGAAGGATGTGGTCATCACCGACACCCTGGAAATGGACAATTCCGCCCTGTTGCCTTGCGGCTCGTGCTGCACGGATGACAATTCCATACCGGGCGATATCAACGTAGGAAACCTGGCTATTGGTCAGAGCAAGACCTACTATTGCCAGTTCCAGACTAATCCTGATTTCGAGCCGATGGGCACTGATGTCGACGCTACCAACACTGCAAACGCCAGTGGGGTAGGGGTGACATCCGGTCTGACTGCCAACGCCGGACCTTCCAGCGCAACAGTCAACGTGCTCGTCCCCAAGATCGAATGCACGAAGCTGGTAAACGATACCCTTGACTTTACCAATGCAACAAACTTCTTCGATCTGGGCGGCCCGGAATGTGATGCTGGAGTAAAAACGCTCTACTACCAGTTGTGCGTCAACAACACAGGTGACATTGCGATCGACTTCACCAAAGGCGATTGCGATGCGCACTTTGCCGATTCTCTTCTGGATAACCCGCCTATGGGTATCTCAGCAAGTCTGCCGGGCGGAATGGCGACACAGGCGGTGGATCCGTTTAGCGTAGCCAAAACGTTCCTTGCCAAACTGACCGACGGCATACTGCCGGCAGGCCAATCGGTTTGCATTGAGGTTGCTGTCACTTTCGACGAGGAAACGCTTTGCTTGACCAAGTCAGAGTGGGCGAACACATTTACCGCCTGCGGACTTGCGACCGATCCTGAAGTATGCCTGCCTCCAAGTGGCGGTGAAGTTATCTCCACTGAGGGCTGTTCTGCGATAGTCGAGATATGTTGCCCGTGTCGGCTGCACATCACAAAGCAGGCTTCCTGCTCTGAGGAAGGGCCGTTTACCGACAGCGTGCAGGCGATTGCAGGCAGTGATGTCTACTTCAAGGTCTGTGTCAAGAACCTTGGTTCGATAACTATTAATGATGTCGTCGTTACAGACGCCATCGTATTGCCCAACGAGGCATACAGCGGCTGCGTGGAATGCAAGGTCGATGGCGTTGCCATTGCCAATTGCATTATCAACGACGGCCAGTGGAACGTTGGAACCCTGGAGGCGGGCGAAGAGAAGTGCCTGGTCTGCAAGGTAAAAACCAACCCTGGCTTCTCAGCAATCGGCTTGACCGATGATATCGTCAACTCGGCATCCGCTGCCGGAATGTGCGCCACCGGGGCCGAAGTGACTGTGGGACCTGTGACTGCAACCGTAGATCTATTGGTTGCGAAAATAGACTGCGAAAAATCGGTCGCTGACAATTGGGATATGACGAATTCATCCCAGGTATTGGATGCGGCAGACCCGATGCATCCGCAGAAGTATGCATACTTCCAGACTTGTGTGATAAACACGGGCGAGGTGGATGTGGACTTTGCGAATGCCGGCACATCTGCTTGTCCGAACTTCCTGGATCCGAAGATATCGAACTTCGATGCTTTGGTTCCGGGGACAGGGGAGGATGTCAACCAGGCGATGCTGGCCGAGCTGCAGTCCCTTAATGGCAGCACGGTATTGAAGCCGGGTCAGCGGGTTTGTCATGTGTTTGGGCCGTTGCTGTTCGACCAGGCTGTGCTTTGCCCGGCTGGAGTCGATACGTGGCTCAATGAGTTCTCGGCTTGCGGAATAGCCAGCCAGGACGGAGTATGCGGCGAGAAGAACATTAATACCGGAGTATGCGATGCGCTGGTGGTGGTATGTCCGCCGACGCTCAAGCAGGTATTCTGCGGACTCTCCTGCGATCCTCTCAATGGCGTCCAGACCGGATTCGGCGGTATCATTGGAGACAATATAACCGCAGTCCCTGGAGTCTTCGCCATTGATCCTGGCGACAGCCAGTGGAGCAACTGGGTTGCTGCTGCAGGTGACAACGTTCCGTATACGTTGAAAAACGTGGTCCTCAGAAAGCATCAGGATCTGTCACCGGATTGCCCGTATGAGTATCCCGGAGTGGACATTATTCAGTCGCTGCCAAAAATTCAGCTTTGGTGGCCGCTGATGTATGAGCTGCCCGGAACCACATTCACGCTGACTGTATATTATGATACGGATCAGCCGTGGGATCCGGATGAGGATGGCCCTAAGCCGGCTACTATGTCGCACGTCGAGGCATTCTCGTTTAAAGTCGATACCAGCCTTCCTGATCTTAAGAAGCTGCTGGCTCTATACCATCAACTGCCGCTTGGCAGCAACCAGGTTCCTCTCATCTCCGATGAGGCTCTGTATGTGAGGCTGCTGGCGGATATCGACGAGGTTATTGATCTCATCGCACAGAACAACACCGCGATGGCAAGCGAAAAACTGCTTGACTTCCAGTTGCTCGTGGAGAATCATTGCATAGAGTTCTTCGCTCCGACCAAACCGCTGATAGGCGGCGAGGGGACGGGCATAGCCAATACTTGTGAGAATCCTGCCTGTTGCAAGATTCTTGCAGACGTGACCTGGATACAGAACGTGTTAGGGCTACTGCATCCATAAGGTCATAGACAGATAAGCCCGGAATGGGGCAGGCTCGTTTCTGCCCCATTCCATGAGATTTCTTCAGCCCCCAACCTACTATACTTCGGGACAGTCTCTGTCCCGAAGTATAGTTCTCGTATTTCTCCAAACCCCTCGACTCTTCTAACCTCTAACCTCTAACTTCTAACCTCTAAACCGTAGTGGCTGGCCTCTGTCCCAGCCTAGTCCGGGACGGAGATTGGATACCGTGGGCAGGGGTAGTCATCATTTACGAGGCTGTTACACTATATGTATTACATGCAGGGGTTCCGGATCGGAAAATCGGTGACTGAAAATCCGGCCATGTGAAGTCGGGATGGCGGTTTGAGAGACTGCCATCCCGATCTTATCTGCGCTTGAAAGAATTATATATGAAATACTTCCTACAGCACGTATTTCCGAGCGTCTTTTAGCGTAGTAATCGTCACCAGCGGGCCGGCTTTTTTGATCTTGGCGGATCCCAGGCTCTTGCCGTCTCCGTCGTATGCGATGCATTTATCTGCGTCTAATTTGAGAGTGATCTCGTCGTTGCCTAGGATATCGATGACCTCAGTCTTATCGCTGTTTCTCAGCACGGCCACGGCTCCGCTGGCAATGATTCCTCCCAGGCTGGTCACTTTTCCTCGGGCATCGAGATATTCATAGTCAGGTGATGTCACATAATCCACCCGGTGGCCGTTGACCAACGCCGAGAACTCGATGAAGTCGCCTTTTTTGTCCCGTGCATACCAGCCCCACTTCGGAAGCTGCCTGCCCTCGACTGTCCACACTCTGTCCGAGCCATTGACAAATATCTCCAGCCCGCTTTGATACGATACATGCAGACGGGAGAGATTGATTATATCCTTCGAAATGGCGTGCGACACCGATACCATCGTCCCATTCTCATCGGCATATTCGATTTTGCTCACCGGTTGCATCGAATATCTCTTCTGAAGCTGCTGGAGCATATAATATGATCTGCACGCTTTCTCGATGCCGTGCGTCTCCTCGACCAGATAGCCGATGTGGCCGTAGGCGATTGTAGCCGCGATAAAATGATCGACGCTGGCCTCGATAACCTCCGGCTTCTCCCATCCAGGCTCCCTGAAGAACTGTCCCTTCCACGGCACTCCGATGTCACACTCCAGCGGATGAATCTTCAGCAAATCAAACGCCACATTCAGCGGCTCTTTGGAAAGGTTGGAGTCATCATACATCAGGCCATAGTTACCCGACGCCAGCCCCGCGTAGAAGCACTGATACGCCCCTTCCGACCAGATCGGCCCATATACCTTCTGATCGTTAAGCAGCAGTTCTCCATAAGCATAAAACGTCGCCGCGAAGGTCCCTGCGCCCGGCACTCGCGCATCGTAGTCGCAGTAGTTCCACGGCGGCACAGCGGTGTGGACGTCCGTATAGGCAGCGTTAGAGCCGTATTTCTGCTTGATGAGTTTGGCGTATTTCGCGTCCATTTCCACCGCTCGCGAGGGTTTCAGCGCATAATTGCGAGGCCAGGCCGGTCGCCAGTCCCCTTCCGGCGTAAACTGCGGCATATCCTCATTCCAGTTCTCGTTGACCGGAGCCATATCGCAGTAGTTTGTATATAACCCGGACAGCCATCCCAGAGACTTCTGGTGGGCGACATATTTCATAAGCGCTTCATCGCCGCCTCTGCTCGGAGCCGCCTTTGAGCGCATAGTGAAGCTCTCCCCGCCGTCGCGCCAGGTTATTTCGTGGTTACACTGGGTCAGCTTCTCGATGCCGTAGGATCGCAGCTTTCGACCGCGCTCCATCTCTTTTGCATATTCCGCCGGCCCCCAACTCTCCTGCCACAGCCTTTCACCGGCGATCTTACCGTGCGGGCTGGGTGGGTTAGCTATGGTAGGCAGCGTCTCCTCATATATTGGGGAGATGGTCAAAAAGACGCGCTCATAGAGATCGTTTCTTCTTCCATCGGTTTTGGGCTTATATCGCACTCCACCGTTGATCTTGGCGGAATCCTCCGCAACCCACTGTTCTGTATACATCTCCGATGCGTTGGATCGATACCAGTCCACCCACACCGTCTGGAATATCGGGTTATCCGCGTCGCCGGCACACAAAAACCTTGGTCTTTGCTGCCAGTGGAAGCTGAGGTAGGGAATCGGGAATATGCGCGGGTTGGCAACGCCGTCAATGCCGCCTAACGCCAGCCCTGTCGCTCGACCTCCACGGCAGATGAAGTCTATCACCAGCGACTTCTGCCACAGCCTCATAATATATTCAACTCTAACAGGGCGCTTATTCTTTTCGAGGTCGAATGTGACGCGCAGTTCATTGCCATCTACTTCGGCTCCAACGAGCTTTCCTGAGGCCACCTCGCCGTCAATTTCTATCCCGCCTGCGCTCATCGGCCTGCAAAAACGCTTCCCATCTACCCAAGCCACTATTTCGCCAAGTTTGCCCGTCGCGGGATCATAGACATATTTGATCTCCGTGTCGCTGTCCTTATATACGAATTCAAAGGATTCGGCAGCGGTCTGTTTCAGAGTAGATTTGTAGTCTTCAGCATAAAGAGAGGGCAGAATCGTATGCTCTCTGGTTGGGAATGGCAGCTTGCCGGGGCCGGTTCCGTTCAATCCCTGGCTCTGACCCGGCAGCAAAGTGAGGTTTCTGGCGGGTCGCGGCTCAAATACCAACTCTTTGAGTTCTTCGGTATAACAATACAGCCCGCCGAGATAAATCGACCGCGCCTCCGGATTATTTATGCCCTCGAACTTGATCGCGCTGACCTTCTTTCCCTTCAATGGCTTTGGAAACTTGGCGTGGGTCAGCCACCATTCCTTCCATCGCACTTTATTATGTGCGACGGCTTCTTCGTTGCCATCCGAGTCGACCAATATAACCGAGACCGTCAAAAACGGCGAACCCGGCTCAGGAGCCCACTCCCAAACGTTGCCGTTCAGCCACATATTGATGCAGTTGAACGATTCTACGGGGATCGGCTTCGGCGCGCGGAGTATTACAGTTCCGTTGTCGGACTTGCCCGTGTATGTGACCTTCCCCGTGAACTCCCCCCACATCTTCTGCTCGCGACTCAGGGCGAACTCGGCATCCGCGTCGTTATAGCACTCGACGGTCCAGCCGCTTATATCCTGAAAATCCACAAGCGGAGCGCGAACATCCTCGCGCCCAACCATCTCATACGGCCGCTGCCCGGCTTTCTCCGATCCCGACGGCGTGGTTACAGCTTTCTTAATCACAGGATTACCCTCCACTACTACGGTAATAGCAGTCACTGCAAACGCACAGACCACAAGCAATGATAACCTCTTCAGCATAGTATAACCCTCGTTGGCAAGATATCAGTCACCCTTTTCGTAAAACGCCACAATCGCTGCGTCCCTGATTCGTTTGACGGGCATGCCGAGTTTTGTTGCGGCAGACCTGCAATCCTCAAACTCCGGCTGCACGTTCAGAGTTTTTCCATCCCGGCTCGCAACCTTCATTCGTATCGTCCCATATTCCGTTTGCACCTTCCTAATTTCTCTTTGCAGACAGATCCTCTTGCGCTCGTCTATGCGCAATCCAATGGAGGTTGTCTCCTCAAAAATGATCCGGCTGAGGGCGTCGATCAACCTCGGCTCGCATATCACCGAAAGCAGAGTTGCCGGGCGGCTTTTCTTCATAACAATGGGAGTCATATAGACATCGAGCGCGCCGGCATCGAACAACTTATCCGTTACGACTTCGTATATCTGCGGGCTGAGGTCGTCTATATTAGTCTCAATCACGACGACATCGACCGCTTCAGATTCACCATCCGCAGCAGCCTCGGTTTCCCCGACGACCACGCGCAACACATTGGGAATCCCAAAGTCCTGCTTGCCTGCGCCATAGCTTGTGGATTGTATGTTCATAGCAGGCATCGAGCCGAAGCCCTCCGCCAGCGTCGCCACAATCGCTGCTCCGGTGGGGGTGACGATCTCTCCTTCTATGCCGAGTTCACGCCAGGGCGCGCCTTTGGATGTGAGAATCTCCATTGTGGCCGGCGCAGGAAGAGGGAACCTGCCATGAGCGATCTCCACCATGCCGGTAAATGTGGGAACAGGGCTGCAGTATAACTTCTCTATTCCAAGAAGCTCCAGGCAGATGCACGCTCCGACTATATCGACTATCGCGTCCACCGCTCCCACTTCATGAAAATGAATGCTGTCAATAGTGGAGCCGTGGATTTTGGCCTCGGCCTCGCCAAGGGTAGCGAATATAGCAATCGAGTCTCGTTTCACCCGATCGGACAGCTTGCTCTCGGAGATAATATGTTTGATATCGGTAAACGATCTGCCGTGTGAGTGGCCGTGATGACCTTCGTCGTGGTGATGATGGTGATGGGTGTGAACCATAACATCACAGGCAGCGATTCCCCGCTTCATAACCCTTTCGCTGCTAAGCTCGAAATCGTGGATGTGCAACTTTGCAAGCTCAGATTTCAGAGCTTCGAAGTCAGCTCCCGCATCGACCAAAGCCCCGAGGGTCATATCACCGCTGATTCCTGCAAAACAGTCAAAATAGGCAATTCTCATCACGTCCGCTCCTCTTTGCGCTTCTTATTCAATTTTGCGGGTCATTGATCATGTGCGCCAGGTATCCTGCGCCGAATCCATTATCTATGTTGACCACGCTGACTCCGGCCGCACACGAGTTCAGCATCGCCAGCAGGGCCGCCAATCCTCCGAAGCTCGCGCCATAACCAACGCTCGTCGGAACCGCAATAACCGGCCTGTCAACCAGTCCGCCGACCACGCTGGCCAGCGCGCCCTCCATGCCGGCCAACACAATCAGCACGTTTGCGCCAAGGATTCTATCCTTCTGATCCAGCAGCCTGTGCAGACCCGCGACTCCCACATCATACGCCCGCTCAACCCGACTCCCAAGCGCGGTCGCAGTCACCGCGGCCTCCTCGGCTATGGGAATATCGGCCGTGCCGCCGCAGAGTGTCATCACATATTTTTTGTCGGAGGCAAGCTCAGGCTCACTGCGTTCAGGGGAGCCTGTCACGATAATTCTGGCCGCTTCATAGAAAGTGGAGTCCGGAATGTGCGATTTAACCGACTCGTAGACTTCTTTATCGCACCGCGTAGCGAGCACGCAGGAGTTTTGCGCGGAAAGTCGTTGCAGGATTTCAATAATCTGCGAGGTAGTTTTGCCCTGACAAAAAACCACCTCCGCCACGCCATTGCGCAGCCTGCGGTGATTATCCAGCTTGGCAAAACCTATATCTTCGTATGGCAGCGAACGCAGCCGGCGCATCGCATCATCGACGGCGATCTCGCCGGTTTTGATATCTTCCAGCAGTTGCCTTAGCAGCTTTAAGTCCATGGTGTTTACAGACCGCCTGGTGAAAAGTCGTGTCAGGCATCGCGAAAAATATGCCTCTTCGCGCCCGTCCGATCACTTGCCTACCTGTTTCCGATTCCCCATTCCTTGAAATTATTGCTGCCGTTAACAAGCGGCTCGTTCATACTTCCAGTGCGGTATCCCGCCAGATCAAGGGTGATATATCTATATCCCAGCGCCCGAAATCTGTGCAATACCAGGTTGCGGGACTCCGTAGTCAAAATCGCGACCATATCTTCGGGCATCAATTCTATCCTGGCTATATCTCCGTGATGCCTGACCCTGCATTGCACAAAGCCCAACTCATGCAAGATGCACTCAGCAGCCTCAACCTGCCCGAGGACTTCCAGCGTCAATTCTGTGCCGTAAGGCACTCTCGATGCCAGGCATGCATAAGACGGCTTATCCCAGGTAGGCAGCCCAAGATCGCGCGATATCTCGCGGACCCGTTCCTTTGTGAAGCCAAGCTCTTTGAGCGGGCTTCTGATATTGAGTTCGCTGACCGCCCTGGCTCCGGGTCTGAAGTCCGACTCATCGTCAATGTTCGTGCCGTCCAAAACGTATTGCAATCCGCGTTCTCTGGCGATCTCCAGCAAATCGGAAAATACCGCCTTTTTGCAGAAGTAGCACCTGTCGGGTTCGTTTCTGGAGAGGTTGGTTATGGCAAGTGCGTCAATTTTTTTCCTGACCAGGTTCAACCCCAGTTTTGTGGCGTTCATTACCGCGTCGTCAATTTCTGATTTCGGTATCAAAAACGAATCGATAAGGACGCATACGGCTCGTTGTCCAAGGGCATCGGTTGCAGCTTTAGCGACGAGGGTGCTGTCTACCCCGCCGGAATAACCGATCACCACCCCATCCATCTCGGATATCATGGCGACCAGGCTCTTATAATCACCCATAAATTTACTACCCCCAGCCCTAAAAGAAAAGGCCACCACGCGAGTGGCCCGGCGGGCTGATCCAGCTTGAGACTGTGCCGGTTTTGGCCAGTCGATGGCGCTCTTAGCGCTAATTAGACTATAGTCCTTGAGAGTTATATTGTCAAACATAGCAGGATTGTCGGGCGTTGGCGGCAAAATAATAATTGTTGGCATTGTGCCAAAATATTACGCATCTGGTAGGAATGCAGACATGTCATTCGACAAACAATTCGAACTGGCTCAGCATAAGCTAAACCAGTCAAGAGGCTCAAGACAGGCGATTTTGGATCGCTTCCGAATCGAAACGGATTTTGCCGCAGCCCTTGCAAAGGCGCTCGGCAAAGAGGACTGGAAAAAGCTCATAGTAAAAGCTATTGAGCACGTCAACAAGCAGATGACCTCCGCAAGCTTCGATTGCACAAAAGCAGTCGGCGAAGCAGAGGATATGCTGGCTGCCATCGCAAAGGTCGCCAAAACCTACACCATCCACGTCTGTGGGCACGCGCACATAGACATGAACTGGATGTGGAACTGGCCGGAGACGGTCAACGTCACCCACGACACCTTTACCACAATGAACCAGCTCATGGAGGATTTCCCGGAGTACACCTTCTCGCAAAGTCAGGCATCCACCTATTTTGCGATGGAGCAGTATTGCCCGGAGATATTCGACATGATCAAGAAGCGGGTCAAGGAGGGCAGGTGGGAGGTCACCGCCAGCACATGGGTCGAAGGCGAAAAGAACTTCGTCTCAGGGGAATCGCTGTGCAGACACTTTCTATATACGCGCCAGTATATGAAAGATAAGTTCGGCCTCGACCCGGAGGACGTAAAAATCGACTGGTCGCCGGACACATTTGGCCACGCGCACACCGTGCCGTCGATTCTCGCTCGCGCCGGGGTCAATCGCTACTACCTGCACCGCACCGCGCCGCATAAGTGGCTCTTCAAATGGCGATCGCCGGACGGATCCCAAATCTATGTTTTCAAGGATCGCGACAAGTATGTCTACAATGGCCCGATAGACCCGGCGGATATGGCCGCGATGCTCGTCAATTTCACATCCGAAACGGGACTCAAAGACTATATGTATGTCTACGGAGTCGGCGACCACGGCGGCGGCCCCACTCGGCGGGACCTGCGCAAGTTCAGAGAGATATGCGACTGGCCGGTTTTCCCCACCATAAAGCATAGCTCCACCAGAGCCTTCTTCGATGCAGTGGAGAAAGCGGATGTCGATTTGCCGGTGGTAGATGAGGACCTCAACTTCACCTTTGAGGGCTGCTACACCTCGCAGAGCAACATCAAGCGAGCGACACGTGTCAGCGAGATAATACTTCCCGAAGCTGAGACAATGGCGTTGATAGCCGGAAGCGTTGCGAAGATGGATTATCCGTTCGACACGCTGTTTACCGCCTGGCGGCATGCGTTGTTCAATCATTTCCACGACATTTTGCCGGGTTCGGGCGTGCACGCCACCTATGAATATTCTCAGGGTCTGTTCCAGGAGATTCAGGCGGCGGCAAACACCGTCAGCACTCGTGCGCTGCGCAAACTGGGTTCGAATATTGATACTTCATTTGCCGCGCCGACCGATGAATCCATGTTCGGCGCGTCTTTAGGGGATGGACTCGGGGCAGGGGCAGGAGATCCTGCAGTGCCCGGCAGGGTCACCGGTTGGAACGCTGGCGCGCTTTCCGCAGAACCCGTGTTGATCTACAACCAGAAACCCTGGGATCGCAGTGAGACAGTCTATGCAAAGGTCTGGAACAAGCCAATCGCCGATGATCGCGTGATAGTCAAGGATGCTGACGGCAACTCTATCCGAGGCCAGGTAGTCGGCAGAGGTCACTATTGGGCGCATGAGTTCGCCACAATCGCGTTCAAGGCGGATGTTCCTGCGATGGGATACAAAGTCTATGCAATCGACAGCGACCTCGACACACCGGCGGGCGGAGCGGCCAGAATCGACCGCAGCTTCCCTGACGGAACCGAGTGTATGATCGTTGAGATCAACGATTCCGGCGTGATGGAGAACGAATACCTGCGCGTTGAGCTGGACTTCGCCTCCGGTGCGATAAAGCATCTCATCGACAAGGAGACCGGCTATGATTACGTTCCTGAGGGCAAGCTGATGGGCGTTATCGAGACTTATACGGAGGTTCATCGCGGGATGAGCGCGTGGGCCATCGGCCAGATCGCCAAGGTCGAGCCTCTGGTGCAGGGTGGCAAGCTCTATATCAGCCAGAACGGGCCTAATCGCGTCGCCTTCAGAAGTGAGCGGAAGTATAACGAATCGACTATCGCGGTAGAAATCGGCCTCAACGCCGCTTCAAGGCAGGTTGACTTCAAGCTAAACATGCGATGGGTCGAGATCGGCACGCCGGAGAGGGGAGTTCCGATGCTTCGCGCGGCATTCCCGATCAATGTCGAAAACGGCACGCCGAGATACGAGATTCCGTTCGGTTCTCAGACCCGGCAGCAAAGCAAGCAGGAGATCCCCGCGCTCAAGTGGGCCGATCTTTCCGATGATAAGCGCGGAGTCACGCTGGTCAACGATTGCAAGTATGGTCACAGTTGCGTCGATGACACTCTGCGGCTGACCTTGATTCGATCCAGCTACGATCCGGACCCGCTTCCGGAGGTTGCCGACCATGAGATCAAGTTCGCCGTTACCCCGCACATCGGAGGCTGCGACATCAGCGCCGCTACAAAGCTTGGCGAGCAGTTCAACTCACCTATGGCCATCGCCAGCATCGGCGTCCAGAAAGGTCAACTGCCCGCACAGAAGAGCTTCGTTGAAGTGCTGACTCCGGGTGTGTTCTGCTCTACCGTGAAGAAGGCGGAAGGCGGCAAGGGACTGGTCGTTCGGCTCTTCGATATGGAGGGCAAAAAGACCACTGCCAAGGTCAGGATAACGGACCTCGTCAAACCGGATTCCTCCGCAGTCGAAACCGACATTCTGGAGCGTCCGGTCTCCAAAAACACGGCCAAAATGACAGGAGACGTGGTCTCAGTGAGCCTGCCGGCTTACGGCCAGTCGACAGTTAAGATAGGCTAATGCTATAGCAAACAAAGGGGCCGGTATGCGCACCGGCCCCTTTAGAGGTTAGGGTCTAGAAGTTGGAAGTTAGAGGTTAGAGGTTAGGGTCTAGAAGTTGGAAGTTGGAGGTTAGAGGTTAGGTAATGATGCTACCTATGCTATTCACATTAACTGATAACCGTGAACCGCAAACCGTCAACCGAAAAAGCGGATTTCTCACTGCGTTCGAAATGACAAGGGTTGACGTT
>JAAYKE010000138.1 GCA_012522575.1 Armatimonadota bacterium | reverse complement strand
ATATTGTAGTGTCCGATCTCCGTCTCGGACAGCTAGTGTTCATTGATAGCTTGCCTGGCTGGGACAGAGACCAGCCACTACGCAAATAATGTAGTGTCCGATCTCCGTCTCGGACAGCTAGTGTTCATTGATAGCTTGCCTGGCTGGGACAGAGACCAGCCACTACGCAAATATTGTAGTGTCCGATCTCCGTCTCGGACAGCAGGTGTTCATTGATAGATTGCCTGGCTGGGACAGAGACCAGCCACTACAATTACTCACGAAGAGTGTGTTGTTACCCAAAAGGTCGTAAACCCCAGGGCAGTCAAAGATTTTCTTTTCTGCTAAAATATACCCGGAGATTATCCCTGCTATGCCCTACTACAGACGCAATTTATATGTTTTGTCGGTTACGGTTCTGCTGGCCTCGCTCAGTTGGCAGCAGATCATCCCTTTTTTACCCAAATTCCTCAAAGAGATAGGCGGGGAAGGGCGACACTTTGAGCTTTGGGTGGGAGTCATATTCGCCTCGCAATCGCTTGCAGCCATCGTTATGCAGCCCTTCTGGGGCAAGCTCGGAGACAACTTCGGCCGCAAGACGATGATTATCCGCGCCGGGCTGTGTCTGGCGGGAGTCTACTATGGCATGAGCCTGTGTCAGGCTCCGTGGCAACTCGTTATATGCAGGTTCCTCAATGGCGCGCTGACCGGGTTCATCCCCGGCTCGTTTGCGCTGATCGCCACAAATACTCCCGAACAGGAAGCTCCTCGATATGTCGCGATATTGGAGAGCACGTCCAACGTCGGGCTGATAGTCGGCCCTGCGTTTGGAGCTTTTCTGGCAAGGCTGGCGGGATATCGCAGTTCGATGGCGCTGTCGGGCACGGCGGTTTTGCTGTCTACGCTGGTCGTGTGGCTGCTGGTCAAAGAGCCGAACAAGCCCGCGCCGGTCGAAAAAACAAGCCTGATACAGGATTTCGGAATAGCGCTGCGGTCGCCGGTGCTGTCCTCGCTGATGTTCGCGATGATGCTGACGTGGATGTTCGCCAGCTCGATCAATCCGTTTCTCGTCGTTCATCTCGAAAACCTGCGCGGCTGGTCGCCGTGGTATCTGCCCGCCGTGACCTATTCATTGCCCGGAATCGCGTTTGTGTTGACCGCATACAGGTGGTCGCGGCTGGGAGAGAGATGGGGATATCATCGCAACATCCTTATAGGACTCATCGGAGGCTCCATCGGAGCGATTGTGCTGTTTGGGAGCAAAAATATCTGGATGTTCGCCGTTGTGTATTTTTTGACGGGAGTCTGCCTGGCAACGATGAGTCCGGCCATAGGAGCCATCACCTGCACCAAAGTCCCGGAGGATTTCCGCGGTCGCGCTTATGGAATCCAGCAATCCGCAGGCACATTCGGCGCCCTGGCAGCCACGCTCATAGCCAGCCGAATCGCGGCAGTGTATGGCTATGGAGCCATATTTATGTTTATCGGTCTGCTGTTTTTGACCGGCGCATTAGTGTTTAGAACAATGGTCAAGCTCTGGCCTGCAGACTAGCGCGGGGTTTCTATAAAACAACCTGAGCATTAACGAGCCCCCGCTCACCGGATTCAGTCGCCATTGTCCCGATCACCTTTATCGTGGAACCCACAGCGACCAGACAATCGCACTCCGCCTTGATAGCGCAACTGCGATCAGGCTCTTCGATATAAAAACAACCGTCGAACACCGCAGTGACCGGTTTGGCCGAGATGAGTTGTACTGCGGCTCCGTCCGGCAGATCGCGGCACTCGCAGATTCTCGATATCTCCTGCGCCTCTATTACTCCGCCGGTTGTGAATGTATTTGTGGTGCGAATATCGATGTTGGTCTCCCCGGGAAACGCATATACCCCCCAGTTAGACCATAGCGCATCGATATCTGCCGTAGCGTCGGTCTCCATCACGATATTTCCAACCGCATCAGCAGCGATTATCCTGATCCTTCCTCCAACTCCGCGAAGCAGGGTGGGAGCGGCGGACTGGCCGTCGAGAGGCAGGCGCAGAACATTGCCGCCATAGTTGCCGCTGGTAGAGTTCAGACCCATCCATAGATAACGCGCGTTGTATGAACCTGACGTAAAAGGAGTCTGCGAATCGCAGCTTACACCGTAGGCATATCGCGTCGCCGGGCGGTTGCTTGTGTCGATTATCTGGTTCAAACCGCAATCGAAGTTGGCGTCCGGCAGCCACGTGTTGTCCGGCTGCCTGATATATCGATTTACTCCGGGGTTTGCCGGATTTATGCCGGAGGTGGCCACATAGCACGCATTCCCTCCAACCTCGAAACATATCTGACGACCGATGGTATCGGTTGCATGGCCGACGACGGTGTTCCAGGTCGGGTTTATGACA
This sequence comes from Armatimonadota bacterium, assembly GCA_012522575.1. Lineage (GTDB taxonomy): Bacteria > Armatimonadota > UBA5829 > UBA5829 > UBA5829 > DTKD01. Next base: position 2,882 of record JAAYKE010000138.1, on the reverse strand, counting down.
GCGCTGCTTCTCACATATCCGTCCAAAGATTCAAACACTTCCAGGCCGTTGTCGGTGGCGACTCCCGCCAGCCAGAATATTTTCTGCGGCTCGGCGGTGAGGATATAATAAAGCTCATTTCCGCGATAGTCGAATACTTTGATGCCGGATTTGCCGGAAGCTGTCGATTTGCTGGCCACGTAGATATTGCCGAGGCGATCCACGCTCACTCCCCAGGGCGACACATTCGCGCCCATACCGAGGTTTAGAATGTTGCCGCTGGCGTTGGGCGCGTCCCAGGGTTTATTGCTTCCATCGGGATTATATGCCAGCAATTGGCTGTCCTTGGCGCTCGCCACATAGATGGTTCCGTAGCCCGGGCTTTGGGCATAGAAATCGACCGCAATGCCTCTGATTGAGTTCGATCGGGATTTTGTAAACAGATTAACCAGCTTATTCGGCTCTCCGCTTTGGGTGCAGGTCGCTGATATGCGGGCTTTGCATGTCCCCGACGCGCCATCGGGCTGCCATTCGTGTGAGTGCAAGCCGGCGGCCTCCGCAAACGGGCCGAGGGTTTGGATCACGACGTTGGATGAATCCAGAATATCTATCGTCACCTCGCCGGGACAATTTAGCCGATAGGATATGGTAACACAGGACGCATCCTCCGAGAGAGTCGCCTTATGTTCATAAACCCCAATTGCGGCATAAGCGGCAGTCGAAATGAGAACCACTGCCAATACAGGGGCCAGACGCCAAAAACCTGCGGATTTGCAAATGATCATAACCACCCTCAACTTGGAAATATATGGGCATAAAAAAGCCTGCTTGCTATTTATTGAACAGCGCAAATTATCCTTCTGAAATAGCGTTGCATATAATGATTTTTATTATGCGTCCAGCAGGCCCCTGGCGTTTTTCCATAATATCCGCTCTCGGATATCGTCGGATATTTTCGAGTTCACAACTCTGAAAACAGCGGTTTTCGGGTAGAAAACAGGGGAGTTGGTGGCGAAGAGGATTTTTTGGCTGTCCATAACGTCGAGCAGTTTTTCCAAAGAGTTGACGGGATGCTGCAGGTGAGCTATATCCGCCCACACGTTTTCCCGCTTAAACAGAGGCAAATGAGCTTGAATTTCATATAGATTGGCTCCGCCGACTGCAAATTTGATGTTGCCATATAATTTCACGACGTCACTAAGAGCCTTAAGCGCGTCGTTGGAGGTGACAGACTGCCGAAGAACCCTCGGGTCCTGAAGCCTCAAACACACTTGAACAATTAAGCCGCGATCCTGGGCTATGGAAAGAATCTCATCGCTGCTGCGGCTATCAAAATCCCATCGTTCATAAGTCGGGAAGATCCGCATTCCGGCAGCTTTCAAGATGGCTATTTCCCTGCTGGATGGACTTATCCGGGCAAAGTTTACCAAACCATAGAGTGGCTCTTCGATTCCGGCAACTACGGACCACTCGATCCCTGCATCGTCTGCAAGCCCGCGAATCTTGCTCGGCTCAAAGCAGCCCTTGTTCATCGCGTTATAAGCGGTTTTTGCGACCTCGTCAGGTCCGCAGTGCGCGCAGAAGTCGATAATCATTGCTCACCTTCCAGTTTCAGCAGCCTTTTCGCGTTGAGATGAAGCACATTTTGCCGAGCCTTCTCGGATATATCCGCCGCCATAACACGGCCTATCTGGCAGAGCACATCTCTTCCCGGCGCGTCCGAACCATATAGCACACGCTCCGAACCGAGCTTTGCCACGGCATATTCCACGCTGCCCAACTCAGGGTCGCACCCGCTTGTGTCCACGTAAATGTTCGGACAACGCGCCACCGCATCTATTCCATCCCACCAGTGCAGCGCCATATGGGCCATTATGATTCGCAATTCGGGATACCTTCGAGCCAGCGCGCAGATGTGCTTTGGCTTGGATTCCTCCGGCAATATCTCATCCAGTCGAAGATAGCTGTGTATAAGAATCGGCACGTCGTGTTCTATTGCCGCCTCGGCTATCGGAAATGTGCGCGGATCATCCACCTTCACGGCCACCCACAGCTTGATTCCCCGCATTCCTTCTCCAATGCACCTGCGAACTTCCTCCACAGCCTGATTCTCGTGTTTCTGGCTCACATAACAAAATCCATATACGAAATCGGGATATTCCGACATCTGCCGCAGCGTCGCATCATTTGCCTGCACGCACTGCTCGAAGGTCGGATAAGCTATCATAGACCCTTCATGTCCCAGGCACGAGGTCGCAAACGGCATCCCCCAATCCAGGGCGAACTCCAGATACTCGGTGTCCAGTTTCGGATTGCCGAGCCAGTGCACATGTATATCAAATATATCGTCCGGTTTTTTCATGAAACAGCCCCTGCGAGAGAATATCACATTGCCGCTTACCGGTCAACGCCTTCAAAAAGCCGTAACAACTCACTCTTCGTGAGTGATTGTAGTTGCCGGCCTCTGTCCCGGCCACGCAAACTATGTCATTTCGAACGTCAACCCTTGTCATTTCGAACGTAGTGAGAAATCTGCTTTTACGTAAATCGCGAAAGCCCGAAAGAAGCGAAACCCGGAAAAGGGAAGGGAAAAAGCAGATTCTTCGGCATTCGCCTCGGAATGACAAAATTTGGAGGCTACTCGAACCCTCTCAATAAACCTACTAACCTCTAACTTCCAACTTCTAACCTCTAAACGGCCTTGTCCGAGACGGAGATCGGACACTACGGGCAGGGATACTCTTCATTCGTGAGCTGTTACAAAAAGCCCGTGTTGCGTAAAATCCCTGTTATAGCAGAGGGACTATGTCCCCTTTTTGCAAAGGGAAAATGTCCCTTTTTATTTTAGTTTATGCTATCCTTGTAGCGCTAATGGCACGGCCTGTGCCGGCTCTTCTGGCAGT
>JAAYKE010000137.1 GCA_012522575.1 Armatimonadota bacterium | reverse complement strand
CTGCTCAAACCAGGCCCGCTGGATGCTGAGGAGTTTGCCAAAATGCAGAACCACGCGGCAATCGGCGCCAATTTGCTGCGGCATGCCAATATGCCGGACGATGTGGTGGATATGGTGTTATATCATCATGAAAAGCACGACGGCACAGGCTATCCGGAGCGGTTGTCAGGTGAGGATATACCGCTGGGTTCGCGCATAATAGCGGTGGCTGTGGTTTACGACGCTTTGATATCGGACAGGTGCTATCGCAGCGGGTGGTCTCATTCCGATGCTGTCGCTCATTTGCAGGAACTGTCTGGTTCATCCTTTGACCCGAAGGTAGTGGAGGCTTTCCGGGCAGTGGAGCCGCAGGTGTTGAGAATCAGGGCCGAGGACTTCCGGGATAAGAATTCGTCCAATGGCAACAACCGGGAATCGAGTTGCGCCGCCGTTGATACGATCGCGCAGGCCAATCGAGAGCTTATATCTTTGTTTGACATCGCGCAAACCCTTTCTAGCACACTGGAGATCAATGAGGTGCTGGCGCTGCTGGCGCACAGAACACGTCGGCTGGTGCAGGGTTCGACGTGCGTGGTGTTTATGGCGGACAAGACGCATTCAAAGTCACTTGTGGCGGAGGCCGCGGTTGGGCGATTCGAGGAAGTATTCGAAGGGGCGCGCGCCAGATATGGCAAGGGGATCACCGGCAGTGCAGCGCAAAAAGCACAGCCTCGATCCGGTCATTACGATCCCGGAGACCTGGTGTTGAAAGCCGCAGAAGCTGCCTCGGATCTGGATTTCAAGTCTTGTGTTTCAGCCCCGAAAGTCCGCTTCGGCGAGGTGCTTGGGACGATCAATGTATATGATGTCTGTCGCAGGTCCTTTACCGACGATGAGTTGAGGGTGCTCACATTTGTCGCCCATCAGGCGGCTTTGGCGGTGCAAAACGCGAGAGCCTTTGAGGAGGCGCGCGATTATGCGCTGAGGGATCCTTTGACTAATCTCAGAAATGGCCGGTTCCTGCAGCATTATCTGGACAGGGAACTGAGCCGATGCTTCAGGTTTGATGAGCCGCTGTCGGTGCTTGGGATCGATTTGGACAACTTCAAGGGCATCAACGATTTGAGAGGTCACGAAGCCGGGGACAAGGCTCTTAAGGATGTTGCGGATATATTCCGCCGTGAGTTGAGGGACTACGACGTGATCGTTCGCAACGGCGGGGATGAGTTTGTGGCGGTGCTGCCGGAAATGGATTCGTGCAGGGCGCATCAGATTGCCGATCGAATCAAAGAATCTGTCGATCAGTATGCGCGGAAATATGTAAGGGATGTGCCGCAGTTCGGGGCGAGCATCGGCGTATCGACATATCCGATTGATGGCGAAGATACCTGCTCGCTGCTTGGCGCGGCAGATGCTGCAATGTATCGAGACAAGCGTGCGCGGAGGCGTCATCGCAAGGCGGCGTAGGTTACGTTCGCGTAACAACTCACTCTTCGTGAGTGATTGTAGTGACTGGTCTGTGTCCCGGCCACACATACTATGTCATTTCGAACGAAGTGAGATACCGTCTTGTCTGTCAAGTTTTTATGCTGGCACTCTGAACGGAGTGCCAGACCTCAGTACACCATAAGCTGTTACCAGAAGCTTCCTCATACAAGCACCGATCG
>JAAYKE010000136.1 GCA_012522575.1 Armatimonadota bacterium | reverse complement strand
TATCCGAGGTCAGCTGTCTGATGTCCGATGTCCGATACGGTAACCCGCAAACGCTCTCAATAATCCTTCTAACTTCTAACCTCCAACTACTAACCTCCAAACCTCGGCATTCGCCTCGGAATGACAATTTACCTGACGCATTCATGCGCAACGGCCGGTTTCTATCCCGGCCCGAAGCGCACTGACGAAGGGACAGGCCGAGACGGAGATCGGCCACTACGCTTTAATGGAAGCTATGGTGAATTAACGTAGGGGCCGGTTTCTATCCCGGCCCGAAGCACACAGACTAAGGAAACGGTGATTCGGAGATCACCACCCATCGTCCGAAGTCCGATGTCCGATACGGTAAACCGCAAACCCTCTCAATAACCCTTCTAACTTCTAACCTCCAACCTCTAACCTCTAAACCGAACGCAGTGAGAAATCTGCTTTTTTCGATGTCCGATGTCAGATGTCCGATGTCAGATGTCCGATGTCCGATACGGTAAACCGCAAACCCTCTCAATAATCCTTCTAACTTCTAACCTCCAACTTCTAACCTCCAGACTGACAAAATTTGTCAAAATAGGTAATAGTACTGGGTTGACACCCATCAAAAGGGGTGCTATAGTGCATTCAGGAGGCTCGATTGAGCATATTCTCTTTCGGCTTTGCGTTTTAATGTGCTTGGGGCATGCAGGCAGTAAATAGAAATCATACAGGCCCGAAATATTCCATGTTCAGTGTCGTGGTTGTGTCCTGATACCTCTGATTATGGCACGCTTTTTGCACATAAGTAAATAGACAACATTTTCAAGTAAACGCAGAGTCTGGAGAGAAACCTCTTTCGGACTCCACGAGAGTCGTTCTTTTTCTAGAAAAAGGAGGAAGTGAAAGATTATGAAGAAGCTCATCGTATTAGGAATCATCGCAACGATGGTGATGGGTCTGGCAGTCGCTGCCAGCGCGCAGGAAATTGACGCCGTTTGGGCCGTTCAGTTGAGAGCGTACAACGGTGCTGCAACACCCAACGCTACGGGAACTTTAACTCTCGGCACAAGAGTTGGTGCAATTGATGGGTTTACCACGGTTGGTGCCGAAGATGGTGTGTACCCGACTTACACTGGCACACCCGGTGTGATCCTTAGCCTGGTGCAGCCGGCTGATCAAAGAACCAACAAGGACCAGAGGGCGCCGCTTGTTGCCGGCGAGGTCAAGGTATGGGATCTTCTCATGTTCTGTGTAGGCGAAGCCCCGCAGACAATGAGACTCGACGCTTGGTTGCCTGGCACTGCTATGCTATCTGAAGGCGGAAACCTCAAGGTATGGCTGCAGGATATCGAGGGTAACGTAATATGGGAAGTTCCGTATGAAACGAGTGGAAGTATAACCACTCCTGTTTTCTCGACGACATTCGCGTATGACGGCACATCGATTCCCCTTCAGTTGGTCGCTTCTGCCGATGTTCCTGAGCCGGGAAGCATGCTTGCTATGTTCAGCGGCCTTGTAGGTCTCGTAGGATTCGGCATCCGCCGACGCAAATAATCATTCGATGTTGCGCTGTTGATCTATCATCAGCCCGACTATCCTGAATCCGCCGGTCTGTTAATTCCGGCCGGCGGGTTCTTCCCTTCGGGGAACGCTCAAAAGGAGCAGCGCTTCCAAAAGCCGTCGCGATATAGCGCGAGGCGAACAAAAAGGCAGGCAGGGTTCGATATGTTCAATACCATACAGAACGCTCCGGCCCTATTCGATGACACGCACTCATTCCGACCGATATGCAGACCTGTGGGAAATACAGTAAAAATACTGGGTTGACACTCCCCGGGGCGTGTGCTATATTGCAATTTGAGAGAGGTCCCTCACGGGACAACCAACCGAAAGTGGGAGGTAGATTCCTATGTTTAAATCTAATACCAATGTCCGAAAATCGAAAGGAGGTGAAACGATGAGAACTTTACTTCTAGTGCTTGCGATGACGGTGGTGGTGGCAGGAGCCTCAGTGGCAGCCACGGCGACGATTGACATCTACGAGGGGTGGAACTTGATTGCTGCTCCTCTCGTGCCATTCGATGCTGATCCGTTGAGCGTTTTTGCTGGTGCTGCTGAAGGTATCGACGGATTGCTTTCTCGTATGGATCCACTTTGGGGCGGCGTTGCTTATGACTCCTTCGACCCGGAGTTCTTCGGAAATATCTTGCTTGGCGACGGTTATTGGCTACTTGCCTATACTGACGGCCAGACTCTGACGTATGATGGCGTAGAGAATGGAGTTCCGGATGGAACGGGAGCCAAGACCGATATGTGGATATCCCTCCCCGGAGCTGGATCTGAGGGCGGATGGCATTTTATTGGCAATCCGTTTGCGCAGGACGTTGCCGTTGACAGCGGAGCCGGTGTTGGTGACAACATCTTCTTCACTGACGGAACCGATCTGAAGAACTGGAATGACGCTGTCGCCGCTGACTGGGTGGACTCCACCATGTATGGGGAGGCTTCTTACGGCGGTTTCGGCGTGACCTATGACGGTTTCGGTGAAGATGATTCATTGCGGGCCGGCAAGGCTTATCAGTTCTTGACCTTCGTTCCGAACATCGCAATGATCGTTCCTGCTCCTGCGGATGCTAATTAATTAGCTGAAGCAGAAACGACTGTAAGTTTCCGGCCACAGAAACAATTTGAGGATCTTCCTCTTGAGGGCGGATATCGGAGAAATCCGATCACCCGCCCTTTTTTCGTGGTCCGAGATTTAGAGGTTAGAGGTTCGAAATTAGAAGTTAAAAGTTAGAAGTATTATTGAGAGGGTTTGCTGTTTACCGTATCGGACATCGGACCTCGTACCTCGGACCTCGGACCTCAAAACAAGCAGATTTCTCACTACGTTCGAAATGACAAGGGTTGAGGGCAGAGGCCGTCCGTTGCGCATGAATGCGTCAGGTAAATTGTCATTCCGAGGAATTTGCTGGATGCGTCAAGTATAATGTCATTCCGAGGCGAACGCCGAGGAATCTGCTTTTTCCCTTCCCTTTTCCGGGTTTCGCTTCTTTCTGGCTTTCGCGATTTACGGAAAGAGGTTCGGACATCCGACCTCGAACTTCGGACTTCGGACTACGAACCTAAAATCCATCTATCTGGATTCGACCGAACTTAGGCGGGCTGTAGGAATGCAGGCTGTGTACAGTGCCTTCGGCCTGCGCTGCGGCGGTCCTGTGCTCAAAACGCATTTTGCCGGAATACAACGCCTCGCCAAGAGAAGCCGTATCACAAAATCCCATATCCTGAAAACTCTGCTGCAGACCTTTCATCAGATAGGGCACATAGTCAATCAACGAGCCGCGATCCAAAACCGTTCCCGATACGCCCTGCGGCACGATCACCTTGTTATCCTCGCTCAGATAACGCTTGCCGCCGCCGGCATCCATAGCCTCCACGCTCGCCATGCCGCGATACCGCTTTACCCGCATCCCGTTCTCGTAGAAATAATCGCCCGGCGACTCCGATGTTCCGGCCAGCAGATAACCCGCCATCACCGCACCCGCTCCAATAGACAAAGCCTTGGCGATGTGGCCTATGCCCTGAATGCCGCCGTCCGCAATCACCGGCACGCCAAACTCTCTGGCATATTTCGCGCAATGATACACCGCCGAAGCCTGCGGCCTGCCAACAGCCATCATAGTCTGAGTTATGCATATCGAGCCAGGCCCCATGCCCACGCGCAGAGAGTCCGCACCTGCATCGATCAACGCCCGGGCCTGATCCACAGTGACCACGTTTCCGGCAATAACATCAACCGACGGGAAGTTCTGCTTGATAAACTTGAGCATATCGATCTGAAACACCGAATAACCCTGCGCCGAATCGACGAGTATGATATCCACTCCGGCCCCAACCAGCGCCTCGACCCGTTCGCGGTCCTCCGTGCGAGTGGACACCGCCGCGCCCACCAGCAACTGCTTGCCCTCGCTTTTGGAAGAGTAGGGGAAATCCTTGTTCTTGAGCAGGTCCCTTCGCGAAAGCAGAGCCACCAGACGAAATTCCCCGTCCACCACAGGCAGCTTGCCCTTTTTCGACTGCTTCAGGATTTTATTGGCCCCGCGCAGCGTGACTCCCTCGTCCGCCGTCACCAGATCAGTGGTCATAACCTCGGCCAGAGTCCTTGTTCGGTCCTTCTCGAAGTCGATGTCACGGTTTGTGACTATGCCCACCAGCTTGGAACCGAGCGTGCCATCCTCCGTTATCGGGATGCCGGAAAAGCCGTGTTCGAGCTTGATATTGTCCACATCCAGCACCGTATGATTCGGGCCGAGAACCACCGGGTCGAGTATGAAACCATTCTCAAACCGCTTCACCTTGCGCACATGCTCGACCTGAGAATCGACAGAGTTGTTGTAGTGGACTATGCCAATGCCGCCCAAAAGCGCCAGAGTGGACGCCATCTTCCATTCGGTGACGGTATCCATAGGCGAACTGACCAACGGCCGCTTGATGCGAATATTGCGCGTCACCTGGGTTTCGAGGTCCACCTCGCTTGCCTGAAAGTCGATGTAACCGGGCAGCACAATGAAATCGTCATAAGTAAGGCCCTTGCCCCGAAACAGCGTCTCAGCGGAAAGCCCGTCAATAGGTGTCATATTTTCCTGCATCATCGCACACTCCACTAAGAAATTCTTTGGTAGACTTCTATTATATCGCAGAGGCCGAAAAGTGGGAAGCGCAATGCCAGCCATAACCTCAAAGCTGTCATTTCGAACGCAGTGAGATACCGGCTTTCCAGAAATCGCGAAAGCCCGAAAGAAGCGATATCCAGAAATCGTAAGGGAAAAAGCAGATTCCTCGGCGTTCGCCTCGGAATGACATAGTTTGTGTGGCTGGGACAGCCTGTCCGTCTCGGACAGCAGGTGTTCGTTGATAGCTTGCCTGGCTGGGACAGAGACCAGTCACTACTCAAATATTGTAGTGTCCGATCTCCGTCTCGGACAGCAGGTGTTCATTGATAGATTGTCTGGCTGGGACAGAGACCAGTCACTACTCAAATATTGTAGTGTCCGATCTCCGTCTCGGACAGCTAGTGTTCATTGATAGCTTGCCTGGCTGAGACAGAGACCAGCCACTACGCAAATATTGTAGTGTCCGATCTCCGTCTCGGACAGCTAGTGTTCATTGATAGCTTGCCTGGCTGGGACAGAGACCAGCCACTACTCAAATAATGTAGTGTCCGATCTCCGTCTCGGACAGCTAGTGTTCATTGATAGCTTGCCTGGCTGGGAC
>JAAYKE010000014.1 GCA_012522575.1 Armatimonadota bacterium | reverse complement strand
CGTCCTAAAATTTATCCGAAATGGGCGAGAGGCCCGTTTCTATTTGTACAGCGGATTCACCCTCATCGAACTGCTGGTGGTCATCGCCATCATCGCGATTCTGGCCGCCATTTTGTTCCCCGTGTTCATATCCGCCAAAGAAAAAGCACGCCAGGCAAAATGTATTTCCAACCTCAGCCAGATCAGCAAAGCGTGGTTGATGTATGCCGATGACAACTCGGGCCGGGCGTGCCCTTCCTACTATGCCAGCCCGGATGGTTGGCAGCATTGCTGGGATTTTGACCTGAAGGTTGTGAAATCCGGCAGCAAGAGGGAAACCATATCGAAGCCCGGCTTGTTGGGTCCCTACTGCAAAAATGGTGAAATAAAGCAGTGCCCGTCTTTCTTTGGAGGCAGACAGGATCGACCCTACTCGGGCTATGCATATAACGCAAGCTATATCGGCGGCGACACTACTGTGGATGGCTGTGTATACGAAGACGAGTGGACCGACCGCCCACATACCATTGCGTTCCTCAATAGGATTAAACACCCCTCCGCAACGGCTGTTTTTGCCGAAGGAGGTTACGGGAAACCAGCGAGCGCCCATAACCACTTGCGTGCGCCCAGCGACCAGTTGTTCCGTGCAGGCACTGTTCATTACAGGCACAACGGCGCCGCGACAGTGGCTTATGCCGACGGGCACGTAGTCGCAATACGCACCAGGTTCACTAAATATGCAGACGTTGGGTGGCTGCAGATCGGCGAGGCAGCCTTCGACTGTGCGCCTGAAACGGGCGGGCTTTCCCTGGATGATTCCGCTTATGATTTGGATTGAATTGACACGAAGGAGGAAGTGCAAGTGAAAAAGAGATTTATGCGGGTCCTGGCATTTGCGGCGATCGTTCTGGTCTGCGCCGTCGTGACTCAAGCTGCGGACTGGTGGGCGTCCGAAGTGATAAGCTCAAGCCGTCTTGGTAACAGCCCATATAACGACCCGGAGGCTGTTCTCGGCAAACCCACCGTCTGGATGAACAATTCCGGCGCACCCAGCGATCCGGACCCGTGCGCCGTGTCGATGGTTATCCCTGCCTGGAACGTCGGCTGGCCTGCAGGGGAGAAGCTCATCACAACAATCAAGGCAAAGTCCCCGACTGAGCCTGCAGGGCATATCACGGTGAAGTTCGACACCCGGATATACGATGACCCGAACAACTGGTATGGCAAGGACTTCATTGTCTTCGGCAACTCTTTCTTCGCAGCCGGCGGGAGTTATGTCTACTCAGACTCGAATATGGCTAATGTCGTGATGGCCGCTTATGAAGGCAGCGGATGGTGGGAGCCCAGCCCTGTGAGCGTCAGTCAGGACGGCGTCACCTGGTATTCGTTTTCTAATGGCCCATACGCCGACGACTACGCGCCTACTCAGGCTCTTGCGTGGGATTGGGTGGAACAGCGCTGGCTTAAAAACAGTTCCGACGCTGAGGTAGAACTCGATTTCACCAGACCAACGCCGCCCGTTTATGACAAGGCTGACTTTAACGGGAAGTCCGCAGCTGAAGGCATAGATTTGTATAGAGGATCCGGCGGAGGGACTGCTTTTGACCTCGCAGAACTGCCGCTTCCCGCAGACCCCATCACGGGTCGAAAGTGGATTCAGTACATAAAAGTCGATGGCGTGAATGGCGAAGTCGATGCTTTTGCCAGAGTGAGTCACCAAATCGACAACATTCCCATTGGCGCGGCAAAAAAACTGCCTGACGGAACCAGAGTGGCGCTCAAAGAAGCGGTTGTGTCATCAGCTACCTATGAAGTCGGCAGGTTCTGCTACGTCGAGCATTCCGACAGATCCGGAGGCATCAAGGTTATGGGACGGCTTCTCGAACGCAACAAGCGTTATGTCATATACGGCGACATGGACACCATCGGCAACGAGCGGGTGATCCTTGCCACGGCGGTAACGCTTGTCGAGGATAACACCGATGCAGTGGCTCCCCTCGGAATGCCAAACAAAAGCGTCTACGGCTCAGGGTTGCACACCACCGGCCTGTTGGTGCGCACCTGGGGAAGAACGCTGTCTGTTGACCAAACAGACAAATCATTCGTGATTGACGATGGCTCAGGGAGACATATCAAGTGCATTGCTCCCAAAACTACGCCGCCTTACTACAATGCCGGGAACCCGGGAGATCCCGACTGGGGAGTAACTGTCAATTCAAGCTTCGTCCCGCCTGCGGTCGATCATTTCGTTGCCGTAACCGGGATCAGTTCTATTGAATCTGACGGGCTTGGCGGATTTATTACAGTCATCAGACTCAGAAATGGAGGTGATGTGCAGTCCTGCAATCAGTAACACACTAGATTCGAAGCATATTGTAGTCCGAATATGCGAAATATCCAGACCAATCAAAACAACATCAATTAGGAGAATAAAATGAAATATATTAGAATAATGAAGATAGCAGTTCTGATTTCGATCCTGGCCGGCGCGCTGGTCTGGTCAGGTTCGTCGGTTCAGGCGGCTCCCTATGAATTCCTGTCCGCCAGCGGCGTCAGCGCTTGGATTGAAGTGGATGGCTGGGCAGGCAGCGGAGCAAATGAGTCGCTTCTGGTTGTAGATTGGAACTTCATGGGAGGCCCTTATCAAACTGAATCCCATGCCTTTGGCTTTCGTTGGGACGGCACGGCGTATGTATCGGATATGCTCTATGCACTCCATAACGCCGGTATATTCACCGTGACCTCCGGCTATGGCGGAGCATTCCTCTTGGACATTGTATACGACGATGGAGTCGATTATCATACACATATCGATGAAGAAGGAAGCTGGAATCTTGCCAGCACGGATGATCCCTATGCCAAATGGGGAGCGATGAGTTCTGACTGGTCAAAACTGGGTGAGTGGGACGCCAATATGGCGGGATTTGACTCGGAGTTGCTGGCGAACGGCCACATAGAAGGCATAAATGCCATTTTGTGGTTCGGCGCTTATCCCGCTGGCCAAACGTACGACGATTATGTATTGGACGTTCCATTTGCGTCTGTGCCGGAGCCGGGTTCGTGGGCAGCGCTTTTGTGCGGGCTTATCGCTATGGGCGGGCTAAGATCGCGCAAGCGAAAGTAGATTACGATAAGTTTGGTTGGTGTGGCAAAGACCTGCGGCCAGTCCGCACCAACCAAACATACATTGCATAATATGTTGGTGAATTCCCAACATTTGCTGCGCTGAAGCGATCCGGAAGTCAGAAGACCTGCCCAATCGCATTATTAAGCGCAGCATCTTCGGAGGCAAAGATGTCGGACGCAACATCCCGCGTAAACCGGGCTTCCGTCCTAAAATTTATCCGAAATGGGCGAGAGGCCCGTTTCTATTTGTACAGCGGATTCACCCTCAT
>JAAYKE010000135.1 GCA_012522575.1 Armatimonadota bacterium | reverse complement strand
GATATCGTGTCCGTCGCAACTCCTCCCAATACCCACAAAAGCCTTGCGATAGCGGCAATGAGAGCGGGAAAGCACGTGCTGGTCGAAAAGCCAATTGCGCTAAATGAGGCCGACGCCGCTGAAATCAAGAGAGTATCACAACAAACCGGCCGCGTGGCGACGGTAAATTTCGTGTTGCGATTTAACCCTATAGTAGAAATCCTGCGCGAAATAGTCTCTGCTGGGGTCCTCGGCAAGCCGAGACGATGCGACCTGCGCAACTACGCAATGCAGGATACGGTTCCGGAGGGACACTGGTTCTGGAACCCTCAAATCAGCGGAGGGATAATGGTGGAGCACGGCGTCCACTTTTTCGATCTCGCTGCCTGGGCGCTCAACTGCAGGGCGCAAAACACCTGTTCAATGGGAGCCGACCGCAAGCCCGGTATGCGCGACAGGGTATTTGCCGCGGTTCACTACGATAACGATGTCATCGGAACCTACTGGCACTCCTTTTCCCGTCCAAGGGAGCTTGAAACAACTACATTCCATTTCGCCTTCGATTTGGGCGAGATCGAGATGGTCGGTTGGATTCCGCTTGAGCTGCGAATATGGGGATGGACGAACGAGCCGGGTCTCGACAAGCTCCGAAGCCTGCGACCGAATCAGTCGATAGAGGCCAGGAAAATGGAGCCGGTGAGAGCACATTCTTCAGATATGTTCTACGACGTCGAATATGAACTGAATGCGACCATCAAACTAAATGACCCAAAACTGGAGGTCTATGCGGAGAATCTGCGCGGAATTATGGCCGATTTGGTCGCGGCAATCGACGACCCGGATCATAAGCTGCGGGTTACTCTCGACGATGCTGCCGAGGCGGTGCGGGTAGCTGAGATGGCCACAAAAGGAATGTGTTGAACAGTGGCATAGAACCTCTCCCAAATGGGTATGCTTGAGCTACTATGACTCAAGAGGAGTATAACTATGCCAAAGAGAACTGCAAAAGCCGAATGGTGCGGAGACCTGCTTGCCGGAAACGGTAAAATGGAGTTTGGAAGCGGGGCATTTGAGGGGGCTTATTCGTTCAAATCACGTTTTGAAGATGGGACAGGGACAAATCCCGAAGAGTTGATCGCGGCGGCGCACGCCGGTTGCTACAGTATGGCGCTGTCCGCTGTCCTAAGTGAAGCGGGATTCAAGCCCAACAGTGTCAAGACTACCGCCGAAGTAACGGTCGTCAAAAGCGGTGACGGGTTCGCCATCACAAAGAGCGCTCTGACAACACAAGCCGACATACCCGGCATTGATGAAGCAGTCTTTCAGGAGAAGGCAAACGCCGCAAAATCAGGATGTCCGGTATCAAAAGCCCTTGCCGGAGTCGAGATTACCCTGGACGCCAAACTGGTGTAAGAAATCCGCGAACAGGCAGTATATAGAAGGGCGGCAATCGCCGCCCAGTCTAAACTCTCAACAGCCTCTCCACTGTACGCACATACAATGCTGCCGCCTGTTGTGTCTGCGATATCTTCACAAACTCATTAGATGAATGCGCCTGCGCCATGCTCCCCGGCCCGCAGACTATCGCATCAATTCCCAGCAGCGTAGCAAACGACTCCGCCTCGGTCCATCCGCGCATACCCGTTATTTCAGTATCGATCCCCATCTCAGCCGCAGCGTCTGTCACAGATCGCACCAGCGCGGAATCATAAGGCGTATCCAGACACTCTCTGGATTTGCCGTATGAATAACTCAGCCATTGGCGGGAATCCAGCACACTTTGCAGGGCTTGTTTCACGTCATTCAGCGTAACCGGAGGCGCGAGCCTGATATCCACAACTGCCTCGCATGTCTCAGGAACCCTGTTTGGCAGGTCCCCGCCTTTTATTATGCCAAGGTTCAGGCTCATCGGCCCGGTGATTGGGTGGGCCGGAAAGTGTACGATGGCGCTTTTCAGATCATCTACCACCTCAATCATCCTGTCAATCGCGTTCACCCCTGCCCACGGCGACGACCCATGCGCGGCGACCCCATTTGTTGTCAGCGATATCCACAGCAGGCCGTTGTGCGCCCTGATCACATTTAGCTCGGTAGGCTCCCCGACTATCGCATAATCACATTTATATCCCTGCTTGACCGCGCTTTCGACTCCTCGCGCGTTGTGTTCTTCATCGACGGATATCAAAATATCCACGCCCGCGGGCATATCATCAGCACGGGACGCGATTTCCAACGCCGCAGTCACAATCGCCGCGATCGACGCCTTGTCATCACATGAGCCTAATCCATATAAAATATCACCTTCAATGCGTGCCTGCGGTGTCGATTCCCCGCTCGGAGGAACCGTGTCGATATGTGCGTTCAGGCACACCCGCGGATATCCGGAGCCTATCTTGCAGCACAAATTGAACCTGCCGGGTTCGACTTCGATGCGGCTTGGTTTGAGTCCGAGCATTGCCAGTTCCCGCTCCAAAAACACAGCCGCCTCTTGTTCATTGGGAAACACGCTGTCGATATCGACCAGCTTTTGCAGCAACTCCGCGCAATATCTCCTGCCCCTAGGCGAATCAGCCTTCATAAAAGCCTCCATAACCGTAACAGATCACGAATGATGAGCGCCTCTGCCCGTAGTGTCCGATCTCCGTCTCGGACTAGGCTAGAACATATGCCAGCTACTACATTTGAATGCGTCAAGTAAATTGTCATTCCGAGGCAAATGCCGAGGAATCTGCTTTTTCCCTTCTCTTTTCCGGGTTTCGCTTCTTTCGAGTTTTCGCGATTTACAGAAAAGCAGATTTCTCACTTCGTTCGAAATGACAAGGGTTGTGTGGCTGAGACAGAGACCAGTCACTGCTATAACTCACGAAGAGTGAGTTGTTACCCCTAACCTGTTAATATGCTTAGACAACCGGCGCTCAAATTCATTGATATTTTTGCGCAATGGCTCCATTTTGTCGTCTAACCAAAAACTGGTATTGAAACGAGCAACCTGGGCACGAATGTTGCATCTTATAATAGTAGGCTGCACAGCGAATCGCTGATATAATCGTAGTATAAACAAGAGGAACAAATGAAAACGGTTGGCGAGATAATGGCGACGGATGTTGTGTGGGTGAACCCATCCGCACGAGTAAAAACCGCCGTCATTTTGATGAAAGGGCACAGCTTTGGCGCGCTGCCTGTCGTTCAGGGGAACGATGAGGTGGTGGGCGTTGTCACATATCAGGATGTGCTTGGCCAGCCGCCGGATACAGTCCTCTCCAACGTAATGTCCCCTGAATATGTCTCCATAGCCTCCGACATTGGCGTTGTCGATGCCGCCGAAATTATGAGCCGAGAACATACGGACTATCTCCTCGTGCTCGATGACGGTCGACTCAAGGGCATTGTTTCCCATAGCGACCTGCTGCCGGAGTTGGGCAAGTCATTCGATCCTCTTACCGGCCTGGCCTGGTCAGACCAATTTCGAGCCTGGGCAATATCGGCGCTCAAACGCGGCCAGGAAATTAGTATTATCTTTTTCGACCTCGATCGGTTTGGCGCGTTTAACAAAAACTACGGCCACGTCATAGGGGACACCGTGCTTAAAGAGGTATCCGAGGTATTCAAAAAAAGTATCGATTCCAACCGTGATTTCGTCTGCCGATATGGCGGCGACGAGTTTGTTATTGCAAGCATTCGCAACGCGGACGACGCTGTCGGATTGGCCGACGCCATCAAAGAGGGAATTGCCGCGATTGCCATTCCTGAACTGCCGACCGGTATTTCCGGCAGTTATGGCATAGCGGGCGGCAGGCGCACAAACGAGCGCAGGGACATCCACTTTGCCGCCACCCTAGATAATCTTGTTACCCGCGCCTCTAAAAACTGCACCTTGTCCAAACCGGCACGAGTAGCGCAAGCACAGCGCGAGGCTGAAGCTGCCAGTCAGACGACCGCACAGCAGACGCCACAGCCCGCAACGTCCGCCGCAAACGTTGCTGCTCCGGCGGCTCGACTCAAATTAGAGACGATAAGCCTCACATCTACCGGAACAGAGGCCACCGTAAAGGTGACGCTGAACCACGATGGCCGCGAATATACCCGTGAAGCCAGCGGATATCTTGTGGAAGGCATAAACACACTGAGGCTGGCTGCCGAAGCCGCTGCAGGAGCTGTGGCCAAGTGTCTTCCGGCAGGTCATGGGATCGTGGTAGAGGACGTGCTGCTTCAAAGCGGCGTCAGAGGTGACCAGGTGCTGACCGTCATCGCAATTTTCATTACTCCCCGCTATGCCACTCGAACGGCAGGCAGCGTAGTGATAAAGCGAGGTGACCAGTTGCGCGCCGCTGCCGCAGCAGTTATGGCCGCCGTCAACCGCCAAACCGAGATCGTCGGGCAAAGTTTAGAACAAGAGCCGGGCTAAGCTGCCCTATTTAGCCTTCCACAACCGGTGCAACTCTTCGAAATCCGCCACCAGACCCTTGACTACCTCCATGCCGCCCTGCCAGAATTCAGGGTCTCGTATATCGATTCCGACTTTGCCCAGCAGTTCGGCAGGGGAACACGACCCGCCGGTTTTCAGCAGTTCGATATACTTCGGCACGAACGCGGCCTTCTCTCGTCGATACATCGAATACAGAGCCATCACCAGCAGTTCGCCGAAGGAATATGCATAGACATAAAAAGGCGATCCGATGAAGTGATTTACATACATCCACCAGTTCCGATGCTCTTCTCCCAACTCCACGGAATCACCGAACATAGCCTGAATGTTATCCTGCCACAGCTCCCCGATTTGATCGCCTGTAAGCTCTCCAAACTCTCTTCGGTTTCGATGAAGAGCCTGCTCAAAGCGATACATCGCCGCCTGACGGAATATTGTGGCGAACACGCCCTCGATTTTCTCAGCATACAACGCCAGTTTCTCGTCAAGGTCAGATTTTGAGACAAGGTTTTCGAAAACCAGCATCTCCCCGAATGTGCTGGCAAGCTCGGCTACTGGCAGCGCGCTGGAGAAATTGAACAGGCTTTGCCCACGTGACAGGCTGGCGTGAACGCCGTGTCCGAGTTCATGGGCCAACGTTGTGATGTCATCCTTGCGATTGAGATAACTCATGAGAATATAAGGGTGCAGATCAGGAGTCACATACATACAAAACGCGCCGCCGCGTTTGCCCTGCCGGGGACTGGCGTCGATCCAGTTCTTCTCAAAAAATTCATTCGCCGCGTCGCGAATCTCATCGGAAAAGCTGCCGAACGACTCCAGCACTACCTCCCTTGCCTGATCGTATGAGCACTCTTCCTTAGACTCGAACAAAGGCGCATAGCGGTCATAGTGATACAGCTTATCGTAGCCGAGAATATCGCGTTTTATCCTGTAGTATTGAGCCACAAGCGGATAGCCTTCCACGCACGTCGAGATCACCGTTTCAACGGTCTCCCCGTCTAGTTCATTTGACAGGTTGCGTGCTTGTTCGGGAGATTCATATCCGCGCAGGCGATCGTTTACGGCTTTGTCGTAGACCAGCGTGTTGAATATAAATGTCAACAGACGCCCGTTTCGAGTGAGTCCATCGGTCAGCGATGCCGCGGCCGCCTTGCGCAGATCCCTGTCCGGCTCCTTTAGCAGCGCCAGCACTTCCGGCTCGGTTAAAACCTGCTCCTCGCCATCAATGGTCATCGCAAACTCAATATCCGATACCGATTCCTCAAAGAGCCTCTCAAATGCCCTGCCTCCGGTATTCGCCTTTTCTTCCAGGATTCTTTCTTCGGCTTCCGGCAGTTTATAATCTCGAAAAAGTCGCGCCGCATAGATGAAATGCGCATAATCGGTCAGGCTTTCATCTTTGACAAGCGCATCAATAACCTCCGGTTTGGCCGACATAAGTTCCAGTTCGAAAAACAGCAGTTCCAAAGCGACCTCGGTGCTTCGTTCCTGAACATGCTGCATCAGCGCGCCGTGCTCCGGTTTGCTCATATCCGCGGAGAATACCAACGCTGCGTAGCAGCCCACTTTTGCCTGCATAGAGCTGATTTCCTCAAGTTCTCGAATAGCCGACAGCAGCGTATCGGCAGTCAGATCGTCGCTGTCGATTCGTCCCCGGTAACTCTCGGCAAAGTTTTGAGCCTTGTCAAGAGCGTCGTCCAGACTTTGCTCTATTGCAGGATCATCCACTCCGCTGAACAGATCATCGAGATTCCACGCAACATCGGTCATTTCCGGCATATTATTTCCCCTTATCATTAGAAGCTGGAGGTGATATATCCAATTGCAGTCACGCAATATTATCCATCAATCGGCATCCCCATTATACCCATCCGCAGGGAGTCGGACAAGAGAATCTCTGAAAATCAGGCTTTGAGCGTATTCCCAGCGCACTGCGAATTTTAGTTGATTTAATACACCTGCCCGACGCTGGTATCGAGAGCCTGACCGAAGGAGCCGATTCCGAAGGTATCCATCATCGGGAACGCCTTGATTCGCATTGTAAAGTAAATGCCCTTGTCCTCGTAGAACCCGCTCTGGTCTATATATGTCAGAGCCGCCTCCCAGCAGTGCAGGTCACGAGTGATGGAGAACCCTTTATAATCAAAGGTCTTAGTAAACCCGTTCCATCCGGCCAATGCCTGTATATGATTCTTTTTACCGATATAGGTGTCGAGCACGGTGCGTATTGTGGCAAGGCGTTTATTCAGCGGGTCATATCTGGTCCCCACATCGAGCTTGAAACTATCTTTAGCCCGAATCCTCAGTTGGTTGATCACCTGCCGCCACTGAGAACGGTTGAAGTCGTAACCGGTAGCGGTATAAAACAGCACGCTGTTCGTCGGCGTATAGGATATTCTCACTATGGAGTCCTGCCAGGGATACGATGGTTGCTCGAAATTATATCCGCCGATCAGGCTCACGTTCAGCTTTTCATTATCCGTCAAGTCCAGGTTTGCATTGATAATATTATACTTACCTATATAATCGAACCGATACGGAGTGTATCCCTTTGGCCTCTGATAGCGATATGTCAAAGAAAATGTAGAAGAATCACCCAGTTTCTTAGACATCCTTGTATCGGCTTCGAGTGAATACTGAGCAGTGCCGTCTCCGTACACATACTGCTTGAAACCTGCCCCGACTGCAGCCGACCATGAGTTTGACAAAGTATAATGGGTTACAGGCGCGGTTATGTCCAGAAAACCACGATCAATCTCTGAGAGCGGCAGTTGCACGAGCCTGCCGTAGCTGAACTTCATTTGAAGGGGCAGCTTGAGTGGCATTAAACGCCCCAGCCTTGCCGAATCCGAGCTGATCGACAACTCCGGCAGACGCTCAATGCCTCCGAACTGACCCTTCCCGACAAAGGCCTCATCGCTCAGATCAGTTATCTTTTGTGCCGATATATCCCAGTCGAACTTGTCGGTTTTTTGTGAAAACAACGCCTGTGAGACAAGCCTTGCCCTGCTGCCGGTCGACGAATTATAGTCGGTGTAATTGAAGCTCGTGTCCAAATAGGATCGATCACCAAAATACTGCCTGTGTTGCGCAAGTGCGGACAGGGTAGTTGTGCGCTCATAAACCCTGCTGATTGACTGCCTTATTGAAATCGAAGACCGCGCCAACGATGTGTTTCGGCTCAACAACAGTCGATTTTCAAACGATTTGCTCTCAGGCGCATAGACATAACTGTTCGCCCGGAAATCACTCGATGCTTGGAGACGAATATTTCCAATCATCTGAGTATGAGTCAACCTTCCGGAGAAGGTGCGCTGGTCGAGGCTTTTGTCGTCCAGGGCATAAAAGTATAGTTCGCCGTCGCCGGATCTGATTTTATAATTGTTCCGAATGCCCAGCCCTATGCCCTTTTTCTGCATAAAATCGGCGAGCAGATAAGTCGTATGTGACTTCGTTGCCAGCGCGGAATATCCCAGTTTCAAATACATGCCTTCTTCGGCGGATTGTCCGAATACGGGAATCAGGTTAGGGTTTCTGTAGACGTCCTTGATGGGGACGACATATCTCTTCAAGCCGAACAGCTTCCTGCCCAGCACAATAAAATGGGCGTTTTTGAAGACGATTTTATCGTTTGGATAGACCGTCATCTCTCGCGCAACTATGTCATAATGGGCGTGTTCAAGATTGCATGTAGTGACCCTGGAGTCATAAGACGACACCTCGCGGTCCCGCAGCCCTGAGATTTTTCTGGATCCCGCGAAGATGGGAGCCTTTATCATCCCTTTTGCGAACTCCGGAGATACGGCGATGTTTGCGGCATCTATCGACCAGTTCATGGTCTGCATATCGATCTCGATGCGCTCTCCGCGAGCTTCCTGTATGCCCATCTTGAACACCACGTCCTCATCAAAGACCGCCAGGTTATTTTTGTAGTTGACGGTTCCCCTCTGCGCGGTGACCGACATATTTCGGTAGCGAGCCATAATGTTTCCCGATGCAATTGTCAGCAGCGGCCTGCCTTCTTCATCGGAAGTAGTCCTGATCGAGTCTGCGGAGAGGTGAATGAAGCCGCTGCCCATATCCTGCACGGCAGCAGGTTCCTCAATCGGCCCAAGGGGAGTTGACGGCTTGATCGGGGAAGGTATTTCGGGAGCCAAATCTTCCGATGTAGTCTTATCTGGCGGAGAGCCTGTCGCCGCCTGCGACTCGATGTCCTGAGCCGTTGAATCCGTCGGCGCAACGTCTGCCGATACAGCCCACGCGACAGTACATGCGAACGCTAAAATCAGGCACACGGCAAGCCTTCGCACGGCGGTTCTCCTTGCATATCAGTGTTGGAAGGCTGCAGCGCTCGGGACAGCATTCGATCTCCCACATCCTTCTGTTCACCCTATTCGCGTTTGCCGGCTAATCTACCTTCAATAATAGAAAGACGCCGACCACCGTGAACACAATTGCCTGGCTCCATCCGGCAATCGAAGGTGACAGCAGATTGTTTTCACCAAATATCTTGCTGAAAACCATCACGTTATAATAGAAGAACAGCACGCCGATTCCCAGCAGAACGCCCATAAACCCTCCGCGTCTGCCCAGCCGGAAGCTCAAAGGGCCGACGCAGAGGATCAATATCAGCGAACTCAGCGGCAGAGCAAGTTTGCTGCCCATTTCCAGACGATACCGATCCGTTTTCTGCCCGCTCTGTGTCAGAATATTCATCTGCTCGCGCAACTCTCCAATCGACATCGCCTCCGGCAGCTTTTCACCCTGATTCAGATAAGTTCCAAGGGCGCGACGCAGGTCCAGCTTCATAGACTCGAATTTGCCGACTAGTTCCGGGTCTCCGGAGTTGCTCATCCGAAAAATAGCGCCCTTTTTCAGAATACAAACGCGTCCCTGTTCCGTGGCGGATTCGGCGGTAGTGAGAGTGGGGAAGCCGTTGACGGTGATCGGAGGTTCATAGATCAACACCTTGCCGAGCTTAACCTTATCGCCATCACGGTGCACGGTGTTCACATAAAAGCAGTAGTCGTCCACCCAGAAAACCACATTCGCCTGTATCGGCAGCGGGCCGGGAGCGCTCGCAAGCCACTGATATACGTCCAGGCTTTTCTGCTCCGCCCAAACAGTCACCTTCTCCTGAAAGACATACGCCACACCGCACAACACAACGCCAAACACCAGCATCGGAAGCAGCACCCTCTTTGCGCTGATTCCCGCCATCTGCATCATGGTCGTCTCGGTATCCGATGCCAGCCTGCTTACCGCAAGCGCACAGCCAAAAAGCGCTCCCGCAGGCAGGGCAAGCATCACGTACCGCGGCGTCTGTAGAATAATGAAATAAAGAACCTGGGGCAAGTGCTGCAAGCGACTGCCGATGAGAGGGGTGTTATTATATATGATAGTGCCCACAAACAGGATCAGCACCACTGCGAACCCTGCAATGAACGGAACCACCATCTCCGTGATAACGTATCTATCAAGTGTTTTCATATCACGCCGGTTATATTGTAACACGCAACAGACCGCGCATAACAGTGGCAGCAACATTGCATCCTGCCCGATCTTGTGTAACAACTCACTCTTCGTGAGTGCTTGTGGCTGGCCTCTCTGTCCCAGCCACATAACCTATGTCATTTCGAGCGCAGCGAGAAATCTGCTTTTCTGTAAATCGCGAAAGTCCGAAATAAGCGAAACCCGGAAAAGAGAAGGGAAACAGCAGATTCCTCGGCGTTCGCCTCGGAATGACAAAATCGGAGGCTACGCATAACCCTCTCAATAACTCATCCAATCTCTAGACCTCATCATTCGTGAGCCGTTACGATTTGTCGAACCCTGTTGCCTAATAGCGGCTGCATAGTTATAATTGCTTTGTGAGTACTGAATCCATGATTTCATTAAACGAGGTATTTGTAGAGTACGATAACGGCGTGCGCGCGCTAAAAGACCTCAGCTTGACCGTTGAGAAAGGCGAGTTCGCCTTCGTAGTCGGCTCTACGGGCAGCGGCAAGTCGACTCTGTTGAGGTTGCTTTACCGCGAAATGTCACCCTGCCAGGGAACTGTGATTGTCAACGGCGAGGATGTAGTAGACATGAAGCCCTCAGATGTCCCGTTTCTGCGACGCAGGCTTGGCATTGTGTTCCAGGACTTCAAACTGCTGCCGCAAAAAAATCTTTGGGAAAATTTGGCCTTTGCTCTGAGGGTAATCGGAGCGCAGCCAAAAGACATTCGCCGCAGGATTGGCGATGCGCTTGCTCTGGTCGGCTTGACGCATCGATGCGACGCGTTTCCTAACCAGATGTCGGGTGGAGAGCAACAAAGGGCGGCTATTGCGAGGGCGCTGGTGAATAATCCCACCCTGCTTATCGCCGATGAGCCTACCGGCAACCTCGACCCGGATACATCATGGGAGATTATGCAGCTTCTCGACCAGATCAACATACGCGGAGCGACCGTGCTTGTCGCTACTCACGACAGCCAGATCGTAGACCGAATGAAAAAGCGGGTCATACAGCTCGATGCAGGGCATCTGATCCGCGACGAACATAAAGGCGCCTATCAGCACATTGAATCTTAGCAGCGCAGAATTTCTCATACAGGAAGCCTTCACCGGAATCAGGCGCAACGGGCTTATGGCGTTCGCGTCAATATCCACCATCGCATTATCGCTGGGCATTCTCGGCGCATTTGTACTGGTGGCCTTTGGCGCAAACCAGTTTATAGCCTCGCAGATCGGCAAATTCGAAATCGCCGTATATATGAACGAAAACGCAACCGAGCAGCAAACCAGAGAAGTTGCGGATAAAATCGCCAAAATAAAAGACGTTGCCAACGTGGCGGTTCTAAGCAAGGAAGAGGAATGGGCCCAGTTCAAACGAGCCAACCCTAATATAGAATCCGCAGGGCTGCAAAACAATCCGCTGCCGTATGCCATAGATATAAAAGTAACCGATGCGTCGCGCACAACGTCTATAGCAAACAAGGTTCGATTGATGGCCGGAGTGCATACGGTGAGAGACGGACGAGAGGAACTGGCCCGTATTATGGCCCTTGCGCGGGTGGTGCGCGGAGTCAGCGTTTCCGGAGTAGTCGTCCTGCTGATCACCGCCACGTTTATCATAAGCAATGCCATCAAACTTACTCTTTATGCCAGAAGACGGGAGATTCGCATAATGAAACTGGTTGGCGCAACTAACTGGTTTGTGCGAGTCCCATTGATAATCGAGGGCATTGTATTCGGCGCGATAGGCGCATTTGCGGCGTGGGCGCTGCTCAGATTGGGCGGGGCTTATGTGTCGCAGACGGTCGAAAGGCTGCCTTTTATGGCCCAGTTTACCTGTGATATACCATCCTCGATCTTGGCCTTGTCGCTGATCGCGCTTGGCGTTGTCATTGGAGCGACGGGGAGCTTTGTTTCGATCAGACGATTCCTGAACGACACTTGATTTCCAATTCTGCGCGGGAGACCTGCTTATGCCAAACCCCGGAAAACGATCCATAGCGGCAATCGCACTGGTTTTTGCGGTGAGCCTGCAGGTGTGCGCGGTTGCTGCAAAAAAACCGGTTCCGCTGAGCAGCAAACTCGGCAGTGTCAACAAAAAAATCAAGCAGGTTCAGCACAGAATCCGGCTCAATGAAAACCAGAAAAAGACCGTGCTGGGACAATTATCGGTAGTTGAAGCCAAGCTCGACGACGCACAGCACAGGCTCAATTC
>JAAYKE010000134.1 GCA_012522575.1 Armatimonadota bacterium | reverse complement strand
GCGCAGCGCCAATTTGTTCGATCGCTTCGATGTGACGCTGGTGGAACTCCTCGGTTGTCGGCCTCCAGATGGTCTGGAAGAATCCCTTCAGTCTCTCCGGCGCGATGTTGTCCTTGGACCACCTAACGATATTGCCGAAGTTGAAAGAGTGCGAGTGGTTGCTGCCGGCCGGAATCTGGTCATATTCATTGGCTTCAAGATCCCGAAACGCGTTCACATACTTCTTGCAAAGCTCGTTTGTCGGTTCCATTGAATCATCGTAATACCAGTTGCTCTGCATCACCGATTTCGGCATCTTCTGAAGGAACTCATCCTCGTGATTCCAGATGAAATCCGACCATATCCACGCCTGCGAACCATTCTTTTCAACCTGCTCGACCAGGTAATTGAAGTCGTGCCACCACAGCTCGAACTGCCGGATCACGATATATTCCATATACGCCTGATGATCGAAAGTCTCTTCGTCCATGCCCAGATGAAACAGTCTAGGTTTATCAAAAATCTCTATACATTCTTTGATAAGGTCTGCGCACACCTCATAATATTTCGGGGTCGAAACCATTCGCGAATACGGCCCCATCCACAGGTCATGAGTAGCCGAGAAGTTGAGCTTCGGAATCGGCTCTATGCCCATCTTGCGCAGCTCATCCAGCTCACCTTTCAACTCATCGATCGACCACGCGCCCTTCACTGCGATTTCAGGGTGTGATTCATACTGCACTGCGTCGCCAAGGTCGATAACGAGCATGTTGACTCCATTATCAACCATCCTCGGCAGCAAATCGTCCCAAACTGCCTTCTCAAATCGAAGCTCCGGTCGGCCAACAATAATGCTCGCATAGCCTTCGAATTCCGGCGAACTGCGATCGAGCCACATATTGTAGCTGAGATGAATCAAACTAGCCCAGATCATTGATATACTCCTTATCATCGTCCATATTTGCTATCGATAGAATTCTTCCTCACAGTAATTTCGCCTCAGCGTTCGAATTCCCTGCGCGCTTCCGCTATTTTCTCGATAGCTTCGTAGTGGTGTTCTCTGTATTTCTCAGTGGTGGGTTTCCACGGCGTCTGCATGAACCCTTTTAACCTATCCGCCGACAGATTGCTCTTGCACCATTTCACCAACTCCACGAAGTTGACCGGGTTATAGTAGTTGCTGCCGGTGGGAATCTGGTCATATCCGCTCGATTCGAGGAACTTGAACGAATTCACATAGTTCTGAACGGTCGGATTGTCCGATTCCATCGAGGCATTATAATACCAGTTGCTCTGCAGCACCGACTTGGACATCCTGTTAAGAAATTCGTCCTTGTGGTTCCAGATATAATCGGACCAAATCCACGCTTGACTGCCGTTCTTTTCGACCTGCTCGACGAGGAAGTTGAAGTCCTTCCACCACAAATCATATTGCCGTATTACGATATACTCCATCAAGCGCTGGTGGCCGAATGTCTCCTCATCCATCCCCAGATGAAATAGTCTAGGTTTATCAAAAATCTCTATACATTCTTTGATAAGGTCCGCGCACACCTTATAATACTCCTGCGTCGATACCATCCTCGCGTATCGCCCCATCCACAGGTCGTGAGTCGCCGAGAAGTTGAGCTTCGGTATCGGTTCAATGCCCAGTTTACGCAGCCTGGCCAACTCATCTTTCAATTCCTTTATCGACCACGCACCCTCAACTGCCAATTCAGGATGTGATTTATATTTCACTCCATCCCCGAGGTCGATGACCACCATATTGACTCCGCTATCCGCCATCTTGAGCGTCAGGTCATCCCATAGAGCCTTATCAAATCGCAGTTTAGAGTTGCAGAATGTGTCGGGATTTGGATTCTCAAGCTCCGGTGTCTCCCGGTCGTTCCACATGTTATAGCTCAGATGAAGAAGATTACCCCAGATCATTGGTTGCTCCTTTTCTGTTTTCTTATTGGCCGATGCGGTTGCTTTAGCTTTCTTTACGCTCAAAGTGAGGGCATAGTCCGCAGTATCTTTAGAAAACGGCAGCGATACCACAATCCGACCTTCGACAGTCCTCGCATATCCGTCCTTTGTATAAGGATTATGAGGCAGCGCCGGCCATTTGACGGTGGCTCCGGCAGGCATTGTCAGGCGCCAGTTCGTGTGTTCGATCCACCCTCCCAGTTGCTGTCCCGTAAGCTCAAAAGGCTTATCTCCTATAGTTTTAGTCGAATGCTCGGTCACGAATTGTGAACCCAGAGTGGCGATCAAGGTGATGTGGGCGCTCACCGGCAGGTCCGTGTTGCCGGTCGATTTGAGCCTAATCGTCGCGGTGTCATCGTCGACCGGCTCGACTGTAATCGTGCAGTTCTCTTTATCGTAGTCCAGCGTCAGGCCGGGCGGGTCATCTTTTTTAAGCGTCGCATTTGACGGGACGTGAATCAATCCGGGCGGAGGCGTAAATACGGGTTTGGTATCCCCTTCTTTTTTGCTCAGAAGCGAAATATCTCCAACCGTAAAGTTGCTCCAAAGCGGCTGTAGCTTGGTGTTTCCTCCTCCAACAATCAGCCCTGCGCGGTCGTGATATATGCTCACAAAATTCTGCCTGTCCTGAATCCATCTCGACTCAAACACGGGACAATTGTAGGCGGAAATGCTGATAAACCAGGGAGCTTTGCGCCGTATCAGCGACTGATCATCCTCCGAAACAAACAGGAAATCTTTCCTCTCACCCGCCGTTAATGTTATGTCGCCTTCCTGGCCATACAATATGAATTCGGCCATGTGATCCGGAGAAAATGCTTTGATTTTTTTCCACTGGTGCTGCAGATATCCGCGTCCCTGTTGGGTGAATGAAAACCCGACGTTGCCTGATGATATCCCTTTACCGTAAGGGTTGCGCTCATCTATGGTCTCTACGTTAGTCCCATTGGGATAAACAAAAGCCGAGTGAAAAGCCGCTGCTTTTTCCAGCGCGGGAAGCACGCTTTTGTCCTTGCTGGCAGCGTAATATATGCCAAGTGATTCGGAGTAAACGTAGTTATACACGACCACCGGCCCATGATGCTCGCTCCAGAATCCCCCCGGATCCTGAGCCTCCACCACCTTGGCCATAAATGCCTTTGCTTTATTGCGCCACTGGGCATTATCAAAGACCTGCCCTGCAATATACAATCCCATAGCGTGATGGGCGGGGATGTTGACAGGGCGGGTGAGTTGCGTCTGCGCTATGCCGGAATATCCTAACTGCAGGGCTTGTTCCCACTGCATTCGTTTCTCGTATGGCATAGCCTGTCTAATCAGCGCAAATGCGCGAACCCAGCGGCTATAGGTCCACGGCATAAATGTCATTCCCCATGTGGAGCCGTCCTTTTTGCGGAACAACCACTGACCATCCGGAGCCTGGTCATCAATCAAGGCATCTCCGCCTGCAATAATTGCATTAAGCACATCTGAGTCGTGATAGTAGAGATTATCATCAGATTTTGTCGCCCAGGCAACCGCAAGTGGGAAAATAGGGTGCTGGTCGTTTACCATCCAGATGCCTGTGCCAAACCGGCCGGTAGTCTTGTCCTGTGTCTGTAGAATCGACGGAACCCTGTTTGCCAGTTCGACTATGAACCGCTCCCTGAATGTAAACTTCTCATCGGCTTGCTGAGCCACGCAGATACTACTCTGCCCGATCGCGAGTATGCCAAACATAGCTAAAATCGCTCCTCTAATCATTATAAATCCTCCCTCACTACCCGTATTCAGGTCAATGCGCAGGATTAACCAATTGGCCGGGATGCCTAACTCAACTTTCTACGCCAGCCTGCAAATACCTCCAGTCATTGGACATATTCAATGGCCGATTTCTGCCGTGTTGACCGACATTCAATGCAAGGGTATACTATCATCAACCGCTTGGAGGCGCACGACGACCATGGACGCGATTTCAAATATTGACTCATCACGCTCTGTTGCCTGCAATAATGAGGCGGCTGCCGTGCTGCTGTATAATATTGAACGTATATCCTATACAAAAGCCCTCGACTTCCAGCTTAAACTGCACTCTTTGTGCGCTGGCGGGGATATAACCGGCGCACTTATTCTCCTCGAACACGACCCGGTAATAACAAAAGGCGTAAAAACAGGCCCCGGCAACGTCCTTGTTAGCCAGGAAACTCTTAATAAGCAGGGAATAGAAATCGTCGATACCGACCGGGGAGGGGATGTCACATACCACGGCCCCGGCCAACTCGTCGGTTACCCGATTTTTCCCATCAGAAAAATGGGCGGCGACCTCCACGCCTATCTTCGACGTCTGGAGCAGTGCATAATAGACGTACTCGCTGAGTTCGGCCTGCAAGGTGAGCGAAGCGGCCCTGCAGGGGTATGGGTCGGCGAGCGCAAAGTGTGTTCCATCGGCGTGGCCATACGCAAGTGGGTCACATATCATGGATTTGCCCTGAACGTGGCCCCTAATATGGCACACTTTAACCTTATCAATCCCTGCGGACTCGCTGCCGAGCAACTGACCAGCCTGAAGGAATTGTTGGGCGAGAGTCCTTCAATGCACGATGTCAGGGCGGCGTGCGTGCGCAGCTTCGAGCGCAATTTTTGCATTGAATTGAAGCTGCAGGAGGACAGGCCCCAATGACTCGGAGCCGAAAAACCATCCTGCAGGTGATCACTTTTCTGCCTTTGATCGTGATGATATCGGCCAGCCTGGTTTTTTTGAAGCAGCAGGCGGATATTTTAATAAAAAATGCCAACCTGATCCTGGCGGAGCAGTTGCAACTCAGATTCCATCGCGCTGTCACAGTGGGAGAGTTGCGAATAAAACCCATCGGCAGCGCGGTCATAAAAGACATCGTCGTAGCCAACGGAGAGACCTTCGAGCAGGGAAAACTGATCTCCGTTGGCCGAGTCGTGGTTCGATATAACTGGCGGGAACTGATATTAAGAGGGCGCGGCGCGGACAGCGTCGGCGTGGTGGAGGTCATTGATCCCGAACTGCTGTTGATCAGACAGCCCGACGGGACACTCAATATCACCGAGCTTCTTAAGCCGCCGCCCGGGCCGAAAAAACCTCCGTTTCGCGGGCTGGTCAAGGTCATCGGCGGCAAAGCTACCTTTATAGACTACGCCATACGTCCGGGAGAGACTCCCAGACCAACAAATCTGCACAACGTGGACGCAGTCATACGAGCTTCCAGTTTGCCTGTCTACCGATTTACCGGAACTACGCGCGGAGCGCAGGGTCAATTCCTGAAAGCCGCGTTTGACGGGACCTACAACACCGACTCAAAGCATGCATCGATCAAAGTTGATGCTGAAGATACCTCGGCGGCGCTGCTTACTCTATACGCATGGAAGTCTAAGGATGCACAAGTATTTGCAGGAAAGATAGACGTCGACGCAACCATCACCGTGCGACATACCTCGGGTCACTATAAGACATCGATATCAGGCAAAGGGGTGGTAAAAAATGCCGCAGCGCGAATATCTATGCTGCGCGATCCCATAACAGGAGCCAATGGCCTGGTGGAAATCGAGGATGATGTAGCCACAATTGGCCTGAAGGGAAACTATGCGGGAGCTTTGGTGAACGCGGCAGGGAGTCTGTCATTTGCAAAGCAGCCGATCATCGTCAACGCCACGATCGATTCCTCCGCAATCGACACGAGGCGCTTGATCAATTCAGTCACCTTTTTATCCGCGCTGAAACAGCTTTCTCCATCAGGTACAGGCAAAGTGCACGTCAAGATCACAGGAGCTTTTTCCGATCCGATTGTGACGACCGATGCTTATGTGCCGGGAGCCGCAATTCAGGGCATTCCGCTCAGCAAAATTGCAGTCTCCAGCACATATCAAAACGGGATTGTCACCTTAAAACAAACATCGCTGTCGGTTAAGGGAGCATCCGTCCAGTTGAGCGGTTCTGTGCACACACGTCGCGGAGCCGTTTTAGAGTTGCAGGGTCGATTTGCCAACCTCGACCTGGCTCTTATGCCGATCAATGACGAGTTCGCCGCCAAAGGCATCGCCGACGGAGCTTTCACCATAAGCGGGCCGGCCTCCGAGCCTAACGTATCGTTGACTACCCGAGCGTCAAACGGCAGCATTGCCGGAGTGCCGTTTGGTTCGGTGGAGGGCGGAGTTCAAATCTCCGGTGCGCAGGCGCGAATAAGCAATCTGGTGGTGAGCGGCGTGTTCGGAGGCTTGCTGCGGGCGGACGGCGTCATATCGACTTCTGGGGCCTTGGATATCACTGCCAGCGGCGAGAGCATAGACCTCAAGAAACTGGCCGACAGGCTGGATAAGCCCGGCTATTCAGGGACATCATTTTTCTGCGGAAGGATCAGCGGAAGCCTGACATCTCCGCAAATAGAAGGCTCTGTGGAAGCGTTCAACGTCAAGGCGCTGGATTATACGATTGATCACGCCTTTGCAGTGCTGAATATGGATCGAGACCGCGTTGTGGTAAGCGAGGCGGCTGTGCAGGTTTTTCCTGCAGAGGTGCGCATCAGCGGGCAGGCTACCGGGCTGCAGACAGATCAGATATTTATGGCTGCAAATGCCAGTCTGCGACGCGCCGATATAACCAGGCTGCTCGAAATGGCCGACCGGCAAGTGGATGTTATCGGCATAATCAATGGAGACTTTGCTTTCTCCGGCATCTACCGCCCCTGGGCGAGGGGCGGCGACCGAAAACTGACCGATGCGGTCGCGTCAGGATCGCTTCAGGTCACCGACGGCACTGCATTTGGCTATCCTATCAGCACGGCATCTATGGGTCTGGATTATTCCGATGACGTGCTCAGTTTGCTGGACGCATCGATCACTGGAGATGGAGCCGAGCTAATCGCAAATGGTGAGATAAATGTCGTCACGCGTGCGGTGGATGGCACGTTCAACCTCACAGGTTTCGCGCTATCCCGACTGCAGGAAGCCGTTGGCGATTATGTGATTCTGTCCGGTGTCGCAAGCGCATCGGGCAGGGTGGAGGGCGACTGGAAAAATATCAGGACCGCGACTGATGTTGATATAGACGGGCTGGTTTTGAACTACGAAAAGTTCGATCGCGCCAACGTAGATTTCGTGTATCAGGACGGAAAGATAGCATCCTGTTCGACTGTCCTTGAGCGCGCAGGCCAAAGCATGCAACTGTCGGCCACGGATTTCGATACCAAGACAAAATGCCTGGCCTCTGCCAAAGGAGAGTTTGCCAATATCAGCATTCCCGATGTGTTGCGAATCGCCAGGGCAAGCCCGTATTTTTCATCGCCGGAGGCGGTAGCCGCGAGAGCATTCGATAAAATCCCCAAGATCAACGGCGGGCGTGTGAATGGAGCAATCGAGCTTAACGGCTGCTTCGGTCACTCGGACTCGAAAATACCAAATGGCAGAATCGACCTTGCGGCCACAGATGTCGGAATAGATATTCAGCAGGTTCAAAGCGTCGAGCTACATGCCTCCGCCAGGGACGGGGTTGTGCGGCTGGAACAATTTTCGGCTATTTCGGATGATGCCAGCCTGATGGCGTTTGGCGAGCGGGCCTATGAACAGGGCGTACTGGAGGTCGAAATCGCCGCCGAAAACGTCCAACTTTCCCGGCTTAAAGCCTGGATGGGATCCAACGCGCCTGAAGGCACATTGTCGGCGCTGTTCAATATAGACGGATCGATTCTCGCGCCGGACATCATCGGGTCGGTCGAAGTAATCAAGCCCGGTTATGGCGGGTTTACCTTCGACAGTCTGCGCGCAGGACAGATCAGAGTCGGCCCGGGCCGCATTGAAGTGCCTGATGTTCTCCTGTCGGCTCAAGGCCATCAGGCCGCAGCGACCGCCTCAGTGCCGTGGGACTGGCTGTCGATGTCAGTGCCCAAGGACGAGCCTATAATGGCTTGGGCGCAACTGGATCAGCAATCACTCAGCATCATGAGCGTAATGCTGCCCGTGGTGGATGGGGCCGGGACTACCGGGACGCTGGATGCGGCGTGGTTCCAGTTGGGAGGAACCCTGCTCGACCCTCAGCTTTCCGGGTCATTAAAGATATCCGAAGGCAACGTTGCGATCAACGGGTTTACAAACACTTTTTCCGGTGTTGAGGCGGACCTGGGCTTCGACGAAGATCGCATTGTCGTAAACCGATTGTCCGCATCTTCAAGCGAAGGCGGCAGGTTGTATGTTGTTCCGGATGGATATATCGCGCTCGGAATTATGGGAGCCAGCGAGATCAACCTTGCTGTAGTTGCCGATCAGTTGAAAGTGGGCGAAAAGAACCTCTTTGGCCTCAAGGAGGACGTTGCCACCCAGATAGATGCCGGGCTGCTGGTCAGCGGGTCCCTCTTTGAACCGACGATTACGGATATTCAGAGCGCCGACAGAGTGGGCGGCATCACGGTTTCAAATGCGAAGCTGGCGTTTCAGACCGGCACGGCTCGTGAACAGAGTTCAGTTGCGGCGAAGATCAATCCCAAGCTCGATATCAGCCTGAACGTCGGCCCGGATGTGGTGATTGCGCCGCCGAGTATGCGCTTGTCGGTAATCGGCGCAGGCAAGCTCGTAGGCACGCTGCTCGAACCGGTAGTGCCCGGAATTAAGCTCAATGTTCTGTCAGGCAATATCAACCTGGCCACCGCTCGGTTGAGGATTCTGGGCGGAGGGACCATAAATCTCGCATATTCGCCGCCTCATCCGCCGAGCGTCAGCGTCAATCTCCAGGCCGCTGCGTCCGTTCTTGCCATCAACAACCTGCGTCGCCAGGAGCGATATCAGATAACTATGCAGGTTACGGGACAGGCGACTGACCCGCGAATTACGTTGGCCTCGAACCCTCCGGGGCTATCAAGAGAACAGATGTTGGCGGCGCTGGGTCATGTGCCGGGCTTGTTTTCGTCTCCTGAATCAGACTTGCAAAACGAGTTGTCGAGCGTGCTGACTGCGGCCGCTGCAACGACTCTGTTTGCTCCCATCGAGGATTTCTTTGTGCAAAAGTTCGGTTTTGAGCAGTTCAGTCTCCACTACAGCACCTCGTCGCCGTTGTCTTTATATTTGTCACATCGGCTGGTGGATAAACTCTATGTTTCGTTTTATCGGAGGCTGTCGGCTGCGTTGACCGGCGTTCAGGATGTCGAATATCAGGTGCTGCTGAACTATCGCATAAACCCGAACTACCAGTTCAGTTTTGGTTTCGACGATCAGCAGACGGCGACGTTCCAGATCATGTATGCTACGGCGTTTCGTTGATTTGTGCAGATAGGTTCCAAAATGGGCAGGTATGTTGCCACAATCACGGGAAGCTATTATAACGGGCAGGGAGTGGAATCCGCGGCAGGCAGGGCAGGCAGGCTCTTAATTGGCTGTGGAATGAGGCGGTTATGGATTTCGATGGGCTGGTCGACTCTTATGAGAAGCCTATCTACAACCTGGCGCTGCGTGTGCTTGGCGATGCCGATGAGGCGGCCGATCTGACCCAGGAAACTTTTTTGGCTGCTTATAAGGCGTGGGGTTCCTTTCGCGGGGAGTCGACGGCCTATACGTGGTTGTATCGAATCGCTTTGAATCTGTGTAAAAATAAGTTTCGAGAGCGAGACCGCCGCAGGCATCACGAAGGGCTGTCGCTGGACGAACAGAGTTGGCCTGATCAAAACACAACAGATACGATCAAGGACCGACTCGAGGATACGGCGGACACTCCTGCCGAGGCGCTGCAGCGAAAAGAACTGAAAGAGTTGATAGAGCAGGCCATATCGCAACTGCCGCCGGAGTATAGAGTTGTTGTGGCTCTAAGAGATTTGCAGGGATTATCTTACGCTGATATTGCGGCTGCTGCGGACTTGTCTGTCGATGTGGTCAGGACGCGATTGGCGCGGGCCAGAAATATGTTGCGCATAAGACTGAGCGGATACCTCAGCGATTAGGCGCAAAAATATGCATAAACAAATGTCTTGAAGTGCATGTTATCGTATAGTATAATGCCAGACAATTGACTGTTTTCGAAGTAAACGGGCTGTCAAATATTGGCATGACGGTGTGTCGTTTTCATCAGACTATAATTCGGTCGCTTGTATCCGATTTGATCGGACATTGATTGTCAGGAGGACCATAACGAATGACTTGTGTTAAACGCGTGTCGGCAGCAATAATTGCCGCTGCCTTTTTGCTTGCGCTGCCCTGGGTGGCTGTCGCACAGGCAAGTAAGGTCATTGAAGTGGCGGTTAGCGGAAACGTCAACATCAACAGCGAAACCATTCGTAACGCCATTTCGCTCCAGCCGGACTCAGAATTTTCCCAACAAGCCATAGATAAAGACCGCGATGCTATTATGGCGATGGGTTATTTTAGCGCGGTCACCCCGCATAAAGAGGACCTGCCCGGCGGTATCAAGATCACCTATGAAGTGACCGAAAACCCCAAGGTAACCGATATCAAAATCCTGGGCAGCGACCCCATCAAGCCCGATGTAGTTCTGGGCCTTATGAAAACCAAGGCTAACCAGGTGCTTAACACCGATACCATAAACCTTGATGTCGAAGCGATTCAAAATTACTTCGGAGAACAGGGATATATCGCCTACGTCACCGAGGACCTCGGAGTAGACCCGAAAACGGGCGTTATGACGGTGCCGATTTTGGTGAATCGCGTCGAAACGGTTGCGATAACGGGCAACAAAAAAACCAGGACCTGGGCGCTGCTTCGCGAAATGAAGACGCAGCCGGGTCAGGTTTTTAACGTGCAGGTCCTGAAAGCCGATATTATCCGTATCTATAACCTCGATATTTTGCAGGATGTCCTGCCATATCAGATCACTCCGGGTTCCGAAATCGGGATGGTCAAAGTTACAATTCCTGTCGAGGAGAAAAAAACCGGCATGGTTTCCCTGGGATTCGGCTATAGCTCCAGGCAGAGGCTGGTCGGCCAGGCGCGCCTTTCCGAAACCAACTTCCGGGGCAGGGCGCAGGGGCTGAATGTGCTATGGCAACAGGGAACCAGCAGCGCCGTGGGCGGCTCCGCCAGCCAGGAGTTGGGCTTCTATGAGCCTTGGATCGACAAAAGGCACACCTCGCTTCAGGTCAATGCCTATTCCAAGTTGCTCTACAGGTTCTCTTCGGGCATTTTTAACTCCTCTTCACTCATTGACGATGAAACCTATTCCGAGCGCCATGAGGGCGGGGATATCACTGTCAGCAGGCCGATAACCGAAAAGACGAGGGTATATGTCGGCGGACGATATGAGGATGTCCGGACAAATGAGAAGCTTCTCGGCGATCTCACCGGAGAATACGATCTGTATAAGCTGGTGATGCAGGGCACTGTAACCGCCGGATCACTTCGAATGGTGCGTAACACCAGAGATTTCGACCTTGATCCCGCAACGGGACAATATCAGGGACTCTCCCTTGAAGTAGGCTCGGTACGCGGCTCCACATTCAAGCGCGATATCGGCGAAGCCAGCCCGTTCTATAAATCTCCGTTCAACGGAACATTCACAAAGGCATCGATTGACCTGCGTCGATACTTCAGCAAGGGCGGGCCAAAGCTCACTCCTCAGGACAAAAGAGTCACATTGGCGGTCAGATTGAGGGCCGGTATGGGTTCGGGTAAAATGCCGTTCTTCGAGCAGTTCTTTGTGGGAGGAGCGGAGAGCCTGCGCGGTTATAAGGAGGACAGGTTCTGGGGAGACCACATGCTTTTGGCCAGCGTTGAGTTGCGCAAGCCGCTTGCCAACTCGATCTCAGGCGTATTGTTTGTGGATTATGGAAGCGCGTGGGGAGGCAACCTGGACTTCTCCATAGACCAGATGCCGCAAACGTCATCATTTGACGGCTTTTTTGGCACCGGCGTTGGACTGCGCGTCAACACGCCGATAGGACATCTCAGGCTGGACTACGGCATAGGAAGCGAAGGCGGCCGGACCCACTTCAGCATGGGACAGGCGTTTTAAGCGCGCAGGGATTGTCGAAAAAAGTTTTTTGAATAGCTCCAAAATGTCGTAGCCGACATAGGGCGGGTGGCGATTAGTGTTCGTCGCCCGCCTTGCATTTTTATCTGCAAAACATTTTTCTTAGCCGATCTTTGCCTGAGCAATAAGCCATTGCCCGACACGTCTAATCGAAGTGTATTTGCTTGCAGTCAGCTTTGCGCTTATGCTCGTAACAAATCACTCTTCGTGAGTGGTTGTGGCTGGTCTGCGTCCCAGCCATACAAACTTTGTCATTTCGAACGAAGTGAGAAATCTGCTTTTACGTAAATCGCGAAAGCTCGAAAGAAGCGAAACCCGGAAAAGGGAAGGGAAAAAGCAGATTCCTCGGCATTCGCCTCGGAATGACAACTTACTTGGTGCATTCAAGTGTAGTAGGTAGCTGGCATCTGTCCTGTCCTGCTCCGGGACGGAGATTGGACACCACGGACAGGAGTAATCATCGTTCGTGAGCTGTTGCTTATGCTCCATTCAGTTGTTGGAGCGATGCGTTTCTGTTATAATCACGTCTGTAGGGACTCTCCCTATAACGCCTATTGAACCTATATTGAGAGGTATATTTAATGTTGAGTCGATTCGGCAGGGCTATTTGTTTGTTGGTCGGTGCAATGGCTATTATTGGGCTGACTAGTTCGGCGAGCCAGGCGGCCCCAAATGATGTCAAAATTGGCGTCGTCGATCTGCAGAAAGTTTACAGTGATGCGCCTCGTGTAAAACAATATCAAGAGCAATTGGACGCATTCAACAGATCCCTTGCATCCAAGCTCGATATCCGTTCGCAGAATATGATGCTCAACGAAGAGGAGATCAAAGAGCTTCTTGACCTCAAAGCCAAAGAGAAACCGACGGATGCCGATAAGGCTCGAATGACGCAGCTAACCGAACTTGAGCGAGTCAAGGATGAGGAACTCAAAAAACTTCAGGAAACCAAGGACCTCAACGATCAACAACAGGCCAGGCTAAAGGAACTGCAGAGCCTTCAGCAGAAGTCAAAAGACATCGGCACTGCATTAGCTCGGGACTATGACGCGCAATATCAGGCTAAGATGGTGGAACTCCAGAGCAAGTCCGATACGGATATTCTTGCGGCAGTCAACGAAGTGGCAAAAGCCAAAGAACTTACGATGATACTGGATAAGGCCGCTGTGCTGCTTGGCGGGATTGAGGTCACCGATGACATCATCTCCAAGCTCGACCGCAAGGCGCAGTAACGCCTCTGTTCCGCCTGATGATCCCTCCATCTGGGGTGTGATTACATTGAAATATATATTAGCCCTGATTGTGACTGCGGCACTCATCGCAACCCTGTCCGAAAGCGTGGTTGCCAGCGAGCCGCAGCACATTCATATAGTGTATGTAGACAAGTCTGAGCTTGCCAGGCTCCATCCGGGATGGCAGGCTCTTGACGATATGAGAAGCGTGCTCAATGGCGCGGGGTCTTCGGAAATCAAACCGGCGGCAAACAAGACAATCGCCGCCCCGACTTCCGTCGCTGTACAAAAGCAGAAATTGACAGTTGTGCCATCCAGAAGCGAACTGGTAGCCAAGGCAGCCAGCGACGCATCGGCGGCGCTCGATCAACTCGAAACTCGAAAATACGCTGCGCTTCAGGCAAGACGCGAGTCGATGAAGGCGCATCTGCTCAAGAGCGCGGAGTCCGAATGGAAGTCAAAGGAGCGGGACATCAATAGAGCCGCGGCTGCTCAGACGAAGGCGGTGGACGACCGCTATGCAGCGGATTTGGTCAATGTTCGCCTCAGGCAAACCGCTTCAAAGGCGGCCTCGGAGATCAGCCGAAAAGATGACGCGGGTATGGATAAAGACGTCGTCGACGAACAGGTGTCCGCGGCCAATGCCGAAGCTGCCAGAATAAAAGCAAAAGCTGATGCAGAAAAGAAGCTCATATTAAGCAACGCCGATGCGGAAATTGAAGCGGCAAAAAAGGCTTCAGATAGTCGAGTGGAAGAACTGGTCAGAATATATGAAACTGAACAGGGCCAGAATATCGCGATCAGCATAGCGTCGGCTCGAAGTGACATTGCCGGGCAATTGGGACCTGCATCGGCTCCGGGTCTTTTTGCCGAATGTAACGCCGGCAGCAGGCAGTCTTTGACGAGTTTGTCCGGTTGTCGAGTTGATAGGATGCTGGATTTGAAAGCGGCGGCCTCCGCTTTGCAATCGAGAATAGAAGCCGATGTCAGCGAGTTGGTTTTGGAGTTGGCCTCCCAAAAGGGCTTGAATGTCACATTTGAAAAAAACAAAGATAATCCCCTCGATGAGACACAAATGTTTGCAGATCTGATAAAAAAGCATGGATAGAACACCGTATCCCCGTCGATGGGCAGGTTAGGCAGAAGATAGAAAAGTGCAACTAAGCGCAACCCAACTTGCCGAGATGATCGGCGGCAAATTATATGGCGATCCCCACACAGATATTTCCGGAGTCGG
This sequence comes from Armatimonadota bacterium, assembly GCA_012522575.1. Classification (GTDB taxonomy): domain Bacteria; phylum Armatimonadota; class UBA5829; order UBA5829; family UBA5829; genus DTKD01. The sequence goes on along the minus strand of JAAYKE010000134.1, from coordinate 9,594 downwards.
CAGCGTAGACGAAGCTGCGCCGGGAGATGTCGTGCTGGCCGCTGATGAGGGCTATCTGAAAAAGGCTATGCTTGGCGATGCCTGTTGCGTTGTAGTCAAGGCTGGTCTCGATTGCGCCAAAGCCGACAAATGCATTATTCAAGTGGCCGATGCGCAGGCGGCGTTTTCAAAGATATTGGATCACTTCCGAGTTGCCGATACTGCGCCTGCCATTGGAATCGGAGCCGGGACGGTGGTCGAGCCGGGCGTGTCACTTGGCAAGGGTGTTGCCATCGGCGCGAACTGCTATCTGGGACGTGATGTCTCAATTGGCGATGGCTGCGTCGTGTTTCCAAATGTCTACATAGGCGACGGCGTGCACGTAGGAGAGGGCTGCAGGTTATATCCCCAGGTCGTTATTCACAGTCGATGCTCTATTGGCAATCGCGTGACTGTGTGGGCGGGCGCGGTGATCGGTTCGGACGGTTTTGGTTTCATTGATCAGAAAAATAGCAGGCAAAAACTGCCTCACGCGGGGATCGTTGAAATCCACGACGATGTTGAAATAGGAGCCAACGTCACTATAGACAGGGCCAAAATCGGCGTAACTCGAATTGGGAGCGGCACTAAGATCGATAACCTGGTGCATATAGCCCATAATTGCAGGATCGGGACGAATTGCGTGCTGGTCGCGCAGGCGGGCGTGGCAGGAAGCGTAAAAATTGGAAATAATGTTACCCTGGCAGGGCAAGCTGGCGTGAAAGATCACGTCTTTGTTGATGATGATTGTCTTGTTGCAGCCAGGGCCGGGGTCATTTGCGATCTGGCCAAAGGTTCAGTCGTATCGGGTTTTCCGGCCAGAGACCACGCTCAGGAAAAGCGAATACTGGCTGCAAGATTGCGCTTGCCTGATATATTGAAAAGACTGAAAGAGCTGGAAGCCGAAGTCAAGAAATTGCGAGATGGTAAAGAGGGACGGTAGATGACAATTCTTCGCGTCGACGGCGCGCAAAATATAGCCGGCATTGATCTTGAAGAGGCTGCTGCCTGTCAGATGACGCTGGCCGATACCGTTATGCTGTCCGGCAAAGGGTTGCACAGCGGGCGTGAAACCGTCGTTGAGATGCAGCCGGCGCCGGAAAATACCGGCATTGTGTTCCGACATGGGCAAAATACCGTTTCGGGCTTGGCTCACAATGTCGTTGATACTTCTCGCGGAACCACTATTGGCTTTAACGGCTTTCGAGTTCTCACCGTTGAACACCTGATGGCTGCTTTGCGGGGTTTGGGCGTAGACAATGCCTATGTCGAAGTGAAGGGCGGGGAAACGCCTGCGCTTGACGGCAGCGCCGCTCCGTATGTGGCAGCTATTGAGGCTGTGGGTCTGGTCCAACAGTCGGCTCCGCGCCGTCTTATAACGATCTCCGAACCTATATGCGTCAGACGCGATGACTCTTTTATATTAGCCGTGCCATCTTCTGAATTGAGCATTACCTACGTTATGGACTACGATCATCCTATGATTGGCAGCCAAAGCTCGGCCTATGTGCTCAGGGAAGGCGGCTTTGCAAAAGAGTTCGCACCTGCGCGCACCTTTGTGCTTTACGAGGAAGTCGCCGGTTTGCTGGATCGCGAACTGGCCAAGGGCGGGAGCCTGGACAATGTCATCGTGATCTGGCCGGACAGGATGAGTTCCGCTCTGCGCTTCTCCGATGAGCTGGTCAGACATAAAGTAGTGGATATGATCGGAGATTTGGCCCTTATCGGAGGGCTTCTCAGCGCGGAGGTGCTGGCGGTTAGAACCGGGCACGCGCTCAACGTTGAATTTGCGCGGGAAGTGTTGCGCAGAATAGAAACACCCGCTCGCAGTAGACGCCGAAAAGCCGCCGTCGTCAGGGCTTGATCCCGCAAAATCCTTATGCCGATGAGTTGTTTGCGTGTTAGCAGGAAATATGAGGCTGCGCGACAAATTACATTACCGGCTGTTAATCATCTAATACACTGATCTTTTCGAGGGAATTAATGCAGGATATCGAACAACTTCGCGATGTACTACCCCACCGCTACCCAATTCTTCTGATGGATCGAATACTTGAACTGGTGCCGGAGAAAAGCGCGCGCGGCTACAAAAATGTGACCATAAATGAGGAGTTTTTCGAAGGTCATTTCCCGGGACATGCTGTGATGCCCGGCGTTTTGGTATGTGAGGCTATGGCGCAGGTGAGCGGGGTGTTATTGCTCAGCCAAAGCGGCAATGAGGGCAAACTGGCATATTTCGACGGGATGGATAAAGTGAGGTTCAGAAAACCAGTCCTGCCGGGAGATACGCTGATTACTGATGTGGAGTTGTTGGCGACCAAGGCAAACATCGGCAAGGTGAGGGCGATTGCAAGAATAGATGGAGACGTGGCCTGTGAGGCGGAGTTTTTGTTCGCCCTTGTCGGCAGAGATAATAAACGCGGCTCAGCCTCCCCTGCAAAGGCATCAGCGAACCCGAACAAAGATGCAAACGAAAGCAAAAAAACGCAAATACATGCCACTGCAATAATTGATCCGACGGCCAAAATCGGTCAGGGCGTGACCATTGGAGCGCATTCCATCGTCGGCAAAAATGTCCAGATAGGTAACGATACACACATCGATGCTCACGTTTTGATTGAGTCCAACGTTTCAATCGGCAGGGATTGTCGAATATTGGCAGGCTCGGTGATCGGCGGGGCCCCGCAGGATAAAAAATATCACGGCGAGGATAGCTTCGTTAAAATCGGCGATGGCAATATTATACGGGAATACGTTACAATTCATCGCGCCAGCGGTGACGGGGAAGCGACTGTGCTTGGGGACGGCAATATGCTTATGGCGTATTGTCACGTCGGCCACAACTGCAAACTCGGCAACAACATCACTATGGCAAATTATGTCGGCATAAGCGGGCATGTGCTTATTGAGGACAAAGTTGTATTCGGCGGTTTTGTGGGAGTCCACCAGAAGGTTCGCATAGGCAAGCTTGCTATGATTGGCGGGATGTCAAAGGTAGTGCAGGACGTGCCGCCGTTTGCCATTGTCGACGGACGGCCTACAAAAGTCTGCGATCTGAACGTCATTGGGCTGAGAAGAAGCAATATATCCTCCAAAGTCCGCGCGGAGATCAGGCAGGCTTATAAACTGCTCTACAGGTCAAATCTTAATGTCACCCAGTCGCTGGAGGCCATTGAGCAGGAAATTGAGCCTAGCGACGAATTGAATTATCTGATTGATTTTATCAGGAGTGTGCGTGAGGGCAGTGGCGGCAGACAATTGGAGAATCCGGGGTTTTAATGGCTGAGCGCTCGATAGCTATCAGCGCCGGTGAAGCTTCGGGTGATCTCAATGGGGCATATCTCACCAAATCCATTGCGCAGATAATGCCTGATGTGTATTTTTGGGGAGCCGGCGGGCAAAGGATGCGCGAGGCCGGCGTCGACATAGTCGCCAATATGGCCGGAGGCGGGACAATTGGCGTGGCAGAGTCGTTAAAGTCCCTGCCTGCTATTGCGGTGAAATACCATAAACTGCGCCATCTGCTACTCAAGCGCAAACCCGATCTGTTTATCCCCATAGACTTTGGCGCGTTTAATATCCGCCTTGCGCAGATTGCATACGCGAGGCAGATACCGGTGGTGTATTATTTCCCACCATCCTCGTGGAGAAAAGTGCCTCGCAATTCCGATAAACTAATCGCTTGCGGCGGCAAGGTGATCACGCCTTTTCCGTGGTCTGCAGAGCTGTTGACACAGGCAGGGTTGGATGCGCGATTCGTGGGACATCCGCTGCTGGATATCGTTACGCCTACTGCCTCGAGAGATCAGTTTCTCAGTGAATTGGGACTGGATCCATCTTTTACCACCATAGGTCTGCTGCCGGGAAGCCGATCACACGAAATATCGGGACATACAGGCCCAATGGTCGAGTCTATGGATATCATTCATCGTGAGCTTGGCCGGGTGCAGTTTGTGGTAGGGGCAGCCTGGGGATCGGAGAAGATACGCCGGCATATAATGCGCGTCAAAAAAAACGATGCGGTTTGTGTCAGGGTAGTGGAGGGGCGCACTTATGACTGCATGGCGGCCAGCGACCTCTTGATTACAGCCTCCGGAACAGCTACACTTGAAGCGGCGATTTTGGGTGTGCCGATGATCATCATTTATCGAGGCTCGGCTGTTATGCGCTTCGAATATATAATGAGAAAAGCTATTTTGGAGAGTTATATCGGAATGCCCAATATCATTGCGGGCAGGGAAGTATGCCCGGAATTGATCGCCAAAGAAGTCACAGGGGAGAAAATAGCTGATATCGCGCTTGGCTGGTTGGCCGACGAGCGTGCGCTTGCAAGAATACGCAATGAACTGAAAGAAGTCAGAGCTTGTCTCGGCGACATCGGTGCGGTAGATCGTGCGGCCAGAGCAGCGCTCGAAATGGGAGAACTACTATAGACTCCATTATCTATCAATTGTTCAGGAGACGCACCTTTTTGCTGGTAGCGTTGTCCATCGGGCTTTTTTGGGTGGCGAAGCCAACTCCTTTCGCCTTTTGGATCGGCCTGCCCTTGATTATTGTTGGCGAAGTGGTGCGTGTTTGGGCTTCGGGATATCTGACCAAACTCTCCGGCCTTGTTACTGCAGGGCCGTTTGCGTTGTGCAGAAATCCATTGTATATAGGCAGCTTTCTAATCTGTCTGGGCTATCTCATTATGTGTCATCGCCTTGATGCTTTTATTATTGGACTCTTTTTGTTCTGGGTACTGCATGGGGCAGCTATAGTATATGAGGAAAAGCTTCTTTTAAAGACCTATGGACAGGATTTTGAGGATTACCGCAGAGCAGTGCCCCGGTTTATACCTCGTTTTCGTCCACGCAAGGGGAAAGGCAGTTTTTCGTTCGCTCAGGTGCTGGTGAACGCCGAGCATCGAGGGGCGATTGCCACTATGATTCTGACGACGGCTTTTGGATTTTTGGCTTACGATTTGTTCTCGGCAATACAGCGGTAGGGACTGATAAGCGTCTGGCGCCGCTAAGGGATATATTTTGAACTATACTAGACGCCTTCTAAAGTATTTGGTGGCCTACAAGGGTCGGCTGATCATTGCGACCATCTGCGGCTTGTTTATGACCGGCTGCACATTACTTATGGCTCAGTTCACGAATTGGTTTCTGGCAGCCTGCAGCGAAAAACCGGTCACTGATAATATTTTGGTTAATTTCGGCATTGCCCACGGTTGGTTTAGCGCCTCCGATGCGAGGATGGCGCTGGTGTGGATGGTGGCGAGCTTATTCGTTCTTATCTATATCCCCAAAGGAATCTTTGCATATTTCAACAACTACTTGATTGCTTCTGTCACCAGTCGCGTCGGAGCCGACCTCAGGGCCGATATCTACGCGCACGTACAAAAACTCCCACTGCGCTTCTTCCATACAAGCCGCATCGGAGACCTGATGTCGCGAATGAGCAACGATGTCTTTCTAATTCAGAACTCCAGCAATGTGGTAATTCTGGCTATCGAAGGCCCGATTACGATTCTGGGCGGTTTGGGCAGGATGTTTTGGATTAGTTGGCAGCTTGCGACGTTGACAATAGTGTTCGTCCCCTTGATGGGGGTTGCCATTGACAGGCTCACCAAGCGAATCCGTCCCCTCACAACTCTCACTCAGGAATCTTTGGCCGATGTCAACGCAACTGTAGAAGAGTCTATCACCGGTATTCGCATAATCAAATCGTTCGGCACCGAGGCTCAGGAAATCAACCGCTTCAATTTAGTAAATAACCGCAATCTGGCTGCTGCGCTGCGCTTCTGGCGAAGAAATATGCTGGTGCATCCTACCATTGAGATCATGGGCGGAGCCGCAACTGCTCTGATTATGTCCATTGGCGGTTGGATGGTCGTCAATGGATTAATATCTTTTCCGCGCCTCGGAGAGTTTATTATGCTGGCCTTTATTGTTGCCAGCGCGTCCAAACAATTCGGTAGGATCAATGTAACTTACCAGCAAACCATAGCTGCAGGAGCAAGGATATTTGAAATCATCGATACAGAACCGGAAGTCAGCGAGTCCCCGTCCGGCGTGGCTCTCAAGGATGTAAAGGGACTGATTGAGTTCAAAGACGTTCGTTTTGAATATGTCGAAGGGGAACCCGTTCTTGATGGCATATCCTTCGCCATAAACCCCGGCGAAGTTGTAGCTCTTGTCGGGCCGAGTGGAGCGGGCAAATCGACGGTAGCCGACCTTATTCCCCGGTTCTACGATGTGACCGGAGGAAGTATCAGCGTAGAAGGGCATGACATTCGCGATATAAAACTGATCAGCCTGCGCGAACAGATCGCGATGGTGCAGCAGGAGACAATACTGTTCGGAGGGACCATTGCCCAAAACATCGGATACGGAAAACCATCTGCCACTATCGAGGAAATTATCGAAGTCGCCAGGGCGGCAAATGCCCACGATTTCATCATAGAATCACCCAATGGATATGATACGCTGCTTGGAGAGCACGGCAAAGGGTTATCCGGCGGCCAGCAGCAAAGGCTGTCAATCGCCAGGGCGCTGCTGAAAAACCCCAAAATATTGATACTCGATGAAGCTACATCTTCGCTGGATGCCGCTTCCGAGGTGGTTGTTCAGGATGCGCTTGATCGACTTATGAAGAACCGATCCACCCTGGTAATCGCTCACAGGCTTTCCACTGTCAAGAATGCGGACAGGATCGTTGTCATCGACCAGGGACGTGTTTCTGAGTCCGGCAGCTTTGATGAGCTTATGAAGTTGGGCGGTGTTTTCTCGCAGCTATACAACACTCAGTTCAGATTTCAGGAGGTGGCCGATGTCCGGGCAGATTAGATTCAAAGATCGCCTGATACAGTCGGTCATTTTCGGATTGCTTTGGTCGGTTTCCACGTTTATATCCGCAACAGTCAGATTAAAGTCGGTTGGCGGAGAGAAGCTTAAAAAAATAATCTCTGATGGCAAGGGCGGCATTGTGCTGCTGTGGCACGGCAAGACTTTGCTTCCCATCTACTACTGCCGCGGGATGGGTTTTTACGCTCTGGTATCTCTGTCAAAAGACGGAGAGCTTCAAAACAGGCTTTTGCGTAGTCGCGGATTGAAAACTATCAGGGGATCGACCGGGCGTGGGGGTGCAAAGGCGCTTCTGGAACTTATTCGCAAACTGCAGGAGGGCGGAGTTGCGGCAATAACTCCCGATGGGCCAAAAGGGCCGGTAAATGAGGTGCAGCCCGGCGCGGTATATATCGCCAGGAAATCGGGTTGCCCTTTACTCACGATTGGCGTCGCCTGCAGACCCTGCAAGAGGCTGGGTTCGTGGGATTCATTTATGGTGCCTGTTCCGTTTTCAAAAGCGGTCGTATATTTCGGCGAGGTATTTCATATCTCGCCCGATGAGGATGATGATGTGGCCGCTTCCCGTATCAAAAAAGCCATTGATGATGCCGAACGCAACGCCTGGGCAACGCTCGACAACAGGGAAGTTGTATGACATTTGTCCTTTACAACACCGCATTATTGCTGCTCAGCCCGTTTATTGCGCTATATATCCTATACAGGATATTTATCTCCGGCAAATCCCGTCGGTCGTGGCGACAGCAGTTGGGCGGCGTTCAGCTCGGCCAGGAAATCGGCGATCGATCGCGAATCTGGATTCACGCCGTGTCGGTCGGCGAATCGGTGGCGGCATCATCTGTTGTCAGGGAGTTTAAACAGACGAATCCCGATGTGGCGGTAGTGATATCTACTACAACTGAAAAAGGCCAGGAAATGGCGCGCAAGTCTGTCAAAGAATCGGATGGATTCTTCTACTATCCGTTCGATTTGGTTCCTTGCGTGTCTCGCAGCTTGAGTATGGTCAAACCGGTGGTATTCGCTATTACGGATACGGAAATATGGCCCAATTTTTTGCATATTGCCCATCGGCGCGGGGTGAAAACCGCCATGATCAACGGCACATTGTCCGATAAAACGCTGGCGGGAGCCAAAAAGGCCCCGTGGCTATATCGCTGGGCGCTGTCAAACATAGACCGTTTTTGTATGCAATCGCAGGTCGATGCGGACAGGGTGATATCATTGGGAGCGGATCCATCAAAGGTTGTAGTGACCGGTAACTGCAAAGCCGACGAAGTTGATCGTCCGTTGAACGAGGCAGAGAAGCAATTGTTGCTGGATGAGTATAAGTATTCGCGGTCAAACTTGGTCTTTGTTGCCGGCAGCACCAATGTCGGTGAGGATGAGCAGGTGATAGACGCCTTTATAGCCGCCCGAACCAGGCATCCAGAACTTCGAATGGTGATCGCGCCCAGGCAGATCGAGCGGCGCGAACAGATAAGAGATATCATAAGCGCCAAAGGCCTTTCCTGCGCCTGGCGCAGTGATCCATCCACTTTCACAGGATCCGAAGATGTGGTAATATTGGACACGTTTGGCGAGTTGGCAAAGGTCTATGCAATAGCCCACGTTACATTCGTCGGCGGCAGCCTGATTCCGCGTGGATGTCACAGCATTTTGCAGCCGATTGCGCAGGGTAAACCCGTATTCTTTGGCCCATATACGTTTAAGACAAAGGATATTGTTGCGCAGGCAAAAAATGCCGGGGTGGGCTTCGAGATACAAAATGGAGCCCAGCTTGGTCGGGAAATCAGCGAATTGCTGGCGGATCGGGCGCAACTGGATGATATACGAAACAGGTGCGAGAAAATGATGCAGGCCAATCTGGGAGCATCCAAACGGACTGCTGATGAGCTGTCCGGGTTATATCAAGAGGCTGAGTCGCATTCTGCGAAGAAAAGAATGGGGTAAATCGACGAGATGGCATCTGGATATCTTGAGCGTGTCATACTCGGCGACCAGCGCGGCCCGATCGGGTGGCTGATACTTGCGCTTTTGTGGCCGTTGTCTCTGATATATCGAATCGGTCTGGCTGTATACCTGTGGGTTTACAACGTCGGATTGCGCAAACGCTGCAAGCTCGCTGTTCCGGTAATCAGCGTGGGCAATTTGACCTTTGGCGGAACCGGAAAAACTCCGGCAGTTCAGGAGTTGTGTCGGATACTGACCGGTCGAGGTCAAAAAGTAGTAGTGTTGTCTCGTGGATACGGCGGCTCGGCTCGGACTCCGATGGTGGTATCAGATGGAAAGCGCGTTCTTGCCGACAGCCTGCAGGCGGGCGATGAGCCTGTGCTGCTGGCCCAAACGCTGGACAACGTTGCGGTAGTCGTGGGCAAAGATCGTCGGGCAAGCGGAAAACTGGCCCAAAAGCTATTTAATCCGGATGTAATCGTGCTTGATGACGGAATGCAGTATTGGCAACTGCACCGAAACCTCGATATCGTGGTGCTGGATGCCGCCAGGCCGTTCGGAAGCGGGTTTGTCATGCCGATGGGCGATCTGCGGGAGCCTGTTTCCGGTTTGCGCAGAGCCGGGATAGTATTGTTAAGCGGAATCAGCAACGCTACGGACAAAACCCTGATCCCGCGCATTGCGCAATTGGCTCCTAAAGCTCACGTATGCGGGTGTATGCGTGAGCCGGTGTGCTTTATAAATGCCGCCGATGGGCAGTCCCTCGACCTTGACT
>JAAYKE010000186.1 GCA_012522575.1 Armatimonadota bacterium | reverse complement strand
TCGCTACACTGGCTAACGGTAATATTATATCGGGATATCCGGATGGAACCTTCAGACCGGGAAATTATATAACAAGAGCTGAGATTGCAACGATAGCTTCGAAATTTGACAAATTAACTCCTCTGGAAGTCAATATGTTCTCCGATGTATCGGGGCATTGGGCGGAAGAGTTTATTAACTCAGCGGCACAAAAAGGATGGGTAACAGGTTATCCGGATGGAACATTTAAACCGGACCAATATATAACAAGAGCTGAATTTGTAACACTGGTAAACAATGTATTGGAACGCAGAGTTAAGTCAGAAGATATCCTGCCGGAAGCTAGACAATTCCCGGACTTGGATAAAGATGCATGGTATTACGAAGCGATGCAAGAGGCGATCAACAGTCATCATTACATCAGAAAACCGGACACATATGAAGAATGGACCGAAATATATTATCCGGACTTAGATATGTAAGCAATTGAAAATTAATATCATCTTGTAAAAACATTAGAATAGTTGTAATCAAACACCTCCGGAGTTTCTTTTCAAGAATTCCGGGGGTGTTTTTTTACTATGGGATATTTTTGGTACTCAGGTGGATGTCGGTTTTGTTTTTTATTAGTTAATAAGCGCTTCTTCCCATTCTACCTTTAATCCGTTTGAGCTGCCTTGGTAGTTTACTTTTAGAGATTGATCAAGGTAGTTCTGTGCTATGCGGCTGTCAAAGGGAAGATAACCAAAATATTTAAATTCATCATTTTTTGAACTGAATGTCGGATCTGCAGGTAACCAACCCATATCTTCGATGTAAAATTCTACCCAACTGTGCCGGTAGTTCCAAAGGGAAACTGCTTTTCCCAGATTGGTGTTTAAAGCCTTACTTGGAACTTTGAAACCGGCATATCCGTTGACCTGCCTTGCCGGTATGCCTGCCGCCCTTGACAATGCCACAAATAATACGGCATAATCTTCGCATACGCCTTCTCCCGTAGTTAATGCACTAAGGGCATCTTTGTTGCGATTGGGGGACTGAAAATTATATTGCATATGTTCTTTTACAAAGGTGAAAATTTTTCGAGCCTTCTCTAAGTCGTCATCTGAATCCTGTGTTATTTGTAGTGCCTTTGATTTTATTTTTGAATTATCACTTTGAATTTTTTGAGAGGGCTTTAAATACTCTTTAAGATTACTCGCCTTATTATTATTTTTATTGCTATAATGAGTTGTTTCGTCGGATAAAACTTCCGGGGCGGAAAGGGTATATGCCGGATTAATTATTATTTCGTAATCAATAAGCACTGTTTCAGTGGAGCCGGGGGCGATAGAGTCGATTAAAAATGTACCGTTGCTTGTATTAAAGCCCTCATTTGATACCTTTGTCGGTTTGATGCTGTATGTTGTGTTTACAGTTTCTTGGTAATCTGAATCAACACTGATCAATGGCACTTGGATTTTTATGTTTTTGGAAATTTTGCTGCTGTCGTTGGTAATTTGAATTTTAGTTTGAACATTTCTGGAAAATGATTCATTTATCGCATTTGGGTTAACCGGTTCAAGAATTTCAGTTTGAATAATATCAGCAGCCGCATCATCGGTTGCTTCTACGGTCACCGGAACAATAATCAGCAAAACTGCCAGTATTATCAGTATACTTCTAAATCCACGGTCTTTAATAGATTTAAAGATTTGTTTAAACAAAACAATCCCTCCACTTACGAG
>JAAYKE010000133.1 GCA_012522575.1 Armatimonadota bacterium | reverse complement strand
GTATTCCCCACGCATGTGGGGGTGAACCGGCGCTCAACACCAAGGGCGCTGCTGAGGTCGAGTATTCCCCACGCATGTGGGGGTGAACCGTCGATTGAGCCGCCATCGCGCAGCCCCTGAATGTATTCCCCACGCATGTGGGGGTGAACCGGGGAGAACTAAAATGACACACACAACCAGAGTGTATTCCCCACGCATGTGGGGGTGAACCGCACGAGTGCATCAGTCAGTTATGTTGGCTCTTGAGAGTTACCGCAAATCATTGTGTGAGTGCGTTGTATAATCTGCAGTCATCGAAGGAATATCTCTGCCCGAAATGAATATATAATAAAGAGACGAAAATCAACTCGTATTGCGATAAAAAATATGTCAACTCCATATCACGCAGCTTACTACGCTCACGAATTAACCAAGAGGAATTCCTCCGATAATCTTGCCAAGTTAGGGCCATCGATTTTTAGCGCAATGGTCGACCTGAACCCACATCAACTGGATGCCGCTCTTTTTGCATTTCGTTCTCCATTATCTCGTGGGGCAATCTTCGCCGATGAGGTAGGTCTAGGAAAGACTATTGAAGCAGGCTTGATTATCAGCCAACTTTGGTGTGAGCATAAGCGACGCATCCTGATTATTGCCCCCACAATACTGCGTAAACAGTGGGCGCAAGAACTGGCAGACAAGTTTCATATCGATTCTGTAATTGTAGATTCTCGCGAATATAAGGCGAAAGCAAAACGTGGGGAATCGGCGATCTTGCAGGATAACAAGGTGGTTATTTGTTCGTATCACTTCGCATGGGGCAAGAATCGTGAAATCGCTGGCGTACCTTGGGATCTGGTTGTTGTCGATGAGGCGCATCGACTCCGTAATGTGTATAAGCCCGGCAATCGGATAGCAACCTCCATCAGAAAGTCTATATCGAATAGGCCACTTCTATTGCTCACAGCTACCCCTCTGCAGAATTCGTTATTGGAGTTGTATGGTCTGGTTAGTTTTATTGATGAACATCTCTTCGGTGATATAAATGCATTCAAGGCTCGCTATATGCACGGGCCAATCGAAAACCGGCAACTAAACGAACTTCGTTTGCGGCTGAAGCCGATTTGTCAACGCACGCTTCGACGGCAAGTAACAGAATATGTTCGTTTTACGAATCGCATTCCGATAACTCAGGACTTTACGCCGACTAATGAAGAACAACTCCTTTATGATCAAGTTTCCAGTTATCTCAGCAAGGACGAGCTTCACGCACTTCCCATCAGCCAGCGCCGCTTGGTGACGTTGGTTTTACGGAAACTGTTGGCATCCTCCACGTTTGCAATTGCGGCTACGTTGGAATCACTGAAGTCCCGCCTTGAAGGTAAGCACCAGGATGTATTAAAATCTGCCTCAGAAGATTTCGAGGCTCTTGAGGAAATATCCGAGGAATGGGCGGATCCGGATACAGCGACAAATATTGAACTTGAAAGCCGGGAATCCTCTGAAAAGCAGGAGATTCTAGCCGAGATAAAGGAACTCGCTGAATTCGGCGACCTTGCAAAATCTATCACTATCAACGCAAAAGGACAGGCACTACTTGTAGCGCTTAGACAAGGATTTGAGAAATTAGAGGAACTCGGCGCAAACCGAAAGGCTGTTATCTTCACCGAATCACGGCGTACACAGGAGTATTTGTTCTCTCTTCTCAGTAACAATGGCTACGATGGCAATGTTCTCACTATCAACGGAGTCAACTCCGACGATCGCAGCCGAGAGATATATAAGGCGTGGGTCGAGTTGCACAAGGGCGAACCGGTCGTCACCGGCAGCAAGGTAGTCGATATCCGCGTCGCACTCGTGGAGCATTTTCGAGACCACTCTGATATACTTATAGCAACTGAAGCCGCTGCCGAAGGGATTAATCTCCAGTTCTGTTCTCTTGTGATTAACTACGACCTGCCTTGGAACCCTCAGCGGATAGAACAGAGAATAGGTAGATGTCACAGATACAAGCAGGAATATGACGTCGTGGTCATTAACTTCCTGAATCGCAGCAATGCAGCCGACCGGCGTGTATTTGAACTTCTGGACGAGAAGTTCCGCCTGTTCCAAGGTGTTTTTGGTTCGTCAGATGAAGTGCTTGGTGCGCTTGAGTCGGGTATGGATTTTGAACGCCGAATTGCTGATATCTACCAACGCTGTCGCACGGAAGGTGAGATAAACTGCGCGTTCGATCAGTTGAGACTTGAGCTTGACGAAGAGATTCAAGCTCGTATGGCCGACACTCGGACCAAGCTTTTGGAAAACTTCGATGAGGACGTGCGCAATAGGCTCCGAATAAACAGCGAAGAGAGCACTGCGTTTCTTGGGAAGGTGGAGCGATACTTTTGGGAACTCACAAAGTCAGAGCTTTCACACAATGCGGAGTTCAACGATTCAGACCTACAGTTTCACATCAAGAGCGCTCCAGATGGTTTGCCGGATTTTCAGACCGGGCGTTATCAGTTTCTTGCACCGGGACACAGTGTGGACGGCCTGAGACCTTATCGTTATGGCGGTCAACTCGCCGAAGCTATTATCGATCGAGCTAAGCAACGGACGTTGCCGCCGGTTCATATCGTTTTCGATTATACGAACTGGCCCGAACACGCGGGACTTATCAAAGAGCTTGTTGGGAAATCAGGGTGGTTGCAGGTAAGCAAGCTCACAGTCTCGGCGCTGGAAGATGAAGATGTAATGATTCTTGCCGGTATCGATGACAATGGCAACTCCATGTTGCCGGATGCTTGCGAAAAGCTATTTAGTGTTCCCGGCAAGTTGGCTGGCGAGGTTGCTATTTCCGATGAAGTCGGTGCATCGCTTGCCGATATCTCCACCGGTTTGCAGGAGTCAGTAATTAGCGGCATTGCAGAGCGTAACAACAAGTTTTTCGATGAAGAGATAGAAAAATTGGACCGTTGGGCGGAAGACCTGAAGCACGGCCTGGAAACAGAACTTAAGGATCTTGATCTGCAGATCAAGCAAGTTTCAAGGGATGCCAAAATAACAGCGGCACTCGAAGATAAGATTGCCCTTCACAAGGAAAAGAAAAATCTGGAATCCCAGCGCAACAGGAAGCGCCGTGAGTTGTTTGCAGCGCAAGATAAAATTGATGAGAGCAAAGAGCAGTTGATTACCAAGGTTGAGGCAAGGTTGCAGCAAGAAGTTAGTAGTTCTGTGTTGTTCAATGTGAGATGGCAGGTAACCTAGCCGGAAAGGTGGACTAAATGTCCGATGAGATTGTATTAAAAACACCGAATGAAGAGCTTGCAGTAGTAGTCGCAAAAGCTCTTAAGGACGCGGAACTGGTCATCAATACCAGAGAGGCGGATATTGTCAAGAAACTCACGACAGGAACAGCGAAAGCAGAAGACTGGAACCGCTGGATTGAGGAGGCACTTGATGTTAAACACAAGCAAGCCTGATAGTAGCAAGCGCATCAATAAGATATGCCTGACCAAATTCAGGGGTGCAACCGCCAAGACTGAGTTGAACTTCGACACCAACAAACCGGTAACTGTAATCTTTGGTGAAAATGGCACCGGCAAGTCAACCATTGTCGATGCTATAGATTTTGTTTGCAACAAGTCTGGTGGATCAGTTGCCGAGAGAAGCTCCACAACCATACAGAAGCACCTGCCGTCCTTGGGAAGTGAACAAACGGAACTCCAGGTTGAGGTCCATTTGGGTGGTAACGCGTGGAAGGGAAACATGAGTGGCCGAGACATAGTAACCGTTGGCCCTACTCCTAATCCATCTGCGCATATTCTTAGAAGAAGTCAATTGCTGCGCCTCATTGAAGCACGGCCGGCAGATAGGTTTGGAGAACTCAAAAGATTCATAGATGTAGAGGGCATAGAAAGATGCGAGGATGCATTGATAGACGCCGCACGTGTTGCCAAACAGCGTTATGATGAGGCTGTCAAGGCGAAGGTGGAAGCAGAAGACTATCTCCAGAAACTCTGGGAGGCTGAGGGCAAACCTGATTCTCCTTCTATCAGTGCTGTGGGTTGGGCTGCTGCGAAGTCTGCGGCAGACATGACAGTCGTGAAAGCACAGCATTCAGCTATCAGTGAACTGCTACAGCAACTGAACAAGTGTGAAACCGAGGTAGCGAGATTAGAGAAATATAACACGGACCTTTCAGCCGCGAGAAATGTGCTTGCTAATGCCCAAAAAGATGCAGCAAAGGCACCGACAATAGAGGGCGAAGATGGTGTAGATATCGTCGATATACTGGAAAAGGGGAAGATATTTATTGCGGCTCATAACGACAGAAAGGCTTGTCCTCTTTGCGAGAACCCAATTGTTGCGGCTGATTTGTTGAATCGGATAAACGCTCGACTTTCCGCCATGACTAACCTGAGTACTATCAATGAACGACTACAGTCAGCAGAACGTGATGTTGAACTGGCTAAAAAACAGGTTGCAAGCACTACAGAGGATGTTTTACTCGAGGCAGGTAAACTCTTCCAATCACTGGATGCATTGTGCAAAGCACAGATTGATGATTGTCCTGTGTCTCAATCATCTGTTCCCGAAACAGATATGGACGAGAACGGTAAAGCGATGGATATCAAGCAGGTAGCCGCGACTTTATCAGCTTTGAGCGGAAATAAAGCGAAAATGCAGATGATTGAAAAACAGCTATCTTCGGATATTGAACAGTTCAACGCCGTCAGTTTGCACTACGAACGCATGCTAGAGAATGAAGAGAAGGTTCGAGACACTAAAGCCGTATCGGAAGGGCTAGAAAAGGCATCTGAGATTGTGCGGAGCAAACGATTGAAGTTCAGTCAAAATATATTGAATGAAGTATCGGCAGAGTGTAACCGCATATACGAGAAATTGCATCCTGGGGAATCACTTGGTGACTTGCGCCTATATCTGGACGACAAAAAGAAAGGTTCCTTGTACCAAGACGCCACATTCCTTGGTGCGGCCGAGGTTCCGCCGCAGGCCTACTTTAGCGAATCTCACCTTGATACACTTGGTTTTGCGATGTTTCTTGCCGTAGCAAAACACTACAGTAACGGTGATGCCATCGTCGTGCTGGATGACATATTCACATCGGTGGATGCCGTGCACTTGACTCGGATAATTGACCTTCTGGCGGACGAAAGCAGTAGTTTCAACCATCTCATTATCACAACGCATTTTCGTCAGTGGCGCGACCGTTACCGACTATCACAAGCACCAGGGCGTGCCGTACAGTTAGTCGAGCTGCATCGATGGTCTAGGAACAACGGAGTCCGTATGTATAATACGAAACTGCAAGTGGACGAGCTGAAAGTCAAGCTTGCCAGCGAACCATTTGCTCGTCAGTCTGTGGCCGCAGAATCAGGCATACTACTTGAGGCTGTGCTGGATCATGTGTCGATGCTATATGGCTGCGCGGTGCCACACCGTAGAAGCGGCGACTTTACACTCGGTGAACTGCTCGACAGTGTCGCGAAGCTTTCGAAGGTGCTAATCGTGAAACGGCAGCCGCCAAAGGAAAATGGTGTACAACCTCCTGCTGTAGAGATTCAGATTAAGCCATTGTATGACAAGGTTAGCAGACTTGCGTTTATCAGAAACCAAGTCGGCTGCCATTTCAATGTGGATGGTTCGGAAATTGCCAACACCGATGTGGAGGCGTTTGGCAAGAATACCTTAGATTTCGTAAATGCGCTCGTTTGCCCCACTTGTGGCAGTCTAGCTAGGCGCCAAGCGGGAGATCACTACAGATGTCAATGCGGTGGCGTCGAAATGCGCCCTTTGGAACGCCCGTAGGAATACTCATGCCCAACCATACCAAACTCGAACTAACCTGGATAGGAAAAGAAAACCGGCCGAGGCTGGAGCCTAGGATTCTATTGGAGGATCCGGAGTTGTCGTATCACGCCCGGCATCGAGTGTCGGATAGCGACATCTTTGATAACCGTCTTATCTTCGGCGATAACCTCCTTGCGCTAAAGGCTCTGGAGCAAGAATTCGCAGGGAAGATCAAGTGCATATATATTGACCCGCCTTTCAACATCCCGGACGTATCCGAATATTATGAAGATGGTGTCGAGCACTCAACATGGCTGTCACTAATACGTGATCGACTGGAACTGCTGAGTCGCCTGCTGCATCAGGAAGGCACAATCTTCGTGCATATAGACGATGTGGAGCTTGGGTATCTTATTGTATTGCTTGATGAGGTGTTCGGCCGCGATAATAGAGTGTCTGTTATCACTTTCAAACAAGGATCAGCAACCGGCCATAAAGCCATTAATCCAGGCTGTGTCAGTACCTCAAACTTCGTGCTCATGTATGTCAGGGATAAATCCAAATGGAAGTGCAATCGAGTTTACACAGCTAGGGAGCGGGACAAGCGGTACACAAAGATCATTGAAAATAAGGAAGATCCTTATCAACAATGGCGATTTGTGCCTCTTACGCAGGCGTTAGCACGAGAGGGTAGAATTGATGTCAAGACTCTGCGAAAGAAAGCCGAGTTTGAGTCTCTGCTGAGTGACTTTGTTTTGCAGAACGCAGATCGTGTGATTCGTACGGCTCGTCCAAACTACGACGGCGTAGGTGCTCAGGTGAGAGCAATGATCGACCGATCAGTAGCCAAACCATCCAGAATATTCCTGCTGGAGCGTGATGGGCACTCCAACATGTATTTCATCGGCGGAGAGCGAATACTATTCTACAGCGATAAACTGAAAATGATTGATGGCAAGTACGTGTCAGGCGAACCGCTCACAACGATTTGGGATGATATTCTATCAAACAATCTGCATAAGGAGGGCGGGGTACATTTTCCAAAGGGCAAAAAACCGGAAGGTCTAATCAAGCGCGTTTTCGATCTCTCTACAGAGCCGGGTGATTGGGTATTAGATTCCTTTGCTGGTTCCGGCACGACCGGTGCTGTTGCCCACAAGATGGGACGACGATGGATCATGGTCGAGCTTGGCGAACATTGCCATACACACATAATCCCGCGTTTGCGCAAAGTGATAGATGGCGAAGACCAGGGCGGCATCAGCAAAGCTGTTGACTGGAAAGGCGGAGGAGGGTTCCGGTATTACAGGCTGGCGCCGTCCCTGCTGCAAAAAGACAAATGGGGCAACCTTATCATCAACAAAGAATATAATGCCGAAATGCTCGCGGAGGCAATGTGCAAACACCTGAACTTCGAGTTCGACCCCAGCGATGCGGTCTATTGGCAGCACGGGCGCTCCACCGAATCCGATTTTATATATATTACTACGCAAACACTCAGCCGCAATCAACTTGCGCAAATAAGCGAGGAAGTTGGCGAACAACGCACACTTCTTATCTGCTGCACTGCGTTTCGCGCCAATCAGGACGAGTTTCATAACCTTACGATTAAAAAGATACCCAAGGCCGTTTTGAATAAGTGCGAATACGGCCGAGATGATTACAGCCTGCAGATATCCGTCCTGCCGCCAGCGCCGTCGGAAGTCGGCAAAGAAGTGCAATCCTCAAACGACGGCAAGCGAACGAAGCTGGACACAGGTACAATGAATCTCTTCGACGACGAGGTAGGGGTATGAACAGGATAGCAAACGCAATAAGCCAACGCCTCAGCCTCCGACCGCCCCAAAAGACATCACTGGACATTTTGGCTGAAATTGCCGATCTGCTGCCGCTTGACAAAGATCAGGATGTTTCAGCAGCTTTGGAAGCAATCAAACAGCAATTCCCAGAATCGGGCATTGAAGACTTCGAGCGTGACTTTCCATCGCTGTGCTTCGCTCTTGCCACCGGCGTCGGCAAAACCCGACTGATGGGCGCTTTCATATCTTATCTCTCTCAAGCCAAGGGCATTCGCCATTTCTTCGTATTGGCTCCTAACCTTACGATTTACAATAAGCTGATCGGCGACTTCACTCCCGGCAATCCTAAGTATGTATTTCAGGGTATCGCCGAGTTCGCCCAGAATCCGCCAGAGATCATTACCGGGGACAATTACGAAAGTGGGCGTGGCATCAGAGGCGTCACTCTGTTCGGCAGTGACGTCGTACACATCAACATATTCAATATATCCAAGATCAACTCCGAGGTCAGAGGCGGCAGCGCACCCAGAATCAAGCGGCTTTCGGAGTACATAGGCCAGAGCTACTTCGACTACCTTTCCGACTTGAACGATCTTGTTCTAATGATGGATGAATCGCACAGATACCGAGCTACCGCAGGCATCAACGCGATCAATGAACTCAAGCCAATTCTCGGTCTTGAACTGACGGCAACACCTCAGAAAGAAAGCCCGAGCGGTCCTGTTCCATTCAAAAATATTATTTACAGATATCCTCTATCAGCGGCGATGCAGGATGGTTTCGTTAAAGAGCCGGCAGTCGCTACACGTGAAAACTTCAATGCATCCAATTATACACAAGAGCAGTTGGAACGACTCAAGCTGGAAGATGGTGTGCGAGTTCACGAAGATACAAAAGTCCAGCTAGAAGTATACGCCCGCCAGAATGAACAGCCAATCGTGAAGCCTTTCATGTTGGTGGTTGCACAGGATACGACGCACGCGGATGCGCTTGAGAAGGTGATTCGGGACGAATCGTTCTTCGATGGGCGATATGAAAACCGCGTGATTACCGTTCACTCCAATCAGCGCGGTGAAGAGCGTGATGATACTATCGAGCGCCTGCTTCAGGTGGAGAGCACTCAAGAACCGACTGAGATAGTCATTCACGTAAATAAGCTCAAAGAGGGCTGGGATGTAAACAACCTGTATACCATAGTCCCTCTTAGAGCAGCTAAAGCTGAAATTTTGGTACACCAGACTATAGGGCGTGGTCTGCGCCTTCCTTACGGGAAGAGGACAGGAGTCGCAGCCGTCGACCGTCTCACAATTGTTGCACACGATAAGTTCCAAGAAATTATTGATGAAGCCAACAATCCGAACTCAATCATCCGCACCGGCGTCGTCATTGGTCGTGATATCCCGGATGAACGCCGGGAGACGGTAGTCGTGAATCCGGTCTTTGTTACCCGTGTCACATCCAGTGATGCTATTGCAGCAGAGCAGGAATTACTTTTCGAATCCCCCGCTGAACGCCAGGTTGCGCAGGCTACATTGGAAGTCATCCGACGTTTTGAGAAGTTGCCCAGATCAGCGAACCTTCGAGCAGAGGAAGTTCAAGAACAGATAATTCAACAGGTGTCGGCTGTGTGCGCCCCGGCGCAAGCTCAGTTCGAGGGAATTGCTGAGAAAGCGGACGTGGCCGATATCGTCGCCAAGACAATCGACACATTCATCGAGAACTCCATCGATATCCCACGAATCATTGTTGTGCCCAAAGGTGAAGTATCCTGCGGATTCAATCCATTTACTCTGGATATAAGCGGAATACGCCCACAGCCGGTTGCCAGGGATATTCTCATCCACCACCTGCAGTCAAACGAGCGTATGTCACTTATCAGTGGTGATGGTGTTATTCACGAAGAGCGGTCTGAAGATTATCTTGTCCGGGCGCTGATGGATTACGATGATATCAGCTATGATGATCATTCCGACTTGCTATACGACCTCGCAAGCCAAATGGTGACGCATCTCCAGTCCTATCTCAAGGACGAGGAGGAGCTTTCCAATGTGCTGCAATATCATCAGCGATCCCTCGCGGAATTCATCCATACACAGATGCAGTCGCACTATTGGGAGAAGGCAGTCGGCTACGAGGCCAACGTCAGCAAAGGCTTCGAAACCTTGAGGTCTAACAGCTTCGCAGCGCTGGCCGGACAAGACATTAAGCCTTTCCGTGCGCCGGTCGATGACCGCTTATATATGCGCGGAATGCTCTTCGGTGGCTTCCGGCGCTGCCTTTATCCCACACAAAAATTTGACAATGATACCGAACGCCGCTTCGCCATAGTACTTGAGGACTGCAGAGAAGAGTTGAAATGGTTCAAGCCTGCTCGGGGCCAGTTTCGAATTGATTATAAAGACGGGCATCTTTATGAGCCGGACTTTGTAGTCGAGACAGAAGGTGAAAAGCTAATTGTGGAGACTAAAAGAGCATCTGAACTGGAAGACATGGATGTTCGGGCGAAGACAGATGCCGCTTGTCTCTGGTGCCATTATGCCACCCAGCATGAATCGGAGCACGGCGGCAAACCATGGAAGTATGTGCTGATTCCACACGATGCGGTAGGTGCCAGCGCGACGCTGAGTCATTTGGTAGGTCAGTATCAGACGACGGATGCAGTCGTTACCATAGACTAATGCCTATATAATCCTAAAAATCGAGAGCCAGATTTCTTGCTTGCTCTGTGAATAATGCGTTGATTTCAGAGTTACCTATAGTAATGTCGAAATCACACTCGGTTATATGGACCTCAAACAAACCAAGTGTTCTACGCACAGGAAATGGCTGAATTCTCTGTATATCTTGGAGCATCCACGCATAAGCTCCAGGATATACAGAATAACACGCTGCTAACTCGTATTTCTTGTTCCTGGGCTGACAATCTACTATGTGAGCAACCGCCAGTGCGTACCGCTCCCCCCCCCACGCATGTGGGGGTGAACCAACTCCTGTTGAGCCGCCTGTTGCTGCAGGCGGCAGTGTGTAACAGTCGATGCTTAATGAGTACGATTCGTTGATTAGTTAGTAGGCCGGGTCTTCACGTGTTGGCAGCTACCACCGTGAAAGTCTACCCATTAAGTACACATAAATTCAATTATTCAACTCCCCCCCTCACTCCCACACCTTCACCCGAAACCTCCGTTTTCCCAAATATTTCGCCTGGAATTGAACGTGGTTTACACGAGATCCCTCCTGTCCCCTTGGCGCCGCCAGGTATTTACTGCCGACGTAGAATAATTCCTCTTACCAATCCCAACTCCTGATATCTCAACAGAAGGGATATTGACTCTTATATTTAAGTCTGTCATATCTCATCGGCTGTTGTTGTGGGGAGAAAAATGTCTGATCTTCATTTGAGCATTATAGATAATCGTCAAGATAACACTCTTCTGGCTGGTCTGGATCGTATGGGGGCGGGCGGTAATGAACTGTTGATTGCGTCCGCTTTTTTTTCATTAGAGGCCCTGCTTCTACTTGCCGACGTTGTTGCCGACTTTAGCAGCGTTCGAATTCTATTCGGCGATGACGCCAGCGCCAGGCAGCGAGTTCAGTTGATGGAAAAACTGCGCGCTGTCTCGGATTCCGATCTCTTGGCCCAGCGCGAAAACCTGTCTCTTCTTTCACCACTCAAAAAAATCGAAAAGCTGTTTGCAAACGGAGCCGTGCAAGCCCGCTGTTACACCAAAGAAAAATTTCATGCCAAAGCATATCTCATAACACGACCAACGATTCACCCTGCGCAGATGGGTGTAATCGGAAGCGGCAACTTTACCAGGCCGGGACTACTGCAAAATATCGAGCTAAACGTTGAACTGACCCCAGAACAGACCAACCAACTCAGGAACTGGTACGACGAGCGATGGAACGAAGCAGTCGATGATGTGGTAACAGATGATCTTCTGGCTGAGATTCGACGACAAATCGAGCTATACGACCCATATTATCTCTATCTAAAATCTCTATACGCCTGGGGACAGCATCGGCAGGGCGACACCACCGCGCGTGAGAGCGAACTCATAAGAATGCTCGACAAGCACCAGCTTGACGGAGTCTTCCAATCCTTGAAGATACTTGAGCGGGAGCACGGCGTTCTCATCTCAGACGGAGTAGGGCTGGGCAAGAGCTTTATCGCGTTAGCCCTGATCGAACACTATTGCCAACAAGCAAACAATGTTCTATTGATTGCTCCAAAAAACATACTCGAAAACAGTTGGAATGGCTATTTGAAGCGGCATCTGAGCGATTATGACGAGGACTTCGGCAACTTCAGAAAACTGTCGATGACCGATTTCGGATTCGACCCGGAGGATTATTCAAATGAGTCCAAGTGCAAGCAGGTAGAGCGTCTTTCGCGTCGTGCAAACGTGATTGTGATCGACGAATCCCACAACTTCCGCACCACCTCTGCGAACCGTTATGTCAATCTGTTCAAGATCATAGGCCCTGTCAATGGGGAGCGCAAAAAGGTCATAATGCTAACGGCAACTCCCATCAACACCTCCTACAGGGACATTAGCGCACAACTTGCGCTGATCACGCACGATGATGGACGCATCGGCGGTTTTGGAATAGACCAAATCCGAAAAGCGGCAAGGAATCTGGACAAAGAGGAAGAAACAGTGGACTACACCGGCCAGTTTACGCTCAAGCCGATCGAAGCGCCCGACAAAACACTGAACCAGGTCCTCGAACAGGTAATGATCCAGCGCAGCCGCGCCACTTGCAAGGCCCTGTCGGCGGCCACCGGCGAGCAACTCCGATTCCCGATACGCCACGGCCCGATTTGCATCGAATATGAAATAGAACAAGAAAGCGAGAATTACAGCAAGCTCATCAAGCGCGCCCACGAGCTGTTTCGTCCCGGCGTCAAATATCTGGAAGACGTAAAAAGAGAGCTGGAAAAAATAAGAGGCGCCGGCAAAACAGACCTGCCTGCCTGCCTCAGGAAAGGCCCCAAAAAAGGCATCAAGTTGGCGGCCTTCCTCACCGAGCAATACCGATGCCAACCCCTGCCATCCAGCAAACAATACAGCGACGAGGTCCACCTTGCCGGATTGGTATTTGCAAACGCTCTAAAACAATTGGAAAGCAGCCCCGCGGCATTCCAGGGCATAATTCAAAGCATCGGCATCGGGTTGATTGCCCGGCTCAAGCACGTATTAGGCGACCAGGCACACAAATACGCTGACAAACACGAGCAATGGGTCAGAACACTCATTCACCATACCGACACCGATGACGAACCCGACATCGATGCAGCAGTCGACGGCGATGCGCTCGACGCCTCCGGAGCCGAAGTCGATCAATGGCTGGAGCAGGCTATTAGAGCGCGCAAGTTGGATAGCAAGCTCAGAGGCTTCACGCAGGAATGTTTCGACGTCGATAGGTGGCGGGACGATATTGTCCAGGACCTCGGCTTCCTCAAAGAGGTACACGCAGCTATCATCGATGCGCGCAGGCAGCCCGACCCAAAGTTGAAAGTAGTCATACCGAAAATAGAGGACGAACTCAAGACTGGCAAGCGCATACTGCTGTTCACCCAGAGCCAGCGAACGGCGGAATATCTTGCGATGGAACTGCGCGATCGTCTCAAGGGATACAACATAGCCAGCATCGACTCCCGAGTCGAGAAAACCCGAGCGGCGATAGTCTATGCATTTTGTCCCGGCTACAACGATGCGGCCTCATCTCCCTCAGTGCCAGAGAGAATCGATGTGCTGATATCGACCGATGTTCTAAGCGAAGGAGTCAATCTTCAGGAAGCGGGAGCCATTCTAAACTACGACATCCACTGGAACCCCGTGCGCCTAATCCAGCGCATCGGCAGGGTAGACCGTCGTCTGGATGCGGAAACCACCCCGCAAAAACACGAGTTCACCATATACAACGTATTGCCCTGCACAGAAATCGAAGAGATCATCCGGCTGGTAGATTCCGTAGAGCATCGCACGCTCAAGATCAGCAAGGCGATCGGCATCGACGAATCGTTCTTCAAATCGACCGACCCTGACGGCACTCTGAAGGAGTTCAACAGGTTCTATGAAGGCGAAGTCACCACTCAGGATAAGGCGACCACGCAATATATACGCCTCTTTGATAAGCCCGACGAGAAAACCCTTGCCACGCTTGACGCCTTGCCGCCCGGAGCTTTTGGAGTATGGAACAATGCGCCGCTTGATGGTCTATTTGCTTTGTTCACAATGCAGCCCACGCCGCGCGCTACTGAGCTTGACAAAGAGAAGTTAGCGACAGTCATTGGCCGTCCTGTCTTGGCGATGGAGCAAACCGACAAAGGAATCACGCTGGAAGCCGGAGAAATATTCGGTATGCTTTCCAAAACCGTGGAGGGCGAGCATTCGGCTATGCCGTCAGATGAGGCAACGCTGTCCAGAGGGTTACAACGCCTCAAAACCGCTGTCCGATCATCTTTTGCCGACATATCGCTGCCGTCCACCATCGTCTCCACTCTCGTCTGCTGGATGGAGATGAAAAAAGGAGTCCGTTGATGGCCTACATTGCGAAAGAGTCGCTGGCGTCGATACACAACCGAGAAACCCTTTTCGCATTCCTCAATAAGACTCTGAGTTGGCCGCTGGATCATAAGGACACCTTCACCTACGCCGACTCACGTCTTTCGTCAAACGCAGAAGCGAAAGTGCAGGTCAGTCGGATCGTCCCGTTTGGAGCAGACGACCCATTTGTCATTATGCTCTGCGAGTTCGAAACGCAGTTCCGCAGAGCTGAGCTTCGCGAGATTCTAAGGCGCATTCGAGAACAGATGCGCACGCAAGGCCAATACCAGAACAAGAGCCTGCAAGGCATCATCTTCATCTGCGCAATCAACAACTACTCCGGTTTCAGTTTCGCCCATTTCCAGCAGCGGGATAACAAGCAGCCCAAGTTGAGCACATTCGGTTGGGAGACCGACAGTGTGGAGGAAACCAGAACCCTGCTGGAGTTCAACCTGCCCGCGCTAAAGATGCAGTTTAATAAGTCAGATGAGCCGGACTGGGATGCGATGCGCGAGCGTTGGCTGAGCGCGTGGGACGTAGAGCGGGTATCCAACGACTTCTACAGAAACTATGAGGCTGTCTTCAAAACAGTCGAAGAGCAATTCATCGGCCATACGCAAAACGACAAACGCCTGTTTGCGATACGCCTGTTTAACCGCCTGCTGTTTCTGCAATTCGTACAAAAAAAGAAGTGGCTGAGGTATAAGGGCAGCTCCAATTATCTCCAAACGCTGTATAAAGAGGCAATAGATAATGGGGAAAACTTCTACAGAGATCGACTCTACTGGCTTTTCTTCTGCGGCCTCGGCTCGCCTGCTGCCGGAGTTGCGCCGACCTTTAAAGACGAGGAAAAGAAAAAGGTTGTTGACACCATTGGAGAAGTCCCATATCTAAACGGCGGATTGTTCCAGTGCGAGGATGTCGACGACCACAAAGACGCGGTTCAGATAGACAACCGGGCGTTCGACCGCATCATAAACGACCTGTTTTGCGGATATAATTTTACCATCACCGAGAGCGCTCCACTGGACGTCGATGTGGCGGTAGACCCGGAGATGCTCGGCAGCATATTCGAAAAACTGGTAACCAATCGCCACGATACCGGCAGCTACTACACGCCCAAGCCCATTGTCTCCTTTATGTGCCGCGAGGCTCTCAAAGGCTACCTGTCCGAGCAGTTGCCCGAAGCCTCAGGCGATGCCATCGCCAAATTCGTAGACGAGCACGACCCATCCGGCGTCATCAACCCGGAGCGCGCTTTGCAGGCGTTAAAGAGCGTGCGGGTATGCGACCCTGCGTGCGGCAGCGGAGCATATCTGCTTGGAATGCTGCACGAGCTTCTCGACCTTCGCGCCTGTCTGTTCACTGTGAAGCAGGTCGACGCCGCCACTGTATATGAGCGCAAGCTGGAGATCATTCAAAACAACCTCTACGGCGTAGACAGCGATCAGTTCGCCGTCAACATCGCACGTCTGAGGCTGTGGCTGTCACTGGTGGTTGACGACACCAGAAATCCTATCGACGACCCCGATGCCCGCGACGCGGTTGCCCTGCCTAACTTGGACTTTAAGATAGAGCGAGGGGACAGCGTTATATGTCCCAACCCGCAGCCAACCGATTTACGCAAAACCATAGTCGATGAATATGTGAAAGCCAAAGAGGAATATCTGCTCGCCCATAACGCGCAAAAGCACGAATTATACAAGACGATCTCCGATCTCCGCATGGAGATTGCCCTTATGGACGGCAGGCAGACAGATGAAATCCGATTCGATTGGTCGGTGGACTTCGCCGAGATATTCAATCCGCAGAACAATCGACCCGGCGGGTTCGATATAATCGTCGCAAACCCGCCCTACATTCGGCATCGATTGATAAAGCCGGACAAGCCCGCTCTAAAGGGAATCTACGATGACCTCTTCTGCAGCGAAGCCGATCTATATGTCTATTTTTATCTGCGTGCAATCCAGATGCTCAGAGAAGGCGGTATGTTGTCATTTATCAGCAGCAACAAATGGTTAAAAGCACGCTATGGGGAAAAGCTCAGAAAACACGTCGCCGACAACTGCACCGTCACGAGCATTACCGATTTCGGAGATCTGCCTGTTTTCCAAAATGCAACTGCCTATGCGATGATTTTTATTGCCCGCAAAGGAGAAGCGCATCAGAGTACTGTTCTCACAGATGTTGAATCCCTTGACGATCCATACCCGAATGTGCACGAGCTAACCACCCGGCAGGGTATCCAACTTCCCGAATCCGCATTTGCGGGATCGAACTGGACTTTGGCGGATTCGACAACTGCAGATATTCTGGAGAAAATGCGCAAAGCAGGAACGCCTCTAGGAGAATATGTCAACGGTAAAATATATTATGGATTACTGATCGGCTTTAATAAGGCATTTATAATTAACTCCGGGAAGAGGCAGGAACTGATAGACGCAGACCCAAAAAGCGCTGAGATTATCAATCCGCTTATTGTAGGAAAGGATGTTAGAAAGTGGCGGATTGTAGGCGAGGACAATTGGATAATTTCAACCAAGGTTGGGATTGACATGAATCGTTATCCTGCCATAATGGAACATCTTCAACGCTGGCAGCCGCAATTGGAAAAACGCCAAGCTAAAGGAGATCAATGGTGGGAGCTGAGATCTTGCAAATACTACGATGAGTTCGACAAACCTAAGATCGTGCATCCCGACATTTGCAAGGAGCCGCGTTTTACATTAGCAGACTCGGGATACTATGTAGAGTGCACCGCTGGTTTTATTGCGAGCAGTGATCTATTTTTGCTTGGATTACTCAACTCCGCCTCTGTTGAAACATATTATCGTCAGATATGTGCTTCCATTAGAGGCGGATATCTGCGCTTCAAACATCAATACACTAAGATCCTTCCTGTGCCATGCTGTTCGTCAATCGACATGGCGGTGATATCGGGTCTGGTTCAGAAATGTCTGGATGCGAGAGGAGAGGGCTGCGAGGAGTGGGAGAGGGAGATCGACGAGCGCGTAGCCGCCCTATACGGCCTGTAACGCCCGCCCTTGTGTCCGCCTTTGTCATTTCGAACGCCCGCCTTTGTCATTTCGAACGAAGTGAGAAATCTGCTTTTTTCGATGTCCGAGGTCCGATGTCCGAGGTCCGATGTCCGATATTCGATGTCCGAAAAAAAGAACTCACAAAGGCTGCTTTGTGACTGCGCAGACCTCTCTGAGTTCCTGATTTCAAAATGGGAGCGGGGAGAGGATTTGAACCTCTGACCTTCGGGTTATGAGCCCGACGAGCTACCAGACTGCTCCACCCCGCGGCATCGAGACCTAGTATAACACTCTGCGCACTCCATGTAAAGCCTTTGGACAACAGAAAATGAGAATAACGCTCAAATCATGCGTAATCGTGCGAATTTGAGCTTGCCTACCCGCAGAGTCTGCCCATCAATCGGCGTGATCGATCCCATAACATCGGTTATCTTTTCGCCGTCGATAGAAACCGCGCCGGATTGAATCAACCGCCTGGCCTCGCTGCTCGATGATGCCATCTCGGCAATTGCAATCAGCCTGGTCAGCCGTATCGATCCGTTTTCAAGCTCGGACTCGGGCAAATTAATCTCCGGCATATCGAGAGGGACTTCCCTGGAACTAAAGACTCGCTCGAATTCTGCCTGCGCGTCGACGCCTGCCTGCGCTGAGTGATAAATCGTTACAATTTCTCTGGCAAGACGCTTCTTTGCGTCCATAGGATGCACGCTGCCGGATGCGATTCCTGCCTTTATAGCTTCGATTTCATCGGTACCGACGTCCGTGCAAAGAGTATAATAATCGGCCATCACATCGTCCGGAATCGACATTATCTTACCGAACATATCATTCGGCTCGTCGGTCACTGCAACATAATTGCCGAGTGATTTGCTCATCTTCTGCACGCCGTCAATGCCGGGCAGAATCGGCAAAAACAGCCCGACCTGCGCCTCCATCCCGTTGGCTTCCTGCAAATCTCTGCCCATAAGTATATTGAATCGCTGATCGCTGCCGCCGACCTCCACATCCGCCTGCACTTCCACGGAGTCAATGGCCTGCGCGATCGGATACAGCAGTTCATGCAAACCGACAGGTCGGCCCTCAGAGAGCCTGTTCTGGAAGTCATCGCGCTCCAGTATTCTGGCCACGGTGACGCGCGAGGTCTCCCGCACCACGTCCGCAAAGCTCATCTTTCCGAGCCAATCGCCATTGAACGTCACAGTGGTCTTTTCCCTGTCGAGAATCAACCAGAACTGCGACGCGAAGGTCTCCGCATTTGTCCGTATCTGCTCGGCAGAAAGCATCGGTCGGGTCTCGGATTTGCCGGACGGGTCACCGATGGACGCGGTAAAATCGCCGACAATCAATATGACCTGATGGCCCATATCCTGAAATTGCCGCATCTTCCTGAGGACTACGGCGAACCCGATGTGTATGTCGGAAGCCGTCGGGTCGATGCCGAGTTTTATCCTGAGAGGCTTGCCGGTTTGATGGGATTTTTTAAGTTTTGCCAGCAGCTCTTCCTCCGGCACGATGTCCAGAACGCCGCGTTTGATAATTTCAAATTGTTGCTCAACAGTCACTGAATGCTCCATAAGTCTGATCGCTCAGGTTAGAATAAATACCGTCCTGTAGTGTCCGATCTCCGTCTCGGACAGCTAGTGTTCATTGATAGATTGTCTGGCTGGGACAGAGACCAGCCGCTACGGTTTAGAGGTTAGAAGTTGGAGGTTAGAGCTTGGGAATGGTTTAGCCATACCGGCTCGAACTTCGGACATCTGACCTCGGACATCGAAAAAAGCAGATTTCTCACTGCGTTCGAAATGACATAGTTTGCCTGGCTGGGACAGAGACCAGCCGCTGCAATCACTAACGAAGAGTGAGTTGTTACTAAATACCTGATAAATTTGAGTGCGTTCATATCGTAACACGCTAAGCGCGAGTGGTCAATTGGACGTCGTACCGGAGTCGGGCAGGGGAGAGGCGGCCAAAGTGTCTGTGTCGCAGGCATTGGCAAGCGTCGTGGTCGGATAGTAGTGCTGCAATATTTGATCGTAGGTATAGTTAAACGGCGGTTTGGCGAGCGCATTTGCTCCTATCTGGCACATCCCTATGCCGTGCCCAAACCCTTTTCCCTTGAAAGTGACCATACCCTCATCGGAAACATCGATGGTAAAGAGCGTGCTTGGGATTGTGGTTCCTCCAATAGCCCACCGCAGAGTGTTGCCGCCGACGGTGGTTGTCCCGTCCGCTCCGATTACCCTGACCATCGCCGCCCGCCCGGATGTGGTTTTTCTCTCTATGGACAGGCTCTTAAGTCCTTTTGCCTGCTTCACTCCCGCCGCCACAAGTATTGCGGAAAGCTCCTTGAGCGTGAACGACTTCTCCCATAACTTATGAGCTATCCCGGTCGGCTCGGTCACGCAGATTAGATACGGTACGGCGTGCTTATCGACATCGGCATAAGATTCAGTCACCCCGCCGCAGTCGGCTGAATACATTATCGAGGCGACCTGACCGTTATGCATCAGCGTCTGGCCGGCAGTGGCGGCAATCGCGCTGAGGTAGGCCGGTCGCTCGCCTATCGTGCCCTCATATACGTGGCAGTGAACGTTGTCGCACAGATCAAACCCGTCATCATTGTGTCGGCGTCGCTGTCTAATAGTATAGCTCCGAGCGGCCACCGCCTGAGTTTTGAGGGCCTCGATATGAAAATCCGAGGGCATCTCACCGGCCAGCACCCCGGGCAGGTAGTCATCCATCTTGACAACATTCACCACGTGCAATGTCCCATTTTGCGCCGACACCTCAATTGCTCCTCTGTATTTTCTGCGCGTTCGACCGGCAGAGGAGACGGTAAATATGGCTTTGTCATCCGACGATTGCACGGTGACTACTCCATCAACCCGGCAGTTTTTGCCGTTGGCCAGCTTGATGAGCAGTTGCTTTTCGCAAAAGCTGATGGTGACAGGTTCAAGTTTGGCGCAGGCGGCCAGGGGATCCTCAGAGCCGTTGCGCATAACGTCATAATCCGAACCGGCCTGCAAGGTTATCTCCTTGACTCCCTTCAGGTATCGAAGAAGGCCAATTCGCAGCGGCTGATCGAGTGCGTCGTCCGATGATTTTGCCGTGCCATTAGATGCGGAGGCAGACGCACCGGAGCCGGACAGTAATATAACCATAACCAGCGCAAAGGCGCTAAAATACAGATTCATAGCACACCTTTTCAGCAAAAATCGGATTTATCGAATTAAATATGCCCGGTTAAGTTGACCAGGGCCGCCTTGGAATGATATAATTTTGTGGTTTTGGGTCGGTAGCTCAGTTGGTAGAGCAGTGCCCTTTTAAGGCATTGGTCACGGGTTCGAGTCCCGTCCGACCTACCATAACCGCGCAACATTACAGCAAACTTGTGCTAAAATACCTCTCAGCCCTGTCCGGCAACACAGTAACCACGCGGCTATCCGGCCCAAGCTTGTCCGCTAACTTTATAGCAGACCACACATTAGCTCCGGACGATGTGCCGACCAAGGCTCACTGGATGCTTGCAATTCGCCGAGTGGTATCTATGGCGTCCTCATCAGAAACCGTGATTACCTCATCTATCAGGTCAACATCGAGCACCGGCGGCACGAATCCATCCCCGATGCCCTGAATCACGTGGAAGCCCGGCTCGTGTCCGAGCAACGCAGCGGAGTTTTTCGGTTCGACGGCAACGATGAGCGTATTCGGGTTCTTTTCCTTCAAAAATCGTGCAACTCCTGAGAGCGTGCCGCCGCTTCCGACTCCTGCAACAAAAGCATCGACATCTCCATCCATCTGCGCCCAAATCTCCTGTGCAGTGGTGAGATAGTGGACTTCAGGGTTCAATGGATTGACAAATTGACCAAATAGAAAAGAGTCTTTGGTCTGCGCATGCACTTCTTCTGCTTTGGCAACCGAACCGGAGATGCTCAACTCTGCCGGAGTTTCAATAAGCTGCGCACCCAATGCTCGTATCAGCCTTTTTCGCTCCTCGCTCATATCCGAAGGCATGCAAATTATACATTTATATCCCTTCAGGCCGGCCACAAAAGCCAGCGCAATGCCCGTATTGCCGCTGGTAGCTTCAACGATGGTATTTCCGGGCTGCAATTTACCGGACGCCTCGGCCTGCTCGATGATATATTTTGCGACCCTGTCCTTGACGCTGCCCGCAGGGTTCAAAAATTCAGCTTTGCCGAATACGCACCCTCGCGAAAGCTCGCACAGGCGCAGCATCGGCGTATTACCGACCAGTTCTATAATGTTGTTTATGCATAAAAGATTATTATTGACCGACAAACTCATCCTCCAGGTTGTGTTGATGAAATATCTCGTCTGCGCCACCCATTATAATGTATGACGCAAACTCTCAGGAAATCGTTATCCCATATTGTTCGAATCGCGCCGCCAGATTCGGCGGTATTTCCGCCTCAATAAGCACTCCCTCCGGCACATATTCCGTGCTCAGAATGCGTCCATGTTCATGGCACAGGGCGACGAGATCTCCTCGATCATACGGAACCGTCGCATTTATGCGCGTCATAAGCCGCGAGATCATCTTTTGGATGAGGGCTTCTAAATACTGCCGCCCTTCCCCTGTGAGAGCAGACATATAACATGAATCGGGAGTCTCGGCTACGAGTCGGCGCAATTCATATTGATTGCTCAACAGATCGCTCTTGTTAAACACGGTGATAACAGGTTTGTTTTGCGCGCCCAAATCGGCAAGCACATTGTCAACTGCAATTCGCTGCTCGTGCAGGAAATGATGGGCGGAATCCACTACGTGGATCAGAAAATCCGAATCGGTGACTTCCTCGAGAGTTGCCCTGAACGCGGCGACAAGGTGATGCGGCAGGTTGCGTATGAATCCAACCGTATCGGAGAGCAAAATAGACGCGCCATCCTGTAAATCCACGCGACGGGTTGTGGGGTCAAGCGTTGCGAATAGCCTCGCGTGCGCTTCAACATCGGCTCCCGCCAGCAGATTGAGCAGCGTCGATTTTCCTGCGCTTGTATAACCCACCAGCGCAGCTCCCGGGATATGAAGTTGTCGTCGGGCTTTGTTTTGAACCGCGCGCTGTTTTACAACGGATTCAAGCTCATCTTTCAGCAGAGATATGCGATCCCGCACCCTTCTTCTGTCCGTTTCAAGCTTTGTTTCACCCGGACCTCGGGTTGCGACGCCTCCCGCGCTGCCGCCTCCCAGTCGAGACATAGCAATGCCTTTGCCGGATAATCGAGGAAGCAAATATTGCAGTTGGGCTAATTCAACCTGGAGCTTGCCTTCACTTGTGCGTGCACGCTGAGCGAATATATCTAAAATTAACTGAGTGCGGTCGACGACGCGGACCTCGGTGGTTGTTTCGAGATTGCGCTGCTGTGCCGGGGACAGATCAGCTCCTACAATTGCGACATTGGCTCCGGTTTCCTGAACTCGCAGATGAGCCTCTTCAGCGTTGCCGGAACCAATATAGAAACGCGCATCGGGATATTGGCGGCGGACGTGCATCTCATCCGCAGTCTTGACCCCGGCGGAGTCCGCCAGCAGCCGCAATTCCTCCGTGTTCGCGTCGGATTCGCGCTGATCTTTTGCGTCCACGACTATCAGCAGGGCACGATCCCCTGAACCCGTATCGTGAGTTGGATTTAGTGGATTCATTTTAGACTGGCAGGCGACGCCAATAAGCGCTCGCCCACTTGAGTTTTAGCTCCATTTTATATTCAATTCGGAGATTCTTTTGACGGCCTCGGTCACTCTATCTCCGTTGACGTCATCAGCGACAGTCAATGACATCCTGACATAGCCTTCTCCGTACTCTCCATACCCATTACCCGGAATAACCAGCACGCCGGCCTCCATCAAAAGCATCTTAGCAAAGTCCGCCGACGTGTAACCATCCGGCACTCGCGCCCAAACATACAAAGACGCAACCGGCTTGTTCAACTTCCAGCCAATGGCATTAAGTCCATCAACTAAAATGTCACGACGTCTCTTATATAACGCCAGGGTCTGCTCATTTGTCACGTTGTTCAATGCATAGGCGGCTGCAAGGTCGATGGCGGGGAACTGCCTGGAATCCAGGTTGGATTTTAGCTTGTTCAGCGCAGCGACAATATCGGAATTGCCGACGGCAAAACCTATCCGCCATCCGGTCATGTTAAATGACTTGGAAAGGGAATGCATCTCGATGACAACATCTTTGGCGCCATCAATTTCGAGCATGCTCGGCGCGACGTATCCATCGTAAGTCACATCGCAGTAGGCTATGTCGCTCACTACGGCGATGTCATATTCTCTGGCGAATTTGACCACATCGCCATAGAATTTAAGGTCGGCGACTCCTCCGGTAGGGTTGTTCGGATAATTTAGAAACATCAGCTTGGCCGATTTTGCCGCATCGGATGGTATCGCGCTGAGATCGGGCAGAAAGCCGTTTGCTTCAAGCAGAGGCATCGCCACCGTATCGCCGCCGGCTAACATTGTATTGACCTTATATACCGTATAGCCGGGATCCGGCACGAGGCTGATGTCGCCGGGGTCGATCATAGCCCAGCATATATGCGCCAGCCCATCCTTGGAGCCTAAAAGAAGCATCGCCTCAGAGTCGGGATCGATATCCACGCCGAATCGATTTTTATACCATTTCGCGACAGCCGACAGATACTCCGGCCATCCCGCCTCGCTTTCATCATAGCGATGGGTCTCAGGATTGTTGGCCGCCTCGCATAATTTGTCTATAATCGGCTGCGGGGTGGGTTGGTCGGGGTCTCCAATGCTGAGATTAACGAGATCAACGCCTTCGGCGGCTACTTTTGCTCTCAGTCGCGCTATTTCACCGAACAAATAGGGTGGGATTTTATCCAGTCTCTGTGCTCGCTGCAAATCTTCCTCCAAATAAACGCTGTATTGATAGTATCGGGCGAAGCCAGCGACTCCGCCCGATTCAGTAGATAATTCTTTCACGATATCCGGCTAAGCGCCGTGTCGCCAGTTTTCAAGGACGTCAGCTTCGATCTCACCTTCGAAAACTTCAGCAGCCGGCCCGGTCATATACAGGTGATTGTCATCGAGCCATTCGATCAACAGATCACCGCCTCTGAGGTGTACCGTCACTTTACGTTGAGTGAGACCGTTGAGCGCTCCTGCCACCACCGAGGCGCATGAGCCTGTTCCGCAGGCCAGGGTTTCGCCACATCCGCGCTCCCATACCCGCATATTGATCTCTTCGGGCCCCAATATCTCAACAAATTCAACATTAGTGCGGTCAGGAAAGCTGGAATGGTTCTCGATTTCCGGCCCTATTTTGTCCACCGGATAATCTGAGACATTGTCAACAAAGGTCACGCAGTGGGGATTACCAATCGAGATAGCGGTAATGTCAATGGTGCAGTTTCCCACCTGCAGCGGTTCGCCTATAACCTGCGTGTTATCTCCGACCATAGGCACTTCGGAGCGCATCAATCGCGGCTCGCCCATATCGACTCGCGCCGCATGGGCTTTGCCTTCGGAGGTTTCGAGCTTTATGGTTTTGATGCCGTCCGGAGTGTCAACGGTCAGCACGGGCTGAGAGTGTATGCCGCGGTCAAATGCATATTTTGCAAATACCCTGATTCCATTGCCGCACATCCCCGCCTCACTGCCGTCGGCATTAATCACTCGCATGCGTAATTCGGCGACCTCTGAGGGCAGCACAAGTATAAGCCCGTCGGCTCCAACGCCGAAATGTCGATCACATATCTTCTGTGATACAGCCGACAGATCGGCCTCTGCAATGGAATATTTGAAGCCGTCTACCACCACAAAATCGTTGCCGGCTCCGTGCATCTTGGTAAATCTCACAGCGGTCTGCCTTTCAAGGGTTACTGAGGATCTTCTTCACGCGCGCCGGAACGATCTTCATATTGTTGTTCATCTCGACCGATCAAACCTCCGAGAGGACGAGCAGGCACAACCGACGCCATGGCGTGCTTATACACCAATTGAGCAGGTTTGCCGGGGGTCTCCAGAATCAGCGTAAAAGAGTCAAAGCCCTTCACAAGCCCTTTGAGTTGAACGCCGCTCACCAGATATATAGTAACCGGCACATTCTCTTTTCGAACCTGATTCAAAAAGAGATCCTGCAGGTTCATTGAGGTTCTATTCATTCGATACTACTCCTTCATAATCGTCTCTGACACCTGTTCGGCGGTCATATCGTCTATATTCAGCCATTTGATCCGCGTATCTTGACGGAACCAGGTGTACTGGCGTTTAGCAAACCTTCTGGTATTTCTTTTGAGCAACTCAACAGCCTTTTCTTTGTCGTAGTCGCCGCTAAGAAAACCGGCAATCTCTTTGTAACCCAACCCTTGCATTGACGTCATTCGGGTGTCTATGCCCCGTTGCATCAGCGTCGCTACTTCGTCGACAAGCCCTTCCGCCATCATCGAATCGACTCGATTGTTTATACGCTCATACAGCCTTTCTCGTTTCATCGTAAGGCCATACCATCGGGCATGCTCATATTGCCGTCTAGTTCCCGAAAACATCTCAGACGCAGCGACACCGCTTATTTTACATATTTCAATAGCTCGAATCACCCTCTTCAGATTGTTCGGGTGTATCCGATCTGCAGATACAGGGTCCAGTTCTCGCAGCAAATTATGCACATGTTCATTGCCAAACTGACGAGCCTGATCCTCTATATCAGCCCTCAACTCGTCGCTGCGGCCGGGTATATCCAGATCCAGCCCATCGACGGCAGCACGGACATATAATCCGCTGCCACCCACGACTACAGCAGGCGGATTGCGTTTCAAAACCTCATCAATGGCAATCTCGGCCTGCTTCTGAAAATCTCCGACACTAAACGGCAATGCAGGGTCTGCCACATCTATTAGATGAAATCTGGCGCGACTTCTTTGCCTGGACGTGGGCTTCGCAGTGCCTATATCCATTCCCGTATAAACTGCCATAGAATCAGCGGAAATAATCTCCCCGCCGATTTTTGACACAAGCTCAACCGCCACAGCCGTTTTGCCAACCGCCGTGGGGCCGACAATAACTATTGGATTTTCGCATCTACCAGCCTTATTCAATCACTAAAGTATACCATACTGTGTCAACTTAAAGAATCCTTCTATCCGTTTTGGCACGGTAACAACTCACTCTTCGTGAGTGATTGCAGTGGCTGGCATCTTGTCCCAGCCAAACAAACCATGTCATTTCGAACGTAGTGAGAAATCTGCTTTTCTGTAAATCGCGAAAGCCCGAAAGAAGCGAAACCCGAAAAAGGGAAGGGAAAAAGCAGATTCCTCGGCATTCGCCTCGGAATGACAATTTACTTGACGCATTCAAGTGAAGCGGATGGCATCTGTCCTAGCCTAGTCCGAGACGGAGATCGGACACCGCGGACAGGAGTACTCATCATTCGTGAGCTGTTACTTGGCACGTTTTTGATTGACACTGCCGGGTTGCCGTGTTATACTTTTTCCTGCATTCAGCGCGCGCTTGTAGCTCAGGGGATAGAGCGAATGGTTGCGGACCATTAGGTCGGGGGTTCGATTCCCTCCAAGCGCGCCATCTTCGGCCGATTAGCTCAATGGATAGAGCGCCGCCGTCCTAAGGCGGGCGTTGGGGGTTCGATTCCCTCATCGGCCACCACGCAGTCGACGCTGAGTCGAGCTTACGGTTTTGACCTTATGTGGTTTGCGCGGAGAGGTGCTGGAGTGGTTGATCGGGGCGGTCTCGAAAACCGTTGTGGCGCAAGTCACCGTGGGTTCGAATCCCACCCTCTCCGCCATATTCGATAAAATAACCAACCTCAACATTTTTCATTATTTCTCCTTTTATGTGCTTGACTATTTATTTTGTCGCTGATATAGTTAGGAAAGCCTAACTTATTGGAGGAGTAAATATGAATAATCACCTTGCAAGCTTTGCTCGATTGCTGATGGGCATACTGTTTTTGCTAACCCTCAGCAACGCGGGGATGTGCTGCGGCAGCGGCCTGTTGGTAATCCCTACTGCCGATACTGTAGGAGACGGGCAATACTCCGGTGAATTTCAAACGGATGGCGTGGTCAGCGGAGCCGCAATACATACTGTGCTGATCAACAACCAGGTGGGCATTGGCGACCGAGTAGAGGTAGGGGTCGACTTTGTTCCTCGCGGAACGGATTCCACTAAAGTGCTGGGTAACTTCAAATATGTAGCCGCAACCACAAAGGACAACAATTTTGCTGTCGCATTTGGCCTCCAGGACATAGCACGACACAAAAAGCCGTCCTTTTTCGGCGTCACCTCCACACAAACGCCACTGGGCCGAATCCACTTTGGAGCTATGACGGTAGAAGCGGAGTCCTGCTGGATAGTAGGCTTCGAAAGGGAGTTTGGCAAGGCCAAGTTCATGTGTGACTGCACCAGCGCAGGGGTAAATCCCGCATCGATCGGTTTGGGTTATCAGTTTACTCCCACTTTCGGTATTGAGGGCGGAGTTCTTTTACCCGGCGGCGGAGAGAAAACCGAATTTAGCATCCATCTAGTTTGGAATGCCGACCTGAAAAGTAAAAAGTGAATCTTTACACGCGAGAACGCCGGCAGAGGTGATATCAGTTGCTATGAGAAAAGTCATTTTGCGGCGATGTCACTGTCAAATGATAATTTTGTGCGTATTGGAGGCAAACTTCCTGCGCGATTCATTGACAGCCGACTTCGAGACGGTTAGAATATATTGGTTTTTAAGCAGCTCGGCGACACGTTGTCGAGCTATTTTGCTGTATCGCTTGAGACCCGGCCATTGTGGTCGTCAAGCCAATATATAGGAGGAATTTCATAAACATGTCGGTAAAAGTCGGTATCAACGGATTCGGTAGAATCGGTCGCCTTTCGCTGCGCTCTATGTTGCAGAAGTATGCCAACGAGATCGAAGTAGTCGCGATTAACGATCTGTTCGACCCCAAAACCAACGCTCACCTCTTCAAGTATGACACTAACTACGGCGTATGGCCGGGTGAAGTCAAGGCGGAAGAGGACGCAATCGTAATCGATGGTAAGAAAATCGCTGTCTACTCGGAAAGAGACCCCGCAGCTATCCCGTGGCAGAAGCACGGTGTGGATGTTGTGGTAGAAGCCACCGGTATTTTCACTGATGCAGAGAAAGCCAAGGCGCATATCCACGATAGCGTCAAGAAAGTCATCATCTCCGCTCCTGCGAAGAACGAGGACATCACTATTGTGTTGGGCGTAAACGAGAAAGACTACGACCCTGCAAAGCATCACATCATTTCCAATGCAAGCTGCACAACCAACTGCCTTGCGCCGTTTGCCAAGGTTCTTCAGGACAATTGGGGCATTGAGGGCGGCTTCATGACCACCGTGCATGCCTATACCAACGATCAGAAGACCGCTGACCAGGCGCACAAGGACCTGCGAAGGGCACGCGCCGCTGCAGCCAACATCATTCCTACGACCACCGGCGCAGCCAAGGCTATCGCGCTGGTTATTCCTGAGCTTAAGGGTAAGATGCACGGCTAT
This sequence comes from Armatimonadota bacterium, assembly GCA_012522575.1. GTDB lineage: Bacteria > Armatimonadota > UBA5829 > UBA5829 > UBA5829 > DTKD01. The sequence continues at coordinate 19,316 of JAAYKE010000133.1, read as the reverse complement.
GCTCTGCGCGTCCCGACTACCACGGTTTCCTGCGTAGACCTCACCGTCAATCTGTCTAAGTCCGCTACAGTCGAAGAAATCAATGCAGCTATGAAGAAGGCCGCCGAGACGACCATGAAGGGTTATCTGGGCTACACTGAGGATCCGGTTGTTTCATCGGACTTCAAGGGCGATGGCAACAGCTCGATCTTTGACGGCCTTTGCACTATGATGCTTGGAGACAAGTTTGCGAAGGTTGTAAGCTGGTATGACAACGAGTGGGCCTACTCTGAGAGAGTCGGCGACCTCATCGATCTTGTGGTGAAGAAGGGCCTCTAAGATGAACAAGAAGACCGTAAAGGATATCGACGTTCGTGGGAAACGCGTTCTGGTCCGGGTGGACTTCAACGTCCCGCTTGATGCCGATCGCAAAATTACCGATGATCGCCGTATCGTTGCGGCGCTTCCTACCATCAACTACCTTATAGATAACGGCGCCAGGGTGATCCTTATGAGTCACCTTGGCCGCCCTAAAACCGATGATTCCGGAAAAGCGGATGCCGAATCGGTGGCTAGATTCAACCTCGATCCGGTCGTCGAAGCTCTGCGCGAGTTGCTGGGTAAGCCTGTCGTCAAACTCGATGATTGCATTGGCGATGCTGCGCTGCAGGCTGCGAAGAATCTCAAAGACGGAGATGTAATGCTGCTTGAGAACTTGCGCTTCCGTGCCGGTGAGAAGAAAAATGACCCGGATTTCGCCAAACAACTGGCAGGTCTGGGTGAGTTGTATGTCAACGACGCATTCGGCACTGCACATAATAATGACGCTTCCACAACGGGAATCACCAGTTATCTTACGAGCGTGGCCGGTTTCCTGATGGAGAAGGAAATAGACTACCTCGGAAAGGCTATGGAGAACCCGGAAAGGCCGTTTTTGGCGATTCTGGGAGGCGTGAAAGTCTCCGGGAAGATCGGAGTCATCGACAATCTGCTGGACAAGGTTGATCAGTTGATTGTCGGCGGAGCTATGGCCTACACTTTCCTTAACGCGCAGGGTCACAGCGTCGGCAATTCAATGGTCGATGGTCCCGGCGTTGAATTGGCGCTGGCCGCATTCAAAAAAGCCGAGGAAAAGGGCGTAGAGTTGCTTCTGCCTGTCGATACCGTAGAAGTCGAGTTGGATGCGGATTTCGACATACCAAAAGGCATTCCTCAGGATGTCGCGATTGCCAATGCGCCTGCTACGGCTATGCTGGACGGCTACAGAGGCGTTGATATCGGACCGGAGTCTATCAAATTGTTTGCTGAGAAGATTAAGGCGGCAAAGACCGTGATATGGAACGGCCCGATGGGAGTGTTCGAGGACTCTCGATTTGCCAAGGGCACGCTTGGCGTTGCCGAAGCTATGGCGCAATGCGAGGGCGTTACGATTGTCGGCGGCGGAGATTCTGCGGCTGCCGTAGAATTGCTTGGTTTTGCAAGTAAAATCGATCACGTGTCTACCGGCGGCGGCGCGTCTTTGAAGTTCTTCGAAGGCAAGGAACTGCCGGGTGTCGTCTGCCTGCAGGATAAGTGAGCAATGCCATACTGTCCAAAGTGCAAGTATGAGTACAGGTCAGGCATTAAGACCTGCCCTGACTGTGATGCGCAACTTGTCGACGAGCTTTCGAAGCCGAGTAGCCGGGACACTGAGTTGGTCGTCGTTGGCGCCTATCCATTCGAGTCTATCGCCCAGCAAGCTAAGCTCTTGCTTGAATCAAATGGTATTGAGACCGTGCTCTTAAATGAGATTATGTCTCAGACCGATATTGTCCTTGTGTTTGCGGACGGCGGAGTCAAGGCGCTCGTGCGCAAGGAAGACGCAGAGCGGGCGAAAGAGATACTGGCTGAGCTCTAGGGTCACCCCATTATGGGCATAGACATCCCGACTGTTCCTTTTACATGCGCAAATGGGCGGTAGCACAAAGTGTCTGGGACGAGCTCAAGAAGCTTTTAGAGGAGAACTAATGTCAAGAAAACCATTCATAGCCGGAAACTGGAAGATGAACAAGACCATCGCCGAGGGCGTCGCTCTCGCCAATGAGCTGAAGGACCAGATCGCGGGTGTCGACGACGTGGACGTGGCCGTCTGCCCGACCTTTGTGGCACTGGCAGCGGTCGGCGAGGCGATCAAGGGCAGCAACATTATGCTTGGCGGGCAGAATATGTTCTGGAAGGAATCAGGCGCTTGGACCAGCCAGATTTCACCGCAGATGCTGATGGATGCCGGGTGTAAGTGGGTGATCGTCGGTCACTCCGAGACCAGAGGCCGATTTGGCACGGTTGACGATGAACTGGCGGGCGCGCTCTCGTATTTCGGGGACAACGATAAGACCGTCAATATGAAGGCCAAATACGCGTTTGCCTCTGGCTTGCTGCCGATTATTGCCTGCGGTGAACTGCTTTCTGAGCGAGAATCCGGCAGGACAGATGATGTTATCACCGCTCAGATGAAAGTTTGCCTGGACGGATTTACTAAAGAGCAAGCCCTTAAAATGGTGATTGCTTATGAGCCGGTGTGGGCTATCGGAACCGGTAAGGTCTGCGATTCGGACGAGGCCGACAGGGTGTGCGGGCTTATTCGAGGAATCGTGAAGAATATGTATGGCGAGGACGTCGCCGAGGCCGTGCGCATTCAATATGGCGGCAGTGTAAACGACAAGAACGCTGCTGAACTGCTGGCCAAACCCAATATAGACGGCGCTTTGGTCGGCGGCGCAGCCCTCAAGGCTGACGCTTTTGCCACAATAATCAAAGCGGCACAGTAACCTGAATCATGTGATACAAAACGAGGGCGGGCATTGCTCGCCCTTTATTCATAAACAAGCTAGTTTCGTGGAGGAGCATCAATGCTGAAACCGATTGGGGATAAAATTATTGCAAAAGCGCTATCAGCCGAAGAAGTGACACCGAGCGGGATTGTGTTGCCGGAAAGCGCTCAGGAAAAGCCGTTGGAAGGCGAAGTGCTAGCTGTTGGACCCGGAGAACAACTTGGCTCCGGCGAGTTTAGACCCATTGATGTTAAGCCCGGGGACAAAGTGATCTACGGCAAATACGCCGGCACTGAGGTCAAAGTCGGAGCCCAGGAATATATCGTATTGCGCCAGGACGACATCCTTGCCATCATAGAATAAGCGCCGGATTGCCGACCTGATACGTTATACGCATGCGGCGTATTGCAGGGTGTGTTATGAAAAAGATTACGCTCTCTTCGTATGCCAAAATCAACCTTAGTTTGGATGTATCCAACCTGCGCAGCGATGGGTATCACGATATATGCAGCGTCGCTCAAGTGATCGATATTGCTGATGCACTTGAGATATACGCTGCCGCAGACGGCGTTATTGATGTTGTTGTCGAGGATGGGGACGCTCCATCAGGGTCGGATAATATCATTTATCACGCATGCGATGCGTTTTTCAAGACTACGGGAATTGAACCGGGCGTTCGCATTGTGCTGCGAAAACGCATACCAATGCAGGCCGGTCTTGGTGGCGGGAGCGGAAATGCTGCTGCCGCAGTAGCAGGACTCAATCGCCTGTATGGCAACGTACTCAGCGCCGACGATATGGCGGCTATCGCTGCAAAGGTCGGGTCTGATACCGCGCTATTTATATATGGCGGCACGGTTTGCATTAGCGGTCGAGGCGAACACGTCGAACGGCTCAATGATGCGCCGACTTTTCATTTAGCAGTACTGAAACCAAGAGTCGGCGTGTCGACAAAGTGGGCATATAGTGAGTTGGATCGCAGGAATGCCATCGGCTACGGAGACGGTACGAATCGGGTAAAAAGTGCCATAGAAGATGCCAGCTATCCTCAGTTGATCGCTGCGCTTAGCAACGACTTTGATCCTGTAATAACCGAGCTAATACCTGAAATCGCTCGTGCAAAGGGACACTTGAACCAGGCGGGAGCCGAGACCACATTGCTGTGTGGGTCAGGTTCGGCAGTATTTGGCGTGTTTGATTTCGAATATAAAGCGCAGACCGCGATCAACGGGCTGGGTTCGGATATCGAGATGGCCTTTGCATGCAGAACCCTTACGCGAGCCGAATCGACATTGGTATAAAATATTGAGCAAGCTGGACGTTGTCATATTAGCAGGCGCGCCTGCCGGAGCGGATCTCAGCCCTGATGCTCCGCAGTTGAGCAAGGCAATGCTGAGCGTCGGAGACAAAACGATGCTGCAATGGATAGTCGATGCCCTCAAGGGAGCGTCCTGCGTTGGCCGAATCGTTGCTGTAGGCGACGTGAAGGCAGATGGGATCGATGAGGTAGTTGACCCGTCGAGTGACCTTATCGGCAATATAAGGCTGGGCTTGAGCGCTGCGGCGACTGAGCCTGTTTTAGTGGTGTGCTCAGATATTCCGCTGCTCAGTTCCGAGGCGATAGATGATTTCATCTCTTCTGCGCCAAAAGACGTCGAGCTTGCGTATCCGATTATTCGCCGAGGGTCGTGTTCGAAACATCCCGAGCTTAAACGGACGTATCTAAAGACAGGAGACGGGGTTTTCACCGGCGGCAATGTGATGATCCTAAGCCCGATATTTGTCGAACGCAACTGGGCAAGCATTCAAAAAGCCTATGAATCTCGAAAGCGGCTGGACAAGCTGGCCAGGATGATTGGGATTGGAGCGCTGTTACGTGTTATCATGGCACAGATATTTCCGCAGTTGCTGACAGTTGCATACCTTGAACGAGCAGTTGAGAGAATTCTTGGTGGCAAAGTAGCCGCCGTCGTAAGCGACTATCCGGAGATTGGCGAAGATGTGGACAAACCCGCCGATCTGTATGCTGTGCGTGACATTCTGCGCGTTGGCGAACCAGAGTGAAAAATGAACCCAAACGATTATATTCTAAATAGAATAAATTGCCCTGCCGACCTGAAAACGCTTTCAGAAACCGAAAGAAAGGGATTGGCAGAGGAGGTTCGCGCCGTAATAATCGATACGGTTTCCCGCACAGGCGGACATCTGGCATCCAATCTTGGAGCTGTCGAATTGTCGATTGCTCTGCACACCGTCTTCGAGTCGCCTGCCGATAAAATCGTGTGGGACGTAAGCCACCAGACATACACTCACAAACTGCTTACCGGACGCAGGGATGCTTTTTCGTCGTTGAGACAGGGCGGGGGATTGTCCGGATTCACACGGCGAGATGAAAGCGAACACGATGCGTTCGGCGCAGGTCACGCCAGCACTTCAATTTCTGCGGCATTGGGACTGGCAAAGGCCAGGGAGCTTCGCGGACGTGATGAACATGTAGTAGCGGTTATCGGAGACGGCTCGATGACCGGCGGGCTAGCTCTCGAAGGCCTCAACAACGCCGAGCAGCTAAACACAGATTTAATCGTGATTTTGAATGATAACACGATGTCTATTTCGGAAAACGTCGGAGCTTTGGCCCTTCACCTCAGCAAATTGCGCTTGGCTCCGTTGTATCAGAGAGTGGAAACGCGAGCCAGGGAAATGGCTCAAAGGATTCCAGCCGCAAAGGCTCTTGCAAGGACGGCGGAGGGCTTGAGCCACGGCGTGACGCGCCTGCTTGCATCCGAGGCAGGAGCCGTATTCGAAGGAATGGGCTTTACCTATCTTGGCCCGATAGACGGACACAGCACGGAAGTTTTGATTGACGTGCTGGAAAGTGCGAAGAAGCTCTCCGGCCCGCTGCTGATTCACATCGTCACCCAAAAGGGCAAGGGCTACGAATTTGCCGAAAGCAACTCCCGAATGTTTCACGGGATCAGCGGTTTTGACGTCTCCGATGGGATCATAGAACGATCCAACGGCAATACCAGTTACACAAAAGTATTCTCCGATACGCTCGTTGAACTGGCCGCTGAGGATGAACGCATAGTGGCGATTACGGCCGCTATGCCCGATGGCACAGGGCTTTCCAAATTCGCCGAAGCATATCCAGATCGGTTTTTCGATGTTGGCATTGCCGAAGAATATGCCGTCACTTTCGCGGCAGGATTGGCTGCAGGCGGTCTCAGGCCGGTTGTCGCCCTGTATTCAACGTTTCTTCAGCGCGCTTATGATCAAGTACTACACGATGTGTGCCTGCAGAATCTGCCTGTGATTTTCGCAATAGATAGGGCAGGGCTTGTCGGCGAAGATGGCCCCACTCATCACGGAGTGTTCGACCTCTCTTTCCTCAGGCACGCGCCCGGGCTCGTAGTCGCTGCGCCAAAGGATACCGTCGAGCTGCGAAACCTCATATCCACGGCTTTGCGACACGACGGCCCTATGGCAGTCCGATATCCGAGAGGCGGCGGCCCATGTCCTTATGAGTGTAGCAAGCCCGAAATATTGGCGATAGGGCAGGGCGAGCGATTGCTTGAAGGGGATGATGTGGCCATTATCGCGCTCGGTTCCACCGTATATCCGGCGGTGCAGGCCGCATGTTCACTCAGACAAATCGGCATTTCAACAGAAGTAGTCAACGCGCGGTTTGTTAAGCCTCTGGACGAGAACCTGATATTGGATGTCCTGAGCAAGGGCGTGCCAACCATTGTAATCGAAGATAATACGATAGTTGGCGGGTTCGGGTCGGCAATTCTCGAGCTGGCATCCAAAAACGGCTGCAATGCAAACTCGATCAAGCTCGTAGGCGTGCCGGATTCGTTTGTCGAACATGATTCACTGGATAATCTGCGGGAGAAAACAGGGCTGAGTTCGTCGAGAATTGTTGAGGCGGCAACTGAGCTTATTAAAACAGGTCTGCACCCAGCGAGCATTCCTGTAGTGCAGACCGAACGCGCCAAAGCCTGAGACGGCCTCGGCATTTATTTATCCTCTATTTCATTGCTGATGCGCGATGTGCCAGATACATCGCCTGAGCCGCATCCCCGCGGTTTATAGGCTCATACGGTTGGAACTTGCCAGGTTCGTAGTTGCTGAACAGGGCGGATGTTATGCGATGTGCGCGCAGAATCTCAACTGCCTTATAATATGCAGAGTCTTTCGGGACGTCGTCATAACTTTGCCCTGAGACGGTCACTTGCCACGCGGGATCGGTTTTTGTTTTGGCCTCAACCAGCCATGACGCGAATTCCCCGCGCGAAATCGCTGCGTCAGCCTGTCCGGGCGGTATAGAGTCAACCACCGCCGTTTCACCTTCGAGAGCTATCAATGTGTTCAAAGCCCCGGCTGCCTGCTTGTAAGTGAGAGCTTCGTCCGGGTTATATGGCTCCTGCTGCAGGACGCCTCTTGCTCCCATAAAGTTGATCGCCTTGAAATGGCGAACTTTAGGGGTGATATCGGAGTTCCAACTGATGTAAGCATTCTGAGACAGGATTTTATCCTGAATCCAGGAGGCATTGACATCGCGCAGCCTGATATTTCTGGTGATTGCGTAATATGCCGCAAAGCCTGCCGCCTGTCCGCAGGACATTCTCACCGGCTCCATTCTCAATGTGCCGTAAGCAACGTGCGTGGCGGATACGGCGGTGGTTACCAGCAGCCCTTCGATTTTCTGCGGCACGATCACCCCGTAGGGTATCTGGCTCCAAGTGGTGACCTTGCTGAGGAACATTTCCCCTTCGCCCTTATCCTTGCGGGTAGGATCCTTGAGGTCTTCCATCGCGTGGCTGTCCATCGGATAACCGGCTATCCCGATCGAATTGACCCTATGGATATCTCGCGCAAAAGTGACCTCATTTTCTGCAAGGATATGCTCGCCCATCACTCGTCTGGCTTCTCGAACATATAATCCGTGCGGGAAATTGTCGTTATCGAGGAATTCATCATCAGCCAGACCAAGGTTTTTGTGGCCGCGCTCATTTTGCATAAAATACAGGTAACCGAGGCCGCGATCGCGATTCAGATCGTCGATTTCCTTCCTGCGCTGATGGGTAGCGGTCGGATAATCGTGGTTGATTCCCGGCCAGTCTCCCCCGAATGGGTGCGTATTTATCTCATATTTTTTGTTTTGCAAAGCTCCGGAGGTTACATTCCAGGTTTGTTTCCATTCCGGTGAAGGCGCAAAGGTATCCGCGCTGTAGCCATTGGGTTTGGAGATAAGCGTCGCTTCCTTGTCGCCATAGTCCTTCCAAATCATCAGATAGGAATATGACTGCATCTTGGAGTCCGCTTCTCCTGTGGAGCCAGGCAGAATCTCTTGAGCGCGGTCATCGTAGTAGATAACTCCTGCGTGAGGTTCGGCCTCGGACCGGGCCTCCCTGCCTGCACGCCACGGAGCGCCTGCGGCGGCGGCGATGTCTGCGGTATCGGTGGCATCGACGATCACTGCTGCATACAGTAACCCTCTCTTCCCGGATTGATCCCAAATCTCTGCTCCGGTGATTCTGTTACCCGCCATTATAGGGCTGACCGCGTCCGCTTTCATGAAAATGGTAATGGCCGGTTGCTCATAGACCATAGATTTAATTATCGCATTAGCAACTCGCGGCTCGAACTTGACTCGACCGGGTGGGAGGTCATAGTACTGCCAGATACGCTCGCCGAATTCGCGAAACATACCATTTACATACAATGGGTTTGCCGTATCGGCAGCCCCAAGGCCATTGCTCGACATCCCGCCCAGACGGTTGGTGGTCTCCACGAGAGCAACGTTCAAACCTGCCCTTGCTGCCGTGATTGCAGCCGCAACACCGGATGCAGTGCCGCCGATGACCAGAACATCGTAAGCAGCCTTCTCCGGCAGATCCGCCCAGGTTTGCTCGGTTATCGAGCCTTCAGCCGCCGAACACTTGAACGCATAGGTTGTGTTTGGCTTGAGATCGTTGAGTTTCTTTGAAGCAAATGAGTGTTTTGGGTTTGGTGGAAACTCACCCAGGCTCCTGCCGTCAACGAAAAGCTCGGCAGGGCGGTCGTTATGCCGCCAATAAAGTTCAATGCAGTTTGGCCCCTGGGCAATAGCCTGAAATGAGCCGTCAACATTAGTGCTAAGAGCTGCATAAACGCAGGATGCGCATACAGCCAACATCAGCGTCAGAACAATCATTTGTGTTTTCATCATAAGCTTATATTAGCCCCATTGACCCTGTTACCCTTCTTGCCGATATTTTATGTATTGCATTGAAACGAGGTGTATAATAAATCCGCGCCGGGTTTGCCGTTAGGGTATGAACTCTGGTATAATTTCACCACGTAGTTGTCTAGGAGGACGCTTCGAACACTATGGCTGGACTGAAAAGACGTATTCGAACAGAAGGTTGGGCAAAGGAAGTTACTGAGGCAGACGAAGAGCAGAGGTCGTTTATTTTTCGTTTAAGCAACAATAACAAGCTCTGGGTTGCTACATTGATTCTTCTGCTTGCGGCATCGGCTTTTTTTATACATCAAGTCAAACAGCAAGGCAGCCAGAAAAATCAGTCTCAGTATGTTCCCCCTGCGCAGTTGGCATTTGGGAGCTATGATGATGAGCCGCATTTTAAGTTGGCTGCAGATCTGATGACCCGATACCAACAAGTGCTTGATGCGCATTATGGAGAAGGCAAGCTGATACTTGTGGTTCCCGGAGATCTGAGTGCGGATAATATCGAGCACTTGTCCCTGCAGGCGGCACAACTCAACCTGGCCAGATTTAAGAACCGGGTAGTGGTTGAGGTTTATCAGCGGAGCGCAGTCACAAAATCCGACAGGCTTGTGGCAGTGACAAAATGGGTGGAAGATCGCCACGGTTTTATGGTCAAACACCTTCGTCCGGATAAATAAATCCGACTTTTTGCCAGTAGCTTGTAGTTCGCCCACTCTTGTTGTAGGCTTGTCTTGTTGCAATCCTTGGAAGTTACGTTATTGGATAAGGCAGAGGAGACAGAATAACGTCTCCTCAGAGTGAGTTCATGGGATTCAATCTCTCCAACATCGACCTCGGCAATGAATCTGCGTTCGTTGTCGAAATTGGTCGCCTTGCAATAAGCGGCAGGCCTGTCGCGGATACTCTGCAAAACATTTTAGAGAAATGTGTTAATGTTTGCAGCGCGGTCCGCGGTTTTTTGGCGATTGTTGACCACGACAGAGGCGAATTGGATGTTCGTTACACCTGCGGCGAGGGTTGGAGCGAGGAAAAACGCCTTGGCAGGCTCAAAGTCTCGGAGGAGACGGGTGGGGGAATCACCAGCCACGTTGCGGCGACGGGCATAATCTATAATGCTCCCGACGTGACTATAGACCCATATTATATCCGCTCCTTTGACGACGTAAAAAGCGAGCTTGCGGTTCCGTTGGTGGATGGAGACCAGCGCACGCGAGGCGTGATAAATATACAAAGCGTCAAACACTCAAACTTTACCTCAGATCACGAACGGTTTGTCCTTGCGCTCGCCAGGCTGGCGGTTATGGCTATGGTGCTGGCCGATCATCGTTCACGTGAAACGGCTCTGGTGCAAATCGGCAAAGAATTAAACGGGTTTACAGATATCAGCGCTATCCCACAAAAAGTGCTTGACGTCGCAGCAGAAGCGTTGAGTTTTGAGGACTGCTCACTGTTTTTGGTCGATCGAACTACCGGCAAGCTGGTTTTGAAGGCTTCGCGCGGGCCGCTCAAAGAGATGATCGGCAAGGCCGCTTATGAACTTGGGGAAGGGCTGACCGGATGGATAGCGCAAAATAAGCAATCTATCAGAGTGATTAATCCCAGCAGCGACTCCAGATGGCGCGGCCTGCATCAGGAACTGCCAAATGTCGAGGACGGAGCCTTTATGGGCGTTCCGATTGTCGGGAGAAATGATCTGTTAGGGGTGCTGCGTGTTCAGAGACGCAAAAGCCCGTATAACTGGTTTCGCAACGACTTCACCGAAGATGAGGAACGGATACTCTCCACGATTGCCGGCCAACTCGCAGTTGCGTTGGAAAATGCGAGATTAGTTGATCAACTCGTCAAAACCGAGCGACTTGCCGCCTGGGGTGAGATGTCGGCGCGTTCGGCGCATATGATCGGCAATCGCGTCTTTGCCATCAAAGGAGACGTAAACGAGATTGAATTTCTCCTCAACTCCGGGGATGTCGAGCCGCAGGACGCCTGGGGATTGCTTGAAAGCATCAAAAAAGGCATATTCCTGCTTGAAGAAATACTCAACGAGTTCCGAGAGTTTGTCAAAGCCACGCAGGTCGAACTGGTCGAAGCCGACATCAATCTGCTGGTCAAAGAAACTATAGCGGAAACATTTCCTAAGCGATCAGCCACCAAACTGCGACTCGATTTGGATGAGAGTCTGCCGCACATTTGCGCCGATACAACAAAGTTGAAAAGATGTTTTTCCGAGTTGCTGGAAAACGCGCTCAGCTTCCAGCCGGAAGGCGGCGAAGTTGTGGTAAGCACCTCAATTGCCGATTCGAGAAGCAAAAAGTGGCTCAAACCGTCTCAAAGATCCGGGAAATATGTGGCGGTGAGGTTTGCCGACACCGGCCCCGGAGTGAAGTCTGAAAACAAGCCCAAGATATTTAATCCGTTTTACACATCTCGAGCCAAGGGCATGGGACTTGGGCTGTCTATAGTAAAAGGCATCGTGGACGCGCACAATGGGACTATCTATGAAAGCGGCAAAGCGGGAGTTGGAGCAATTTTCACCCTGTTACTGCCGTGCAAATGCGAGGCTCCGCGACGAAAACGCGTAAACACTGAAGAATAATATAGCCTACAATATCAAGGGAGGTTTTCCGGTGTGCAAAATACTGGTTATTGATGACGAAGAAGCCGTGCGCAGCGCGGTTAAGCGAAGATTGGAAAGAGACAACTACGAAGTAGATACCGCAGAAACTCAGGCCGAGGGAATTGAGGCCATCAATACGCATAACCCGCCGTATGATGTGGTTGTCACCGATATGGTAATGGAGTCCCCTACCAGCGGTTTGGAGGTGCTCCAGACGGCGCTAGCCTCTGATATTTTTACGGAACTCATCGTGCTGACTGCCTATGGCAACGTCGGTAACGCGGTTGAGTGTATGAAAAGGGGAGCCTTTGACTATGTCGAAAAGAATATTCCCGGGGTTGATGTATTTGAACTGCTTTCACTGAAAGTGCAGCAGGCCCTGGAGCGAAGAAAGGTTTCTCTTGCCACTCTGAGGCGCATCGAGCACTTTACTAACAAGAAGTGACTCGGTTGGCAATATCGCTAATTGGCAGCAGCCTGATATATGAGGTATAAACATTACCCTTTTGCCATAACCCAGCCGCCTGACGGATCGCAGTTGCGGCATTTGTTCTATCTGTTCTATGGAGTTTAATATGTTCAGAATTGCCCGATTTTGCGCAATGATTGCAGTTCTCGCAGTTTTTGTAGGCTCATTTGCCTCTGCCGCCGCTAAAAAGGCCGTAAAAGCGAAACCGGTCACAAAGGCCGCCACTACTGCCGCAGCCAAACCGCCGGCAGTGGTAATACCAACTGGCCCGAAGTATATGAAAGTAGTGGTTGGTCAGCCTTTCGAGGCGATACCGGCGACTGGCCCATCCAAGTTGACTGTGACAATGTGTGCGGAACAAACTGCGCCATCGACTTTTTCCGTGGTGTTCGGAAAACCTCTGGATGTGATTGTGTCGGGAGCCGAGCTAGTCGGCCCAGGTAAGATCGCAAAAGAGAATGTCAAAGTGAAACTGGTTAAGGGCAACGATCTCCTGCCCGCAAATAATATAGAAATCGGCCCTGCAGCGGCGCTGTTTTGGGTCGATGTTACAGTGCCCAAAGGAACCAAACCGGGCCTTTATAAAGGATATATAAACTTTTCATATCAGGACAAACAATGGGATGTCGTTCCGCTGGATGTAAACGTCATTCCTATGCGTTTGATAGGTTCGTCGAAGCAGTATGCGTTATACACTTCGCTGTCCCCGTTTGGCGAGGGAACATCCGCTCTCGATACGGATTCTTACGCGAATTTCGTTCAGGCAATTGCCGATATGGGCTTTAGAGCAGTTGCAATTTCTGCTATGCCGGAGAACATTGGCGATGTGCTTCGAGTTTGCTGCAGCGCAGGGCTGGTCGGAGGCACTCCTGTGCTCGCGTTCGCATCTGGTTGCGATATGCCAACAGTCGAGCAGATTCGTGCTGTTGAGACCGCCAAAAGAACCGCCGGAATACCAACAATCTTTCAGTTCTGCGCGAATAATCCCTGTAGCGAAGAAGAGACCGCCGCTGCAGTCGAGAAAGCCCGCCTGATGCGACAATCAGGATGTCAGGTGGCAGCGACTGTATCAGACTCTGAAACCGCTGAGAAATTGCTCCCTGTTTGCCACGCGCTCAACTACAATATCGATATGCCCTATGTCCAGGCGCTGATCAACGGCGGATCTGAGCGCACCAACAAATGGGAGTGGTATTGGTGGGATGCCCGCAGGGAAGTTCACGAGAATCGTATGAATTCCGGCATAGCCCTCTGGCGAAGCGGGCTTTACGGTTGTATGCCGTTCTGGATGCCCAAAGATGAAACGGATTTTCCCGAAAGGCTCGATTCATTGCTAACTATGGCGATGCGCGAAGGTGTCACCGATACGCGCTTCATAACAACATATATGAAAGCTCTGCGCGAGCTAAAAGACAAAAAACGCGAGGCAGACAAGGACTATATAGCGGCGACCGAGGCGTATCTGGCTGCTTTTATGATCAAACCTATGGATAAACTCACTCCTACGGACTTGATGGGATTCCGCGCCAAGATGATTGAGTTCACCAATAAACTCGAGGCCAGGCTGTAATCTGAGATCGGGAAGGATTTTCATCGTCTTCTATGTAACCTGTATAATGAGTCTGAGGACTCGCCTTAAGATAGGGGTGTCAAGCCATGAAAGACAGATCAATTCGAAAAGAGCCAAAAGTGGCTAAAAAGAGCATAAAGGAAAAGAAGGCTGCAAAAAAAGCAAAACTGGAAGAGAAAGCCACCAAGGGATTCACTATCCAGGAGTAATAATATAACGGCCGCGGATTAGGAAATATCTGCGGCCGTTTTGCTTGTCTTTATATTGATGGGCCGATGAAGGTCATCGAGATGTGACTTCTGCGCCTTTGTCGAGAGCCGTATTATTGATTGGGATAAAGCGGTGGTTGTGCTCCGGGAGCACTTCTTTCAAAGAAGCCTTCAATGATTCCAGCTTTACCGGCTTCATCAATTCAACGTACCCGCCCAGCATCACCATATTAGCCGTTTTGGGATTGCTAAGCTCGGTGGCTATGTCGTTTGCCGGTATCTCCACAATTTTGCAATCGTCACGATATTTCGGAGGCTGGGCAAGGGACGTGTTGACGAAGATAACTCCGCCCGGCTTAACTGTCGGGGCGAACTTATCGAGCAGGGGCTGAGTCATTGCGATAAGGGTATCCGGAGTCGATGTTACCGGCGAGCCAATCTCATCGGATGAGATAATAACTGTGCACTCCGCCAGCCCGCCCCTGGTCTCCGGCCCATAACACGGAAACCACACGACATTTGCTCCCTCTATGAGGGCTGCGTGAGCCAGCAGTTGACCAATGACCATTATGCCCTGGCCACCCATTCCTACAATTTTAACCTCTTGGCGCTTTAGCATAATGTTATCCTTATCTATCGACAAACACACCCAGCGGAAAAACCGGGGTCATGTTTTCGTCGATCCACTTAAAGCTCTCGATAGGCGTCATTCTCCAGTGTGTCGGACAGTTTGAAAGCACTTCGACCATAGAAAAAGCCTTGCCGGCAAGCTGATTTTCAAACGCACGTTTTATCGCCTTTTTTGTCTTAACCAAACCGGCAGGAGATGTCGGCGTCACGCGGGCAATATACGATGGAGCATCCAGAGTAGCAAGCATCTCTGATACTCGAATCGGATATCCGGTATGCTCAGGGTCTCTGCCCGCCGGACAGGTTGATCCCCTCTGACCAACCAGCGTCGTCGGGGCCATCTGCCCGCCCGTCATTCCGTATGTGGTATTGTTGATAAACACCACCGAAATCTTTTCCCCTCTGGCGGCAGCGTGGATAATCTCCGCTGTTCCGATCGATGCCAGGTCGCCATCGCCTTGATACGCCCACACAAACTTATCAGGCAACACCCTCTTAACCCCGGTCGCGACAGCCGGCGCGCGGCCGTGGGCGGCTTCGATCATATCGCAGTTCATATATTCATACATAAACACCGCGCAACCCACCGGACAAACGCCGATCGTGCGATTTGTGATGTCGAGCTCATCCATCGTCTCTGCTACCATGCGGTGGATTATGCTGTGTATGCAGCCCGGGCAGTAGGTAAACTCAGCCTGCCTCAGGGATTTTGGTCGTTCAAATACTTTTTTCATTATCTCATGCTCTCTTGTCTGCAATGCTTCACGATGTCGGGTTTGCAGCTATGTCATAAACCTGTTTCACGTAGTCAAGAATCTCGGTCGGGGTGGGGACAACTCCTCCGGTCCTGCCATAGAACAGAACCTCCGATGCGCCGTTAACCGCCAATCGGACGTCCTCCACCATTTGCCCGCAGCTCATCTCCACAGCCATAAAAGAACATCCGGATTTGGTTATCTGGGCTATCCTGTTTGACGGGAACGGATACAGCGAAACAGGTCGGAACAATCCCAGTTTGATGCCTTCTTCCCTGGCTAGATCGACAACCGTTCGACAGACCCTGGCGGAGCAGCCGTAGGCCACGAAAACCATATCCGCGTCCTCAACTTTGTATTCAGCGTATCGCACCTCATTTTTCTCCGCCTCGCGATAACGAGCCTGAAGACGCAGGTTTACTTCCTCCATCACATTGACATCGATCCACAGCGAGTTCACGACGTTATGATCTCTTTCCCGCATACCCGTAACAGCCCAGGGCTTGGGTCGATCGACGATTTCAAAGTTATCGTGCAACTCAACTGCCTCGAGCATCTGGCCGATTATTGCATCCATCAAGATAGCAACCGGGCCGCGATACTCATCGGCCAAATCAAAGGCAAGCGGCATAAAGTCATAACATTCCTGCACGCTCCACGGAGCCAGGGTTATCACCTTATAATCGCCGTGTCCGCCGCCTTTGACCGTTTGAAAATAATCGGCTTGTCCGGCCTGAGTATTGCCCAATCCCGGCCCGCCTCGCTGAACATTGACTATAACGCAGGGAAGTTCCGCTGCCGCAATATAGGAAATTCCTTCTTGTTTTAGGCTGATTCCGGGACTCGAAGAGGACGTCATGGCTCTTTTGCCTGTGCTGGCAGCTCCATAGACCATATTTATCGCCGATACTTCGCTTTCCGCCTGCAAACACACGTGTCCATTGTCCGGCATCAAAGTCGACATCAGCTCGGGAATCTCATTTTGAGGCGTGATAGGATAACCGAAAAACGCATCGCATCTTCCGGCTATGGCTCCGTAACAGATGGCCTCATTACCCTTCATTAACTTGCGATTTGTCATATATTATCTCCAGACCTCTATCGCCACGTCTGGGCATACCCTGGCGCATATTGCGCATCCCGTACAATCTTCTTGTCTGACAAAACAGGCCGGGCGATATCCCCTGTTGTTGTATGTTTCATCAATTTCGATGCAGTTTGCTGGACAAAAATGCACGCAAAGCTCACAACCTTTGCATCTCTCACGATCTATCTTAATTTCAGCCAAAACTAGCGTACCCCCAAGCGACGGTCGATCTCTTTAAGCAGGCGGTTAGATTCAATCGCGCCTGAGATCGAGCGTTTTTCTGAGTAGATGTGCACGGCTGCCATTAGTATGATCGCGGGCAGCATCCAATTCGGGGCGCTGAGGGCGATTGTCATTCCCAAGGCGGCGCCGAGTGAGTTGGACCCTGAGTCTCCCATCATTGCCTTTCCACGCGCGTCAACAATTCCAAATGCCAAGGCAATAGCTGCGATTGCTCCAACCAGCGGCATAGCGACAAGACGGCCGCACTTCACTATATATGTTACTACCAATCCAAAAAAAATAATAGCCACTGCCCTGCCCGGACGCAGATCAAAAAGATTAATTAGATTAGAAGATAGCGCAATGACAGATCCGGCCTGCAGAGCAAAGAATACGCTGTCATTGTATAACCAGAACCCGGCCCCAAGCGCAGTCAGTCCGCCGCCTAACGCCTTGACTGCGCCAGTCGTGACCTTGCCCTCAAAAAGGAGTTTTCTGAAATGGCCTTTGAATCCGCTGACTTCGCGGCTGCCCCAGATGTCGTCAATCGCGCCCAGTATCCACATCACGCCCATCACCGTCAGATACTGCCAGACGCGCGTGCACTCGACGACTCCTGAAGCGCAAAGGATGATTGCAGCAGTGGCGATATACGGGAATTCGATCAGCCCGTAAGATGACATTATGAGGTCATTGCGAAAATTGACTTTGAGCAGGCCGAATCGCGGCGCAGCACGCGCAACGGTCAAATGCCACAGTATGGCCAGGACCACCGACAATACAATATACGGCATATACGCGCAGCTCTACCTCTCAAGCGCCGGATTCGACGCTGCTCATATTTCTCGATATCAGGCTTTGGTTGTGCCGGCTATGATCTTGCTCATTCTTTCGCTAAGATCGCGCAGATATTTTTCGTCTCCGCCCGACAACTCAGCGGTCAGATATCCGCTGTAGCCTACCTCACCCAAAGACGCCTTGATCTCCGGCCAATTGACGTCGCCCTCAAGCAAATTGACCCATTCTCGCGGACCTTTTTTGAAGTCCTTGAGGTGAACCTTCTTTACTCTCGGCCCCAGGGTTCGAATCCAGTCCTGCGGCCACCCGAAAGCGATTACATTGCCGACGTCGAAATACATCTGAACCCATTTGCTTTTGAATTCATCGATATATCTGACGGCTTCAAGGGGAGACAACAAAAAGTTGTTCCAGACGTTTTCTATAAGAATCGGTATTTTGAGCTTCTCGGCAGTCGGGATAACTTCCTTGATGCGCTTTTGTGAGCGAGTATAGCAATCCACATATCGAACTTCCTCGTTCACCACGCCGGGCACAAGCAAAAGTCCGTCTGCGCCAAAGTCCTTGGCGTTTTGAAGCGCTCTCTTCAACTCTTCAACGCCCTGTTTGCCCACATTATCATCCGGCGAAGACAGCGGGGACTGCCATCCGCCGAAGATAACGGAATGGATAGGTAAGCCGGTTTTCTCCGCTGCATCGCACAGCGCCTTGACCTGGGCCGGATCATCGGTAGGAGAGGCTTCAATGCCCTCAAACCCAACGTCCTTTGCCAGTTTGAATCTATCTTCCACGCTCAATGAACCGGGCAGCATATTGAAGATGATACCCTTTTTGAGCTTGCCGTCTGCATTCGATTGTGACAACGCATTAGCCTCCGATTTCGATCGCAGTGTTCCCAGGGTGACCGCTGTCGCGGTCGCCCCGATTAAAAATTCACGCCTGTTCACGTTAGTCCCTCACTTACTTGGGCAACGCCCAAGGTTTCCGGTATGTGGGTCTGCACAGTTTCTGCGCTTCGGCGTCACCCACAACCTGACCTTTGCTGGCATCCCACTGCAGCTTTCGACCGGTATCGTACGACAGTTGTGCAAGGTCGAACGCCAGCGCCATCGGCTGATGATACTGGAACGAGCACAACGGCAGCTCGCGGGATTTGATCGAGTTCAAAAATTCCCGATCATGTCCGGGCGAAGATGGAATACTGGGCGCAGGAACTGCGGACTCATCGAGTTTGTCGCCTCCATCGTTATATAGCTGAAGCGAGCCATAATCTCCTATAAGCGTTCCGTTAGTGCCCTGGAATATAACAGCCAGCTTGCGTCCGCCGCCGGTGGGGCCGCCAAAGCCGAAGTTATACCCGTTGACCAATGAATGCATCCAAACCATTGAGAAGTCGTCAAATTCCCACGTCGCGTTGAAAGTATCCGGGATGTCACTCATATCCTGCAGAACAAACCGACCGCCGGAGGCTGAGACTGCTCTCAGCGGACCAGGATCCATCGCCCACCACGCAAGGTCAACGATATGCGGGCCAAGCTCGTGCAGGTAACTGCAAGAATAATGGCGGAAGTAGCGATGCTCTTCGAACAGAGACTTATTGAACTTGGTCAGGGGAGCGGGGCCAACCCATGTGTCCCAATCAAGCCCTTCAGGCGGCTCGGAGTCTGCAACGCGCTTGAGTCCGGGATACTCGTTCATATTGCAAACTATACGAACAGTGCTGATCTTTCCAAGCATGCCCGATCGAACAATCTCGACACATCGTCGGAAGTTGTCCCCAGCGTGAATCTGCGTGCCGACCTGCGTCATGCGCTTGTTTTCGACGGCAGCCTTGAGCATTAGTTGAGATTCCGCCGGATACAGGGATATCGGTTTTTCGCAGTAGACATCTTTGCCTGCCTGGCATGCCTCGATAGATATCAGTGCGTGCCACTGCGG
>JAAYKE010000132.1 GCA_012522575.1 Armatimonadota bacterium | reverse complement strand
CTTTACCGGAAAGGTCACTCGCTGCGAGGCGTTCGGCGCTTTTGTGGAGATTCTTCCTAACAGAGATGGCCTTGTGCATATTTCTCAGCTTGACAAGGAGCGCGTCAACCGAACCGAGGACGTCTGCAAAATAGGGGATGAGCTTACGGTTAAGGTAATCGAGATCGGCGATGACGGCAAGATTCGACTCAGCCGACGCGGCCTTATCGAAGGTGATGAGGACTACGTTGCTCCCCCGCAGGCTCCGCGTCGAGATTCTGGAGGACGCAGCGGAGGCGGAAGACCACCTCGTGGAGGCCATAAAAGCCCTCGATCCGGAGATGGGGATGACGATGGCCCGACAGTCAGGTTCCGTCCTAAAAGATAGTAACTGACAGGCTGTTGCAATAGGTTTATGATGCATACGAACCCTCCTAACTTCTCTTGAATCCAAGGGGATGGCAGGGGGGTTTGTGGCCTTCTGGATGTATATGCGTGAAAGGGAAAGACTGGATGGCGTATCAATCGTCCATCAACAAGACTGTTCTGCCTAACGGAGTTCGTATTATCAGCGAAAGAGTGCCGTATGTGGACTCCGTATCTGTTGGCGTATGGGCAGTGGCCGGTGCTCGTGATGAGGACGAAACAAGCCGGGGAATGAGTCACTTCGTCGAGCACATGCTGTTTAAGGGCACGCAAAAACGATCTGCCCGGCAGATAGCCGACGAAATTGATTCGCTGGGAGGACACCTAAACGCGTTCACCGACAAGGAATATACCTGCTTTTATGCCAAGGTGTTGAGCGAGCACCTAAACGATGCGCTCGATATTGTCTCCGATATGGTTCTCAATTCCGTATATGAGCCTGCCGAGATATCCAGGGAGATAAATGTTGTTCTTGAGGAGATAAAACGCCATCAGGATACCCCGGAGGATGAGGTTCACGACCTGCTTGCGCAGACTTTATGGAAAGGCCATCACCTCGGCAACCCGGTTGTCGGAAGCGAGGCGGTTATCAGTGCGCTCAATAGAGAGGCCCTGCTTTCCTATGTAAATGAGTTCTACCGACCTGACGCACTGGTGATCGTCGCTGCCGGCAAAATCGATCATCGCAGCTTTGTCGATACGGTTGCCCTGCATTTCGGCTCTTTAGAGGGCAAACGAACGCCCAGAAGAGCGGTCGATGTGATCCCGAATCGCGATTTTCGGATCATCGACAAGCCCACCGAACAGGTGCATTTCTGCCTGGGCGCGGTCGGGTTTTCTCAGCATAACAAGAAGAAATACGCTCTTGCCGCGATCGACTCGATTCTGGGCGGAGGTATGAGTTCTAGGCTGTTTCAGGAGATAAGAGAAAACCGCGGCCTCGCTTATGCGATAGGGTCATACTCCGCATCATACAACGAGGCCGGGCTGTTTGCTGTTTATGGCGGGACGAGTGTGGATAATGTAAGAGATGTTGTCGAACTAACCCGCAGGGAGTGTGCCGCCATTGGCCGCAATAGCGTCACCGAGGCGGAGCTTGATCGTGCAAAGAACCAGATAAGGGGCGCGCTGGTTTTGGGCCAGGAGAGCATGTCCAATCGTATGAGTCGACTGGCAAAAGGGGAGTTGTATTTTGGCAGAAGCGTTCGGCTCGACGAGGTGATCGCTTCAATAATGAGCATCAGCCGGGACGATGTGGCCGATGTTGCGAGTGCGGTGTTCGGTGACAGTCGTTTAGCGGTAGCGGCAATTGGGCCATTTACAAAACATGCGGATGTGCTCGAGGGCGTTTTCAGTTAATCAATCTTCGAAGGGTATGTTGATGATTAAAGTAGCTGTGTTGGGTGCGTGTGGAAAGATGGGGCGCGAGGTCGTCAAAGCGGTGACCGGCGCAGATGATATGACACTGGTGGCGGCGTGCGATGTGGCTCCTGCAGATGATCTCGGCATAGATGTGCACGTCGATTTTGGGTATATTTTGAACGATGCGAAGCCGGATGTGATAGTTGATTTTGCGAAGCCTTTTGTGATGGGCAACGCCCGGAATGCCATACAGCGCGGAATAGTCCCGATAATCGGCACGACCGGCCTTGCTGATGATGAGTTGTCCGAATTGGCGCAGCTATCCGAACAAAAGGGCGTCGCTGCGATGGTGATACCCAATTTTGCGATTGGGGCAGTTTTGATGATGAGATTCGCGGCTGAGGCGGCAAAATATATGCCTGACGTGGAAGTGATCGAACTGCATCACGACAAAAAGATCGATTCGCCGTCAGGGACCGCGATAAAAACTGCGGCTATGATAGATGAGTCGCGTCAAGCGGCAGGCGTTGTGGCGCATACTCCGATTGGCGGAAGCGATCCTGCCCGTGGGGATGAGCGCGGCGGAGTTCGCATTCACAGCGTAAGGCTGCCCGGCCTTGTTGCGCATCAGGGAGTCTTGTTCGGAGGGGCCGGCCAACTGCTGACCATACGCCACGATAGCATAGATCGAACAAGTTTTATGCCGGGCGTGCTGCTGGCTATCAGGCAGGCGCGTCAGGCAAAAGGTCTGGTTTACGGGCTGGATCAGTTGTTATGACGGAGATGTATTGCCTTCAGGCGTCGCCTGAGGCTTAAGCTGTTCCTGCGATTAACAATCAAGGGAATAAATAACCAACCGGGCCGAGCTTCCCTGCGGGGGAGTGTGGGATGCCCGTGATGGCTATGGAGGATAATCAATGTCTGAATTCAAGGTCGGCGTAGTAGGGGCCGGCGCTGTCGGAGAGGAAATGGTGCGCGTTCTCAAGCAGAGGGATTTCCCTGCCTCCGAACTCACCATTCTTGCGCGGTCCTCTCGTGATCAGGAGATCGATGGGGTTGTGTACCCGGTCAAACAGACCGTCGCTGAGGCTTTCGACGACATCGACATCGCCTTTTTTGCAGGCACGGAGGGCGTAAAGGGAGCAAGCCATCTGTTCGGCTGGGAAGCGGTCAGCAGAGGCGCGTTTGTGATCGACAACGGCGATGACTTTCGCATGGACGATCGAGTGCCGCTTATCGTGCCGGAAGTCAACGGCGACGCAATGCAAAAGCAGCATCGATTCATCGCTAATCCCAACTGCAGCACCACACAGATGGTGCATGCACTGGCTCCGCTGCATAAAATGGCGGGACTCAAAAGGGTGGTAGTATCCACCTATCAATCCGTCTCCGGAACCGGCAGCGCGGCCATCAAGGAACTGGAACAGCAGCTTCAGGCTTATGTTGCCGGCGAAGAAATATCCTGTGAGCAGTATCCGTATCAGATACTATGTAACCTCATTCCTCAGATAAGCGGGCTGAAAGATGAGTATGAGGGCTACTTTGGCGAAGAGATCAAAATGATAAAGGAGACGAGGAAGATATTTGCCCTGCCCTGTCTGAGGGTATCGGCGACCTGTGTCAGAGTGCCCGTCTTCAGGGCGCATTCCGAGACGATCAATGTGGAGCTTGAAAAGCCTTTGTCCGCTGATGAGGCTCGCAATGCACTGGCAAACTGGCCCGGGCTGGAGGTCATAGATGACCCGGCAGCCGGAAAATACCCTATGCCCCTGTTTGCTGAAGGCAAGGACCCCACCTATGTGGGACGCATAAGACAGGACTCGTGCAATCCCAATACGCTCGATATGTGGGTGGTCGCCGACAATATCCGAAAGGGAGCTGCGCTAAATGCCGTCCAAATCGCAGAGATGGCAATCGAGCGCGGGTATATAACAGCGGACTAGGCGATCGATCGCCTGGGCATGGCCCCTCATAAAAATGGAAGAAAACAAAAAACTGCAAGTCATTCCCCTTGGCGGAGCGCTTGAAATCGGCAAGAATATGACAGCCTTCCGCGTCGACGATCAGATTCTGGTTGTCGACGCGGGTTTGATGTTTCCTGAAGAGGAGATGCTGGGAGTAGATATTGTTATCCCCGACATCACCTACCTCGAAGAGAACGCAGACAAAGTACTGGCGGTCGTGCTCACCCACGGCCACGAAGATCATATCGGCGCGCTGCCCTATTTGCTCAGGCGGATCGATGTGCCGATTTACGGAACCCCGCTAACTTTAGGTTTTGTCCAAAACAAACTCATCGAGCATAAGCTAATCGATTATGCGCGCCTAAATACCGTCCAATGCGGCTCAGTTGTGGAGCTTGGAGATTTTACCGTGGAGTGGGTGCGTGTCTCCCATAGTATCCCGGATGCATCGTGTCTGATAATAGAGACCCCGGTCGGAACGGTGGTGCATACCGCAGATTTCAAATTCGATCAATCTCCCATCGACGGAAACCTTATCGATATGAGCCGCCTTGCGCGGGCAGGGGATCAGGGCGTGGAGTTGCTGTTATGCGATACGACCAACGTCGAAAAACCCGGCTTCACTCCAAGCGAAAGCGTTGTGGGAGAGACCTTCGAGCGCATCTTTGCCACCGCGACCGGGAGGATCATAGTTGCGGCATTTGCATCCAATATCCATCGCATTCAGCAGATATTTAACGTGGCCTCCAAATATGGTCGCGCAGTTGCGGTAATCGGGCGCAGCATGGAAAACAACAGTCGAATAGCAGAGGAACTCGGCTATCTGGAAATCCCTCCCGGAACCCGCCTTACAAACGACGAAATCTCAAAGGCAGGCAGGGATGAAACCGTTATCATAACAACAGGAAGCCAGGGAGAGCCGCTGTCCGCGCTATCGAGGATGGCAATGGACGAGCATAAGCGCATTAAAATCGAGGATGGGGACACAGTTATTATCAGCGCCACCCCGATTCCCGGCAACGAAGACCTGGTGATGCGCACGATAAACCGCCTCTTCAAACAGGGAGCAACCGTGCTCTACGAGCCGGAGACAATGGTTCATGCGTCCGGACACGGCAATCAGGAAGATATCAGGATGATGATCAATCTTCTGAAGCCACAATATATGATCCCCGTTCACGGAGAAGAAAGGCACTATCATAAGTTTGTGGAGTTGGTCACGTCTCAAGGCTACGATGCAGAGTGCATCTTTTATATGAATATTGGCGACGTGCTGGAGATATCCGATGACAAAGCCGAGGTGGTCGATAGCGTGGCCGCCGGCATGGTTATGGTAGATGGACTGGGAGTAGGGGACGTGGAGGATCTGGTGCTGCGTGATCGGCGGCATCTCGCTCAGGACGGGTTCATAATAGCCGTGATAGGGCTTAACCCGGCCGAAAAGCAGGTTGTCTCCGGACCTGATATGTTTTCACGCGGGTTTGTCGAAGCCGAGCGCGCCGAACAGATTTTAGAAGGCGCAAAAGAACGCATTGCTCAGGTGCTTCAGGAGTATGCCGACGACGATGCGCTGGGTGAATTTGACGATATAAAGGCGGCCTGCAGAAAGGCTGTGGGCAAATATGTTTACGAACATACTCACTGTAGACCTATGGTCGTGCCTGTTATTATGGAGGCATAAAGAAAGATTGTCCGAAATAACTACACACGTTTAGGTATAAATATGGTTGTATATTGATAATAAATGGTATATAATTATTGTATACGGTGCTTTCTAAACGCAGTTCGCACCGAGGCGGTCGCCAAACATCGGAGCAGCGTGGTTCTCTTGCAATCTCTCCCAAATGTTAGGTCAACTTCGCAATTTGTTCCAGGCGGCCGCCCATCTTAACCTCCTTTGCAGGTGGGTCAGCTCACCTGAACCTGAGGCGTAGTGGCCGCAATCGTGGCCATTGCGCCTTTTTTTATGTGCGCAGATTTCTACCACGGGCTTCCATACATCGCAAAACACGCCCAATAGAACGGGTGCGCATAAGTTTTGTCCTCGATCATTTTGAGTTGCGCGGCACGCAACGAACCGGTTCGCGTATTTCCCCGGACAATGGTTCTATAAAAATCGCCCATCAAATCCGACGCCGGCTCATCGGCCACCTTCCATAGCCCGCCAAGAACGGATTTTGCGCCCATAAGGGAAAACACCTCGGCAGCGCGGGATGGCCCGGATTCCAGCGGATCGGCAGACGCCGCTGAGTCACATGCCGACAGCACCACTAGTTGCAGATGCGGATTGGTCACTGATGATAACTCTTGAACTGTGATGTTTTTTGCCAGGCCGCCCTCAGGAGCGAGTTGAAGGACGAACTTGGACGGATTGGGATGCACGTCATAATGCAGCGCAATATGCAGTATGCTGGCCTTGTCGCACTCTTTGATGAAGTTGCCTACGGTGGCGCGGTTGCCCACATAGACGCTGCTGTTGAAGTATAGCTTGCCCAGCATAGTCGCTTCCTTGCGCGCACCCGGCAAATCTCCCGCGGGGTCGGCGAATATGGCCAGCCTGTCCGAGTTCTGTTCAATCGGCCTGTTATCCTTGCCGAGCAGGTCTCTGAGCATATCCTCCGCCAGATAACCTATCTCATAATCCTGCACCATAAATCTTGGCGCGCCTTTGTCGTCACCGGAAATAAGCGCATGTATCGGTACGCCTTTAAGTTCGTTAGGCAGCGCAAACATCAGGGTGTGATTTTGATCGAACTCCTGTGCAATCGGCGCAATCAGAGCGTTGTAAAACTCAATCAGCAGATCGCGGATTTCAAGAAATGACGGTTCTCTCCAGTCGCTTATCGGCGGCAGCGGAACTCCGGCTCCCAGGCTCAGTTCAAAGGCCCTGATGTTGTTTCGCAGCAGACCTGCAAGGGATGTCATCCTCTTGCTCGATATTCCCAACTCCCACACCGACGCCTTGCCGTTTCCGCATACGAACGCGAACGTTGAGTTGTTTGTGGGCAGATATTCGATCATCAATATCTTTTTGGGCAGGCTGTTGCGGGATTTATAAAACTCTATAAGAGGATTGACGGGCAGCGCATTATACTGTGCAGGGTAGCGCTCCCTGAGCATCGCAGATCTGGCAGAAAAATCCGCCCAGTTATTGGCGAGCAGGGTAGGGCCGCTTATGGATGGCGTGGATGACCCCGGATCAGGCTCGCTTCCGACGACATCGACCGATTTTGCATAGTCAGCTACCAATGGGTCGGTCGAAGCCCGCAGCCGAGAGACCAGTTCGCTTATCCACGGATAATGACGAGCCTTGGTCAATATATTCGTGGCCGCCTCGCATCTGTTGTCACGAACGTATGCGATCACCAACTCCTGATACAATCCCATCATCAACCGAGCGCGCTCCGGGCTTATATTAGGGTCCACATTTTCATCTGAGTAGCGCGTTTCAATATCTTGGAGGTCTTTTTCCAACACCTCGGCAGCTTCCGCAGGCTTATCGAGCGAACCAAGAGCCGAGGCCAGCTTTAGCGATACGCCTGCCGCCGCCCACGGATCCCCGACTTGAGTCGAATATCTAGACAATGCCTTTTCATAGTCCTGAACGGCAGCTTCAAAACGTCCATGACTGGCCAGCAGGGTCCCTCTGCCTTCGAGCACGTCAGCAGCCCCGCGCACGTTGCCGGACTGTTCCATAATGCTCCAGAACTCAGCCAGTGTGTCCAATGCGTTGTCCAGATCGCCGACATCGATAAACGATTGCACCATTTCGCGCACAATCTCCCCTGCCAGCACCTTTTTATTTGTCTTTAGGGCGAGCGTAACTGCCTCCATGCGCTGCGCAAGGGCTTCCGGTGACTTCTGTTGTGAATCCAGGGTCTCGGCAAGCGCCCTCATACACCTTATCTGCCCATCCACAAAAGATTTGCTTTTATAGATGTCGATTATGCGCGTCAGCAACGCAGCCGACTCCGCGCTTTTATCCAATTGCTGCAGCGCTCCCGCGCCGCGCTCGGCTATAGTTTGCAACTTGAGCTGCTCTTCTTTTGTTAGAGACTCATCTGATATCAGCTTGTTTACGGCGTTTTCGGCGGCAATCGCTGCATTGTTCAGAATCTTCTCTCTTTTTGCAGCCTCTTCGCGAGCTTTCGGGTTCAGGTTTGTCTCTTCATACGCGTCGCTGAGGCTTTCATAAACCTGCGCTACCAGCAGCGGATCCTCGCTTTGTTCTCCGGCTCGCGCGGCAGCTTTGAGCAGTTCGATGGACTTGGAGAGGTTGTTTTGGCTGCGATACAGGTTCGATACGGTGATCAGATTTCTAATTAGTTCGTCGTATGATTTGGTCATCGCAGCGGCCTCGCGGAGCTTATCCAATCCTGCGTTGACAAGTTCAAGGGCCTTATCTGTATCCCCGGCGGCGTTTTGCGCCTTGCTTGCGCGAATAAACTCCCTGCCTGCCATCAATCTATATCTGCTGACAGTCGGGTTCTGCTTTGCCAACAGGGACCATTGTTGAGCGGCCAGGCTATAATACTGCGTCGCCACCAGCGACCTGCCCATCTCAGAGCCGAGGCTGCCGTAGTCGTCATATACAATCGCCGCCGATTCGAAGCAATCATAGGCGAAAAATATCATCCCGGCCCGGCTGTAACACTCCTCGGCCAGGCGATATCGCGACATGTCATAGTGATATTGCCGCCCTAAAATAGTGCAAACAAGAGCCTCCGTCAGGTCCAGATTGAGTTCCCGACTTGATGCGAGCACGCTGGTCAATGCGTTTACAGACTGAATTGGAGATGAATTGCGATAATCGAGGGCCATTCCAAACTGACGCCGCAGTTCGGTCAGTTTCGAGATGCGATCGCTATTTGAGACAATAGAGGACGCCCCTGAGTTATTCTTGGTCGAAAATGCGTCCAGCGACCATTTGATCAGCGAATCGGCCAGCGAATCCGAAACAGCGGCTATTATCGCGTTCGCGTTATTGACATCCGTCGGCAGATTGGCCGCAACCGATGCCCAGCGATATACGATGATGTCCAGCGCGATTTCCGACAAATCGCTGCGGTTTGTCTTTGCCAGCGCGGATGCGCGAGCAGGGGACGCGGCAAGTTCCTCGACGAGACGAGCCTTGTCAGCCATCCCGCCTGCAGCCGGTCCGCCGGCGAAAATGGAGGCCAGCAACATAAATGCAATGATTGTTGTAGGTCTGCGAGCCAACACACCAGCCTCTGCAATGAAGTTATATCAATTCTACCACGACAGGCGGCATCGCGGCTATAAACCGGCAGATGCGAAAACTCAGTTGCATTCGGTTCGCATCTCGCCCGCGCCGGAACCGCCAGAGTATCCGCCGACGAAGGTATGATATATGCGTGCGTACAATACTTATGTTACCAAGACGCATCGCAGAAGGAGGAGTTATGCCTGTAATGAAGTTGAAATTTGCAGCTTTGATTGCGTTGGCTCTCATATTGTTTACCGGAGGAAATGCTATGGCCAAGGCTCCTGATTATCAGCTATGGTCGGCAAGCAGTCTGACAAAGATACTGCCCGACCAGGACAAACCCAACGATGCCAAGTCAGAGATAGCGCTTTACGCCGCCAAAGGCGAAAGCGAGTCCGCACAGATTGTGATAACAACGGGCAGTGAACCGCTCAAAAATGTGCGCATCAGCCTTGACCCGTTGACCGGGACTGCAGGGACAATCACAAAGATCGAACTGCTCAAAGTCGAGTATATCGATCTGCCGAATCTCAATAAAATTGCTCCCGATCCGCTGCCGCCTGCGACATTGTTCGATGTTTCGGCGAACAAAAACCAACCCGTATGGATTACAATCTCCATTCCGCGCAATGCCAAGGCGGGAGAGTATTCCGGCCACATTTCTGTAAAACCCGCAAATGCCGCGGAAAAACGAATGCTCGTCAAGCTGAAAGTCTGGAACTTTTCCCTTCCCGAAGGTCCCGGACACAAGACTGCGTTTGGTCTGACCAAGAAATGGATCGCCAGACAACACGGCGTAGAGGAAGATAGCGCCGCTGCCATACGCCTGCACGCCAAGTATTACGATTTTATGGTCGATCGCTGGGTATCGCCCTATTGGCTGCCCGTGGTGGCCACATCGGATCAGGCGGCGCGCTATATCAACGACCCGCGAGTCACAACTTACATAATCCCCGATACTAAATCGGTTGAATCGCTCAGGGAGCGCGGGTTGCTCGATAAAGGTTATTTCTATCCTGTCGATGAGCCGATCACAGAAGACGACTACAAAAGACTGATAGACGCCTGCGCCAGCATCCACTCCGTCGACCCTAAGCTGCGGATTGTGGCCCCTTATTTTGTCGACCCGAATTATGATACCGGCGGCAAGACCATCCACGAACTTGCCGATGGCCACCTCAACATCTGGTGCCCAAGCCTGGAGTATTTCAACAACAATAAGGAACGGCTCTATGCAAAGCTGGATAAAGGCGAGGAGTTCTGGTGGTATGTATGCTGCGGGCCGGCGGCTCCATATCCCAATTACTTCCTCGACATGGACGGCCCCAGCCATCGTGTGCTGCCTATGCTCGGTTGGAAATATCGCTGCCAGGGACTGCTGTATTGGAGCGCAACGTACTGGTGCTGCAGCGAGATAGGAACATCGGATCCGTGGACTGACATGGCGACCGTCAAAAACATAAACAAAGACCTCTACGGTGACGGATCTCTCCTTTATCCCGGCAAAAAAGTCGGAGTGGATGGGCCGGTCAGCTCTATTCGGCTCGAATTACTGCGTGAAGGCCTGGAAGACTACGAATACATCGTGCTGCTGGAGAAAAAACTCGGACGACCAGCCGCCGAAAAATACGTCTCCAAGCTGATAACCTCGCCAAACGAGTTTAATCGAAACGTAAACGACTGGGCAAAGGTTCGCAAGTCGATCGGCGATGAACTGAGCAAATAGCGCAGCACATCCGCAAAAACACAACGCCCCGTCAATGGCGGGGCGTTGATTTCTAAGCTCACTATCACATATCAGGTCGATTGCGATTCTACAGGCAGCGTCCGCAGGTCAGGTTCCTTGGTAAAGAAGACCTTACCATCCTCGATTTCCACTCGAATAGTATCACCTACCGAGAACCTTCCGAGGAGCACTTCCTCAGAAAGCGGGTCCTCTATCAGTCGCTGAACCGCTCTTCGCAGAGGTCTGGCCCCGAATTGTGGATCGAAGCCTTCGCTTGCAAGCTGTTCTTTGACTGCCTGCGTCACCTCAAGTTCCATGCCCTGAGTATTAACCTGCTGCCTGACCCGGTCAAGCATCAATTCGACTATCTGCAGAATCTCTTCTTTAGTCAACTGGTGGAAGACGATGGTCTCGTCCACCCTGTTAATGAACTCCGGCCTGAACGTCCGCTTCATTTCGTCCATGATGCGGTTCTTCATGCTCTCGTAGTTCTTGTCGACCTCGTCCGAATCACCGCTTCTGAAACCAATTCCGGCTCCGCTCTGGATGGCCTGCGCGCCCAGGTTGGATGTCATAATAATGACCGCATTCTTGAAGTCGACGATTCTGCCCTGAGAGTCTGTCAGCCGACCATCTTCCATCACCTGCAGAAGAATGTTGAACACATCCGGGTGCGCTTTTTCGATCTCGTCGAGCAGGATCACCGAATATGGCCTTCTGCGAACAGCCTCGGTCAACTGACCGCCTTCATCGTATCCTACGTATCCCGGAGGCGCGCCGACCAGTCGCGATACGGCAAAACGCTCCATATATTCAGACATATCGATGCGTATCAGCGAATCCTCGCTTTCGAACAGGAACGCCGTCAGCGCCCTTGCAAGCTCGGTTTTACCCACGCCGGTAGGGCCAAGGAATATGAAGCTGCCCATCGGCCTCTTGGGGTCCTTCATCCCGGATCGAGCGCGTCGAACAGCCTTGGATACCGCGACAATCGCTTCGTGCTGGCCGATGATCCTGCCGTGCAGAACGTCTTCCATTTTCAACAGCTTCGCGGATTCCCCTTCCACGAGCCTCGAAACGGGAATGCCCGTCCAGGAATAAACTATATGAGCGATTTCATCTTCGCCGACTATTCGCGGCTCGTTCTCTCGCTCATTCTGCCAGTTTTTGTCAAGCTCACCGACCTTTTCGGTAAGTTCCTGCTCAAGCGCGCGCAGTTCCGCGGCGACATCATAATTCGAGCCGCTTGGCACGGTGTTAAGCTCGGTCTGGATGCGGTTCAATTCCTGCTTGGCAGTCCTGAGTTCGGGAGGCGGCATTGCCAGTTTCAATCGCACCCTTGAGGCCGCCTCATCTATCAAGTCGATAGCCTTGTCCGGCAGCGAACGGTCGGTGATGTATCTATCCGAAAGACGCGCCGCAGACAGCAGCGCGGAATCGTCGATAGTCACGCTATGGTGCTGCTCATAACGATCTCGCAGCCCCTTTAGTATTTCTATGGTCTCCTCGGTGCTCGGCTGTCGAACCTGCACCGGCTGGAATCTTCGCTCCAGCGCAGCATCGCGCTCGATATATTTTCTGAACTCGTCCATAGTCGTTGCGCCGATGCACTGCAGTTCTCCTCTGGCCAGCGCGGGCTTAAGTATGTTGGAGGCGTCTATTGCGCCCTCCGCAGCCCCTGCGCCCACCAGCGTATGCAGTTCGTCTATGAAGAGTATCACTTCACCTGCGGCCTTGCGGACCTCGTCCATCACCCGCTTCATCCGTTCTTCAAATTCGCCGCGATATTTTGTCCCCGCCACAAGTCCCGCAAGATCAAGGGCTACAATCCGCTTATCTTTGAGCATATCCGGCGTATCCCCGGAGATGATGCGCTGTGCAAGCCCTTCTGCTATGGCGGTTTTGCCTACTCCCGGTTCCCCGATCAGACAGGGATTATTCTTTGTTCGGCGAGAGAGAATCTGCATCACTCGTTCGATCTCGTTATCGCGTCCTATGCACGGGTCGAGCTTATCCTGCCTGGCCAATTCGGTATAATCTCTGCCGAATTCATCCAGGGTAGGGGTTTTAGAGCGTGTGCGAGCGGCCGGCGCGGCAGTAGTTTCGCCATCCTGCAGGCTCGTGACCTCCCTGCGCGTGCGCTCAATGTCCACGCCCAGCTTCTGAAGCACCTTTCCTCCTAGCCCTTCACCCTCTCGGATGAGCCCCAGAAGCAGGTGTTCCGTGCCTATATAGTTATTATTGAGTGTTCGCGCTTCGTCGTAAGCGAGGTCTATGACCCTTTTCGCTCGAGGAGTGAGCTGCATATCCTGACCGAGACGGCCATCGCCGCGAGCTACCTGTCGTTCGATCTCGGATCGAATTCTACCCAGGCTCACCCCCATACGGTCCAGAATCCTCGCCGCAACACTATCATTTTCACGCACAAGGCCAAGAAGCAGATGCTCCGTTGAGACATAATTCTCTCCGAGCCTGCCGGCTTCTTCCTGCGCAAAAAAAACGACCCTGCGTGCGCGCTCCGTGAACCTTTGCCACATTCTCAGATCCCCCCTTTGCTTATAACATTACCAATTATAGATACGGCCAACAAGGCAGTCAGGTTCATTATTGTTTTATACCCCATCTAGCCAGCATAAATATCGGCCAGTTTATTTCTCAGAAGTTCCGCGCGTTCTATGCCCGCGTCCATATCGTCCCCCGCGCTGACCCGCATCCCTGCCAAAAGCTCGTTCATCAGCCTTTGCGAGCAACCATCAACCAAACCAATGGCCGCCCCAAGCCTCAACGGCGACATAAGCGTTATAGCTTTCTCAGCGGAGATAGAGCGCGAATGCGACATGACCTCCAGCGCCCTGCGTGACTGTTCTATCAAACGAGTTCGCTGATTGTCTAATAGTTCCTTCCGTGCCAGGCGTTCTTCTTCAAGAAGATATTGCGCCATCGAGCTAACTCTTTGCACTATATCCCTCTCGGTCAGCCCCAGCGTGGCCTCGTTGGACACCTGA
Source organism: Armatimonadota bacterium (assembly GCA_012522575.1). Lineage (GTDB taxonomy): Bacteria > Armatimonadota > UBA5829 > UBA5829 > UBA5829 > DTKD01. The sequence goes on along the minus strand of JAAYKE010000132.1, from coordinate 36,337 downwards.
TAAAAATCTCCTACCGGTCGGCTTATCTCCCCGAACAGCCCCCGCACTGACACGCCAAGATCATAGGCCGCCCGCAGTTGCGATGCAACACGGTTCTTCCATGCAAGTCCGGCCAAATGCATTAAAACGCTGACCCTAAGCCCGGTGCCGACGTTGCTCACATCAGCGGTCAGATAGCCATACCTGCTCGAAAATCCGTAATGCAGGCTCTCGGAGAGCACATCATCCGCCCAGTCTGCCAGTTCCCAAACCTGCTGGGGCATCAAACCGGACTTCAGCGCCTGAATCCTGAGATGATCTTCTTCATTAACCATTATGGACAGAGCGCCGGTCGGCTCCAGCAAAACCGCAGTGCCGAATCGATTTTGAGTCTGCTCATAACTTATAAGATGAGCGTCGAGCAGGTATTGCTTTCTAGCCTGGCTCAGCCTGTCCATGCTGATCGTTCTAAGGCCGGGAAATCGATCCCCAAGTCTGGCCGAGGCCGCGCTCACATCGCGCACCACCATATTGGAATCTTGCTCAGAACATCGAGAGGGAAACGGATATTCTGCCAGACTCCTGGCAAGCCTGGCGCGAGTTGATATTACAATATCGGATTGTGGGCCATCGCCCCAAACCCATTCTGGGTCAGCAGACTCGAAAGGTATCATATCCCGGGTGTCTTGCCAACGTGGCGCAGTTGGCCCTGCGCTTTTGAAATGGCGCTTTCGATTTCATCGGCGAAGTGCAAATAGCAGGCACAGCACCCCGGCCTGCCATTGGCAATAATATCCGCAATGCTGGCGCCGCAGCCCTGGCAGACATAGGCAGATTTTGGCCCTCTCGCATTCTCATCGACCTGCACAAGCACATGCTCGAAGTCGATATTCGTCCCTGCATACAGCCGCGCACGCTCACCTGCGCATTCCGAGCACACAAATGTTCGGTCAAAACCATCCAACCGGCGGCGAATAACAACCATCTTCGCCGTCCGGCTGGAACAAATCTCACATACGCGATCGTCAGTCATCGGTTGTGTGCGCTGATTACTGCTTTGCGACGAAAGCATGGAAGGCTTCGATCAACCTTTTGGTGATCGCGCCCGGCTTTCCATCGCAAATCGGCCTTGCATCCAGCTCGACCATCGGTATGACCTCCGCTGCGGTCCCTGTAAGGAAACATTCATCGGCCGTATACAGGTCAAAGCGCGTGAACACCTTTTCGACGATTTCTACGCCAAGCTCTGCCAGCAAGTCCATAACCGTCTGACGAGTGATGCCTTCGAGAATGCCAAGGAATGCAGGCGGAGTATAGACCACGCCATTTTTTGCGTAGAAGATGTTATCTCCGGTGCACTCGGCCACATAACCATCCTCGGTCAGCATCAGGCCTTCTCCCGCGCCAACCTGATTAGCCTCGATCTTCGCCTGGATATTGCACAAATACTTACCCAGCGATTTGATCCTCGGTTCCAGCACCTGCGGGCGTGCAACGCGAGTCGCCACAGTCACGACGACCAGTCCCTCTTCATACATCGAATTGGGATAAAGTGACAGTTTGTCGGTGGAGATGGCGACGGTTGGGTCGCCTTTGATATTCTTAGGGTCAAGTCCCAGGGTAATCCCACGGCTGACGGTGACGCGGATGTATCCATCCACAACTTCGTTCATCTCCATCAGCTTTTTAATGTTCGCTGCAAACTGCTCCCGCCCATAAGGCAGCTCAATCCACAACGCTTTAAGTGAGTTATACAGGCGGTCAACGTGCTCGGTGAGCTTGAACGCCTTGCCGTGGTAGCTTCGGATCCCCTCGAAGGCTCCATCGCCGTAGAGAAATCCATGATCATAGATAGAAACGCTTGCATTCTCTGACGGCACAAACTCACCGTTGAGAAATACCCATTTGTCCATTCGAACCACTCCCGTGACTATAATATATATTTATATTGCGAATCGCACGACAAACTCATCGCCGCGACAATTCGCCGGAAAAATCGCCAAATAACTAGGCCCACCACATCTCACCGGCCTGTTCGGTGATGATGACGTCCTTCAGGAAAGCCACCGCCTTCTGAAAACCTTCGTTGACCGACATCAGGCTGTCCTCATGCTCTATAGACAACACTTTGTCATAGCCCGCCAGCTTCAGAGCGCTTACAATATCTTTCCACGTCTGAGCATCATGACCATAACCAACCGTTCTGAAAATCCAGCTTCGGTCCAGCTCCTGACCATAAGGCGTGGTATCGTTGCAGCCGTTTATCGCGGTGTTCAAAGAGTCGATTTTGCAGTCCTTCGCATGAACGTGATAAATCGCATCGCCGAGCTTGCGAATGGCCGCGCACACATCAACTCCATTCCAGAACAAATGGCTGGGGTCGAAGTTGCAACCGATGGCGTCACCGCAGGCTTCGCGAACCTTCAGCATCGTATCCACGTTATACACGCAGAACCCAGGGTGCATTTCGAAGGCCACCTTAACGCCATTATCTTTAAGGAACTTGGCTTCCTGCTTCCAATACGGGATAACGCATTCCTCCCACTGCCATTTCAGAATCTCCGCATAATCCGGCGGCCACGCACAGGTGACCCAGTTCGGCCTGGAGGCGTTCGGGCCATCCCCGGGGCATCCTGAAAAGTTGATAACCGTATCAATTCCAAGCTCTTTTGCAAGCTGAACTGTCTTTCGATGAATCTCATGATTTGCCCTGGCAAATTCCTTGTTCGGGTGCAGCGGGTTGCCGTGGCAGGAGAGCGCGCTTATGGCCAGCCCTCTCGATTCTACCGCGTCAAGCAATTCCTTCTGTGCGGCCTTATTGCCCAGCAATGCATCAGGATTGCAGTGCGAAGGTCCGGAATAATTGCCCGTTCCAAGCTCTACCATTTCGACCCCGGAAGCAGCAATATAATCCAGCGCCTCATTTAGCGGCCGTTGTGCGAATAATACCGTGAATACTCCGATTTTCATTGCAGACCCCTCCTGTGTGGTAACGTGCGGGCTGAGTTCGACTTAGGGGCATTATAGTAGCTTTGCAAGGTGATTTCAAGCGCAGTTATAGGTCAAAAACGACCAAATATCAGCAAAATGCTGCTTCATGCGCAGCAAAAAAGCGGCTTTTTCGGTCACATGTCCAAAGTGACGATTTTTTACCTATTGTAAGTCCGGCGGCGTGGTGATATAATTTACCGGTGATATGGGGCTGTGGCTCAGTTGGGAGAGCGCTTCCCTCGCACGGAAGAGGTCAGGGGTTCGAATCCCCTCAGCTCCACCATTCACAGTTTATCCGCGTCGGTTTCCTCCATATATTCTTTGAGCGCCACCGCTGCGTTGTGTATGGTGTCGTGCGCGGCATATACGAATGTGACGTCTCCTCGATTTATGACATCCCTCAGCTGAGCCACCGCCCCGGCATTATTATCCAACTCCTGCCGGTATCGTCTGCGAAACTCATCCCATTTCTCAGGGTCATGTCCAAACCAGCTTCGCAGTTGCGGGCTGGGAGCGATATCTTTCAGCCACAGGTCAAGGGCTGCCCGCTGTTTGCTGATCCCACGCGGCCATAATCGCTCCACAAGCACACGAGTCCCATCAGATGGATTTGCCGGCTCATAAATCCTGTTGAGTTTGATCAAGCCCATCACCTGTCCTCATAGAATTGCACCAGTTGTTCGCTGTCCTCTCCCGGCTCAACGCGTCCATACCTGTTTCTGGCAAGCCACATCCTCAGCGCAAGGTATACAACAGGCAATATGCCCGCCACGATAAACAGAACATCCCCGGGCAGCCTCAACCACTCAAAAATCCTCACGGCAGGCTGTTCGAAGAACGATAGTTGGCGAGCATGCCAGTAACCGTGCTTGAAGCTCTCCATAAGCTGAATCGATCCGACAGGCACAAGATTGACGAAAACCATCCACAGCAACCCTATATTAAGGCCCCAAAAGGAGGTTTTCATCGCGATCTCGCTTTTTCGATCAGGCGGAATAAAATAGCGCGCAACGAACATAAAGAAACCGATAGCCAGCATGCCATAAACGCCCATCAAGGCGGCGTGTGCATGGTTTGCGGTGAACTGCGTGCCGATTTCATAGTAGCTGACTATTGGCAGGTTGATCAGAAAACCGAATACGCCCGCTCCAAGGAAGTTCCAAAAGCCAACCGATATGAGAAACATAACCGCCCATTTGTGCGGGAATTGTCGGGCAGGGGTGCACATAGCGCACTCTTCCTGTTTGTAACTGCCGAGTTGAATAAACTGCCACGCCTCATAAGAGAGCAGCAGCAGCGGGATGACCTCCATCGCAGAGAAGAAAGCCCCCAAAGCCATGTGAGCGGACGGCGCGCCGCTGAAGTAGAGATGGTGCATAGTGCCCACCACTCCGCCGATGGAGTATAGAATTATGTCGATATAGACCACCAGGGTAGCGGTCCTCGGCTTCACTACGCCCAGCAGCACGAATATATAGGCAACCATTATCGTCGTAAAGAGTTCCAGGAAGTCTTCCACCCAAAGGTGCACAACCCAGAATCGCCAGAAGTCGACGATGACGAACTCACTCATCTTGCCATATATCATGCCCACCGAATAAAACACCGGGATCGATATTGCGCTGAACAAAAACAGGAACGGCAGATTGCCGGGATGTTCCGAAGCGAGCCTGTGGCGCAGCCCTCGAATGAGAATAATTACCCAGATTACCATCCCCACCGTAAGCAGCAACTGCCATAGCCTGCCCAGGTCAAGAAATTCCCAGCCCTGCGCTCCGATCCACCACCACGGCCCGCTCAGGTCAATCCAGTTCTTTAAAGATGCGGCTTCCCCCAAAAGGCTGCCAATCACGACAACCACCACAGCTCCAAATAAGCCAAGGGTCAGTTTGTCCTGATGTTTGGGTTCGCGCTTGGCGATAAGCGAGGCCAGAAATATGCCCATAGCCAGAAACGCCGTGGCAACGAAGAAAATTGCGATTTGCACATGCCACATGCGCGAAAGGTTATAAGGCAGCCATTTGGCGATGTCAAACCCATAAAAACCATGCGGCTCCGCGTGATAATGAGCGTTCGCGCCGCCCAGCAATCCCAAAGCCAGAAACAGCCCGCTGACTACCAGAAAATACCACGAGGTCGCCCTTTGGGCCGGGGTCAGCTTGACCTCCTCCGGCGGTCGGAATCGAGCGATTTTGTCCGGGCCTTCATCATCATATCGCTGCCAGCCAAGGTCGGCATATTTGCCGAATATGAATAAAACAATTCCGATGCCGCCCAGCAGCGCGATAAGGCTGTAGGCGCTCCATATAAAAGCATCCGCCGTCGGCGAGTTGCCCACGAGTTCTTCTCCGGGCCAGTTATTGGTATATGAATAGTCCTTTCCCGGTCGATTGGCGGAGCACACCCAGGCCGCCCATGAGAAGTATGCCGATAATTTTTCTATTTCACCGGATTTAATAACCGGCCTTTGCAGCCCTGTCTGGTTCTCCCCGAAGTAGGCCGCAAAATACTGGCTCACCAGATCAAATGCATGGCTCTGACCCGCCGTATATTGGAGCGAGTCATTTGCGGGATCGTATGCGTTGTGCTTAAACTCTTCTTTTACGCGAGCTTGCGCAACGGGCAGAACATCCCCTTGAGCCTGATAGTAATCAGTCGCTGCAAGGGCAGCCCGGTGGAGATACTCAGCGGTAAAATCCGGGCCGAGATAGGCTCCGTGGCCAAAGAGCGTGCCGAATTGCATCAGTCCGTATTTCTGAAACAGGTGCTGTCCGATCATCACCTCGTCAGCCGTAAAGAGCACTTCTCCGTGCTCATTGGTGACGGATTTCGGCATAGGCGGTTTTGCAGTGTAGATGTAGCCGGCGAGTATGCCGAGCACCGCAAAGCCGATGATAAAGGTCAGAATGGCAATCTGCATCCACACCCGCGACACAAGCATCTCTTTTCTTGGAGCAGTGTTCATATCAACCTCCCACGCTGCCTGGCAGCTTGTTCTATACTACCCTAAAAGACGAGTCCTACACATCAGGCGGAAATAATTTTAGCCCTGTCGCCTCTAAGGTGGTAACATAGAGACTGCATTATGCGTAGTAATTAACGTAATATAATAGCTGGCGGCAAAAAAATCAATTAAAAAATTGTCTGCATCCGATCGGATATCGCCCAAACGCAATTTCAGGGCTGCGACTGCAAATTGATTGCAACTCATAGTTGCGGGCAGATGTGTGGTGTGGTATAATTTTTCAAGAAAGATATCGTGAAAGGTGAACTGATGAAGGCAGGTATCCATCCGAAATACGAGAAGACACAAGTCACTTGTGCCTGTGGAAATACTTTTGAGACCAGATCCACTGCCGAAGAAATCCGCGTGGAAATATGCTCCGCTTGCCACCCGTTCTATACCGGCAAGCAGAAAATCCTCGATACAGAGGGGCGCGTGGAGAAATTCATGGCAAAATATGGAATGAAGGATAAAGAAAAGAAGGACGATCAGTAGCTATTCTACTTGGCGAGTTTCAGGGAAGCGGTTCGGCAGGCTTTGCATAGCCGGGAGTCGCTTCCTTTGCTTTTGGGCTTTTCGATATTCGACCGACTTGTGAGGTTAGCAGTTGTCTGACAGGAAACCAGAGTTCCATTATGGCGGCCAGGCCGTAATCGAAGGCGTTATGATGCGCGGACCGAAGGATTTTGCGGTGGCTGTGAGGCGATCAAATGGTGAGATCGTCTCGACTGTAGAAAATGTCGAGTCTATGTTCTCTAAGCTCGCCTGGCTCAAAAAGCCGTTTTTGCGCGGGACTTTGATGCTCATAGACGCGATGGCTCTCGGCATAAAAGCATTGAAATATGCTACCGATATAGCCATGAAAGACATCGCCATCGAAGAGCACGGAGCCGATCCGGATCAGGAAAACGAACCGGCCAAGGGCGTAAACGATATAGCTGTCGGCGCGATTATGGTTCTGGGTCTGCTGGGCGGACTAGCGCTGTTCTTCTTCGTCCCGATTCTTCTGACAAAATTACTGAATCGGCACATCGAAGTGGCATGGCAGCTTACGGCGATAGAGGGAGTCATAAAGATAGCCCTTTTTGTCGGCTACGTCGCTGCGATCTCTATGCTCAAAGATATCAGGCGCGTTTTTCAATACCACGGCGCAGAGCACAAAACCATCAACGCATACGAAGCAGGCGTAGAACTCAACGTGGAAAACGTCCGCAAATATACAAAGGCCCACGTGCGATGCGGCACGAGCTTCATATTGGTGGTGCTCGTAACCGGGATCATCATCTTTATGCTTATTGCCGATCATCTGCCCTATGGAAGCCTGACGCAATATCAGGGGACGATGAAAATACTCAGTTCATTTATCCGGTGGGGCTACAAGCTGCTGTTGCTGCCGTTTGTGGCCGGGATATCATACGAAATTATCCGAATGGCCGGAAATTGCAAAGAGTCGATCTTAACCAAGTTCACTTTGCTGCCCGGCCTGCTTATGCAGAAGATTACTACCCGCGAACCGGACGATGCAATGATCGAAGTAGCCATTGCATCCCTAAAAGGCGTGCTGGCAAAGGAAGCGGAAGACGCCCAGCCGGCGATGGTCGCAGAAAACTGATATGTTCGAGAAACTTGCTGAAGTAGAAGAAAAATACGAGTCACTGGAATATAAACTAGGCGACCCTGAGATAATAAAGGACCAAAAGGCGTATCAGCAGGTTGCAAAGGCGCATTCCGACCTTGCTGACCTGGTGAGCAAATGGAGACAATATAAGCAGGCACGCCAGCAGCTCGCCGACACCGAAAATTTGCTTGCCGAAAAGCTCGACGAAGAAATGCGGGACCTCGCTCAGCTCGAACTCGATGACCTCAAAGAAAAGATCGCGCACTATGAAGACGAACTGCGCATTATGCTCATCCCCAAAGACCCCAACGACGACAAGGACGTAATAGTTGAGATTCGCGCAGGGACGGGAGGAGAGGAATCCGGGCTGTTCGCCGGGGACATGCTCAGGATGTACACTCGCTACGCCGAGCGCAAGGGCTGGCAGGCCGAGCTTATGAGTTCGGTGGAGTCCGGCATAGGCGGGTACAGCAAAGCTGTGCTTGCAATCAAGGGCAAGGGAGCCTATAGCAGGCTCAAGTTCGAAGGCGGAGTGCATCGCGTCCAGCGCGTGCCCGCGACAGAGTCCAACGGACGTATCCACACATCCGCAGCGACTGTCAGCGTGCTCCCCGAAGCCGACGAAATCGACGTGCAGATCAGCAATGACGACCTCGATATCGACACCTACCGCTCATCAAGCGCGGGCGGCCAGAACGTCCAGAAAAACGAGACCGCCATTCGCATAACCCACAGACCCAGCGGAATAGTCGTCACCTGTCAGGACGAAAGGTCGCAGTTGCAGAACAAACTTAGAGCTATGCGAATGCTCAGAACCCAACTATACGAACGCGAAATACAGGCGCAGCAGGACGATGTCGTAGCGAAGCGGCGTTCTATGGTCGGCTCCGGGGATCGCAGCGAGAAGAGCCGCACATACAATTTCCCGCAAAATCGTATCACGGATCACCGAATAGACCACACCATATACAATCTGCCCGCTTTTATGGATGGCGAAATTGACGATATGGTAGATAGACTCAACGCTGCGGATCAGGCCGAAAAGCTCAAAGTGGATAACTGATGTGACCGCCGTCCTTGCAGACGAACTATCCGCCGCCGCGACCTCTCTTCGCGATTCCGATATCGAGTCCCCTCAACTTGACGCACAACTGCTCATGGCGCATGCGCTTCAATGTTCGCGGCTTGACCTGATTTCTCACCCCAAACGCCTACTTACGCCCGAACAGGTCGATTTGTTTCGAACTTTCACAGCAAAACGGGCGCAACGCTATCCTTTGGCATATATAATCGGAACCAAAGAGTTTTATGGCTTGACTTTCAATGTGACTCCTGCGGTGTTGATCCCGCGCCCTGAGACGGAAATTCTCGTCGAGGAGTGCATCAAACGAACTCCTGATACCGCCTCAATTGCGGATATTGGGACGGGCAGCGGCGCGATTGCCGTCGCTTTGGCGGTCAATAAGCCAAAATGCGCCATCCGGGCTGTCGATATCAGTCACGATGCGCTTGCGGTTGCCGAGTCCAACATCAGGAGGCATAGCGTAGAGAAACGGGTAAATATAGTGCACGGCGATCTCCTTGGCCCGCTTTATCAGGCCGGGCAGGAGTATGATGCGATAGTCTCTAATCCGCCATATATACCGGCATCCGTCATAGACACCCTCGGGCCGGAGGTGCTCTGCGAGCCTGCAGGTGCGCTTGACGGAGGCATTGACGGTCTGGATGTCATAAGAGTATTGTTTTCTCAAGCGTTGGATTTAACGGGACTATTGATGGTTGAAATAGGCATAGGGCAGGCCGGCGATGTCTTTCGAATTGCTTTGGATAAAGGGTGGAAGGAGACTTCGTTTGTGCGCGATCTTGCAGGAATCGAAAGGGTTGCTGTTGCACGCAGATGATCAAGATTAAAGTGAACCCGGACAACCCGGAGCCGACGGCAATTCAGGCTGCGGTTGAGGCTTTGCGTCGCGGGGAGCTTATAATATTTCCGACTGAGACTGTATATGGTCTGGCCGCAGATGCGTTTAATGAGAGCGCGGTAAGGGCGGTATATGCGGCGAAGGGACGACTGAATAACCAGCCGCTGCCGGTGCAGGTGGGCGACATAGAGGATGTATCAAAGGCGGCGGAGTATATGTCTGCGGAGGCCAGGCGTCTTGCAGTGCTGTATTGGCCTGGTCCGCTCACCATGATACTGCCCAAAGCGGCGGGCTTGTCGGATTTGATTACCTGCGGAGGCTCGACGGTAGGGCTGAGGATCCCGGATCATCCGGTAGCCCTTGCGCTGCTCAGAGAGTTCGGCTCTGTGATGGTCGCGACGAGCGCGAATAAAACCGGCGATATGCCTCCGACAACTGCATCGCAGGCTGCTGATGGCGTTGGGGAAAGTGTGACAATGATTCTCGATGGAGGGACGTCCGAGTCAGGCATTGCGTCAACGGTGGTCGATTTGACCGTAAGCCCTCCAAAAATACTGCGGATGGGCGGCATTGGCTCAGAGGCGATCGGAAAGGTGCTGGGAGAGGTTGAGTAGTAGCAAGATTATGTCGAGTGCGGAGGCTGCCGGCAGGGTAGCTGAACTGCAAAGAGCCGGCAAAACGATCGTATTTACCAATGGGTGTTTTGATATACTCCACGTGGGACATGTGCGATACCTCAGCCGAGCGCGCGCGATGGGCGACTGGCTGGTCGCAGGGGTCAATACCGATCAATCTGTCCGCGCTCTGAAAGGGCCAGAGAGACCGGTCAACTCGGAAAATGACCGCGCTGAGGTGCTTGCGGCGCTGGAGTGCGTGGACTGCGTGGTTTTGTTCGCACAAGATACTCCGGTTGAGTTGATAGAACAAATCCGACCGGATATAGATGTCAAAGGCGGGGATTATAAAATCGACGATATGCCGGAAGCCAGGGTCATGGCGGCTCTCGGAGGGCGCGTTGAGATTATCCCGTTTGCCGCCACCGATTCCGAACGGTTTTCGACGACCGAAACGATCAACCGATATAAGAATCGTTAATAAAAGCAGGCTATTGCATAGAGTCTGTTTAAGACTTCATCACCTGATTTATGCTGGAGATGACAAGCCATGCCGGCGAATCTTACACCGGATTATCTCGCCGCAGAAGCCAGGTTTCGAGCGGCGAATACAACGGAAGAAAAGCTAGCGGCCCTTGATGAGATGTATGCCACCATCCCAAAGCACAAGGGCACGGAGAAGCTGCGAGCCGACATCAAACGCCGCGTATCCAAGCTGCGCGACAAAGAAAAGCAGGCAGGCAAAAAAGGCAAACGTTTCAGCGAGTTTCATATAGAAAAACAAGGCGCCGGGCAGGTTGTCCTGCTTGGCCCTGCCAACGCGGGCCGTTCGACGTTGTTGTCCAAACTGACATCGGCGGAGCCGGAGATAGCCGATTATCCGTTCACTACGCGCGCGCCGCAGCCGGGGATGATGGAATTTGAGGATGTGACGGTGCAGATAGTGGACACGCCCGCTATGTTTTATGAGCATACCGATGGAGAGCTTATCAGCATGGCGCGCATAGCGGATATGGTGGGACTGGTCTTCGATGCGAGCGATGACGGCCTGTTGGATCAGATCGAGGATGTCAGAGAGCTAACGGCGAAGTCGAGGTTGTTCCTTGTTGGCGCAAAAAGCGACCTGGACGATTCCAAAGCGGGAACCATATCCATGCCAACGGTATTGATCGCAAATAAGATCGATTTGCCCGGGGCAGGCGATAACGCGGATGTGCTGCAGGAGTTTTATTCGGACGAGTTTGATATAATCAGGACTTGTGCGCTGACCGGAGAAGGGTTGGAGGAGTTGCGCAGAAATCTGTATGCTTCCCTGGATATGGTTCGCGTCTATACCAAAATGCCCGGCAAGCCCGCTGATATGAGCAGGCCGTTTGTGCTCAAAAGAGGAAGCACGCTGATGGATTTTGCCGCGGCAGTGCACAAAGATTTTGTTAAAAGCCTGCGTTTTGCGCGCGCATGGGGAAAGAATCACATCGATGGCGCGCAGATAGGTCGCGATTACGTCCTTGCCGATGGTGACGTTGTGGAGATGCACGATTAGATGGTAGCTGGGTTTGTTTTGATAGCAGGGGTTATACTGATACTTGCTCTGGCTATGTTTTGGTTCGTAGCGGAGGGCATGACAAAGCTGCTGCTGTGTATTGTCCCTATGGCTCCGGGATTGGTTATGCTCGGCTCGCTGCTTTTGATCTTTACTGAGTTGCTGCTCTATTTGGGCAACAAGAACGACCGCAAGGCCGCTACCCGTGACATCGCCTATCTTCTGCCCACCTTTATTGTGAGCGGCGCGTTATGGTATGCCGCAGTCAAGTTTTTATGGTGATCGTTCGAAAGTCAGCCTTACAAATCTTGGCCAGTAAAGGCGGGCGTCGTTGAACAGATCCTCAAATTTGGTGGAGTTGGTCGCATAGGTCACAATCAGCTCATTAGGGTTTTTCGACAGTTCGGGATGCCCTTTGGATGCATAGCTGTAGGCTTGTTCGTGCCAGTCTTTATCGGGGCAATCATAGACCATAATCGGCTCTCCCCACGGGCCTTGAGGTTTATCGGCCAAACGCACCATAATCTTTCCGAATATCCCGCCGTCGGTATATACTAATGCGAATTGTTTTATGCCGGGGATATACGAAACGCTGCACTCAGTGGGAATCGTGTCGATCAATCGGTCGCATCGGGTCGCGTTTGCAATCCACTTGCCGCCGCTTAGAAATCTCCACGAATTGAAATCGCCTAGCTTATCCTCCGGCGCTCTGGCGACTACCATAGAATGCGTCGACGCTCCGCTGGAGTCCCTGCCAAACGAGTCAAAGCCGTAGATATATACATAATCGCCGTCCTTTAACGTTGCCGAACCAAACAGCAGGGCGCCTTTATTTGTGAACTTGCAGAATGGAACCTGTGTTTGTTTGACGCGCCAGTTTGATGGCGATTCCGTCGGGTTTGGCACGTGTCCAAGTGCCATTCCAAAGGTTCTGAAAGGAAACGCAGGATGCTCATCGTTGCGTTCCACTCTGGTCAGGAACACATATAACCCGCGGCTCGTATGCGTTCCGGCAAACAACCAGAAATACCCTCGGCCATCGTCGGGCGTAATGAGCGCACAGGGCTTGCCTTCTGCGTTCGTGTTATAGAAAAACTCCACGGGTTTGGAATTGTCAATGTGCTGCAAGGCGACCGAGTTGTTGATTAGCGTGGCATTGGTGCGACGGTTATCCTCCACATCGCCGACAAAAGTGTCGCTGAATAACCATAGTGTTACCTTCTCATTCAGCGCGACGGAATAGTCCCCATCGGCCCCAGTCCAGCCGCTCGTGCGCCGAAATAGAGCGTCGTATTCGGGCAATGCCTCAGCTTTGATTTGCACCTGTGATGCAGATAGATTCGCTGCCATAATAAGAATTATCCCCCCTAATAATACCCTAAAGCTCATATTTGCAGATTGCTCCTGTGGCCGGGCGGCTCAACTTACACGTCCTGTTTAATCATTATCCAAGCCGGAATATCTCGCGTTATTTGTGATTGAATACGATTTACAGACTGCTTCAATTAATGCGTCGTGTTCTCCTGCGAAGGAGGTTTTGCGCTCAACGTCGAATAGAGCAATGCCCTCGTCCGATGACGCCATTGGCCGGGGTGCGGTCGCACTGCGGCTCACTAAACAATGCTCTCTTTGAGCGAACATACAGCTAGGAGGCCACATGTTACGTCGTTTTTTGATCCCGTTAGCTCTACTTATTGCACTGATGGCGCCGCTTGCTGCCACAGCGCAGCAGCAGCCATCATATCTTCAGTTGACCCTGTTATCCACCAACGATCTCCACGCCAACGTAGCGCCTTTTAAGCAGGCGGATAAGTTCAAAGACGAATTGCCTGCCATAGAAAACGTCGGCGAAGCCGCACGTCGAGCAACGATTATAAACCGAGAGCGCCAAGCAAACAGCGGCGGCTATGTCCTTTTGCTTGATTCCGGGGACACCACTTTCGGAACCAACCCCATTGCCAAAGCATTTCGTGGCGCTCCCGACGTAGAAGTAATGAACGCCCTGGGACTTATAGCAATGTGTCCGGGCAATCACGAATTCGAGTGGCCATCCGCTGATACTCTGCGCAACCTCAAGTCCTCTAAGTTTCCCTGGATTTGTGCAAACCTGGTGGACGAGAAAACAGGAAAGCTCTTCGTCGAACCATATATAATTCGTCAATACGGCGGAGTCCGCATAGGGTTCCTCGGCCTTATTACATCGCTGGTCAACAAAGACAATTATAAAGGCAGAAAAGAACTTGGCCTGATTCAAATCGACCCGATCGAGGTTGCCCAAAAGATCGTTCCGGAGATCAGGCAGAAGGCCGATATTCTGATCGTGCTCAGCCATCTCGGCTACACGCTCGATCAAGAACTGGCAAAGGCAGTGCCGGGAATCGACGTCATTTTGGGCGGTCACTCGCATACGCGCCTCCCCAGGCCAACTATGGTGAAGGTCGCTGAGCCTACGGCATATTCGATCGGCGAGGTGCCGATTGTGCAGGCATATCAGTGGGGTTCGGAGATGGGCAAAACTCGCGTTGTATTCCGCAAAAACCCGGATACCGGCGCATACTCTCTGATGAGTTGCCACGGGGAACTGCTGTGGATAGGTCCTGAAACTCCCGAAGACCCTGCCATCGCAGCCATAGTGGATCGATATAAACTCAAAATGGAAGCTGCCAAGGCCGCCGCGCCTGCTACAGTTCCGGCCCCCGCAGGAGCCAAATAGCGTCGGACGACAATAGATTTAGCAAAAGACCTTTAGCCCGGACAATATCGCTCCGGGCTAAATTTATTGACCCTCATGCGGGTTGGGCACATCAACTACCGGGACGCTCAACAAAAACGATGTGCCGAGGTTTTTTACGCTGGAAACCGTGAGGCTGGCTCCCATTGATTCGACCATTGCAGCTACTATCGCAAGCCCGACTCCGAAACCGCTGGGCTTGTGCTTGTTCGGATAATCAAGCTGGCCAAACTCATCGAAGATGGTTTCTATCTCCGAGTCAGAGATGCCAATCCCTGTGTCGGTTATGACTATATCCGCTTTAGTCTGACTGCATTGAACCTCAATATTAATCGATCCGCGCTGCGTAAATTTTACCGCGTTTGAAATAATATTTGTTATGACTATCAGCATTTTGTCTCTGTCATACATCGCAGGACAGCCGCCGGATCCCGGCTTAATCTTTATCTTCAGCCCTTTCTTGTCTGCCTGCGGCTGCACTGCGGACACCGCTTTTGCCACAACATTTCTCGGATTACTGACACGGGGCCTTACCGCGACCTTGCCGCTTTTGAGTCGTGCAATCTCAAGCACTCCGTTTACAATTTCCAGCAGGTGATCAGAACTGCTGAGCACTTTGGAAAGCAGTTGGGACTGCTCCTTGCTGAGCGGCCCGGCAACCCCTTCGCACAACATCTCTGCATAGCCTTTCACTGCGGTAAGGGGAGTGCGCACCTCGTGGGTAATGTTGTTGAGGAATTCCTGTTGCAGCTTGTAGGCTTGTTTGAGTTCGTCGTGTGCAGCGCGCAGCGCATCCTCAGATTTCTTTACATCGGTTATATCTCGCAATACGCTCAGCAACAGATGCAGCTTGCCGTCTGCAAACAGCGGTACCCATGAATGAGATACCCAGCGCACATCTCCGTTTTTTGTTCGCATTCTATATTGGAGGTTCGACCCGCTTGCTCCGTTTAAAGCCTTTTGAATGGTTGGCTTGAGCCATTCATAGTCATCAGGATGGACGATATCAGGAACCGTGCCGATTAGCTCTTCCGGCTCATAACCGAGGATCGCCTTACAAGCAGGGCTTACATAAGTTATTATCATATTCGGCTTTGTCAGGGCGATTATGTCGCGGGAGTTTTCGACTATGCTTTTATACTTTTCTTCGCTTTCCCGCAGCGCCTGCTCAGAAACTTTTCGCCCGGTAATGTCTCGTGAGACCCCGTGATATCCTGTAATGACGCCATTTTCGATTTTTGAGTCAGAGGCGATTTCTATCCATGCCAGCGAACCATCGCCTTTGATCAGCGGCATTTCATAGTGCATCACCCCTGCTTTTCGGTTGTTGTCGGAGATTAGCCCGATGAATTCAGCCGCTGTCTCTTCAGGCAGAAATTCCGTAAGGTTGTGCCCGACCCAATCCGATGCGGCATAGCCGAGAGAGCGAGATGCTTCTGAGACATAAGTAAATACGCCGTCTGCCGTCATTTCCCATAAAACATCGGCCGCTTTTTCTGAAAGCTGCCTCAATCGTTCTCCTGTTTGCAGCAGGTTCGACTCGGCTTCTTTCTTCTCGCTGATATCGAGCATCGTCGTGCATACGCCGTCGAAATTGCCATCATCGTCGAACATTGGCCGCCACGAAATAGACACCCAAATGGCAGCACCATCCTTGCGAATCAGTCTGGTCTCATAGTTGATGCCGGCGGCTCCGGTTTTTGACTTTTCTAATAATTCCTTTGCCTTAATATCGGCAGGGTCGATCATCCACACTCCGTCAAGGAGCTCTTCTCTGGAATAGCCGGTCATATCAACGGCTTCCTGGTTGACTTGTATATTTGTGCCATCCGGAGTCGAGATCAGCAGCGCGATCGGCATCGTTGCCATAACTCTCTCACACAGCGTCATGGGTAGTTTATTGTGGTTGTTGGTCAAGAGTCTCTCCGATTATTTTTATCTAATCGCATTTTAATCCCGTCTATCCAGATGTCAAGCGCTTCATAAGCGATCCAGAGGAATATGCCGAACCCGCCGATAAACGCCATTAATACAGGACGGTCTCCAACTTCGACTATAGCCTGCCAGATCATACCCGGCTTCGTGAGCAGATCCCAACTGTTAAAACGCAGTATCAGCCCAAGGTACACCCCAAGCGATATCAAGGCAAAGAACGGAAACGCCCAAAAACTCAGCGGCAATCCTCTTTGGGAGGCAACTCGTTTGACGGGTCTAATCGCCATTGCAAAGGTTATCATGCCAAAAGAGCTGTAGAGGAAATAAAATAACGAGAACAATACAAGCTCGATAAGATATACATGATCCGTTCTGGAGCGCAGAAATAAGTTTTTTGCGTCCAGGTGCATCAAAAAGTGCCGCCACTCCGTGAGCAGATAGCAGGTGTTGGGCAAAAATACGAACCACACCGCACCCGCTACTACAGACAAGCTATAGCGCAGAGCCGTCGCTGCCCGGCTGTTCACAATCGCGCGAAAGCCATATCCGACCCCGACGGGTATCAAGGCGAGCATGGCGTTCCACATAACCCATTTACTTACAGCAATCCAGTTCATAGTTTCAAATACGCCTGGCTGTCATAATATGTTCCGAAGCCATTGCCCTGTTCGCGCATATCTGGCATAATTGCGTCGATGCTGATACCGCTGAAGAGGTGATGATATGCCGGGCTGGACAGATATGAGAACCCTGATAAAAGAAGAAATCATACAACGAAGCGAGGAGGGATGCGAGGTTGCCGGTTTTGAGCAGCGATGGGAGTCATCGTCGACCGAATCAGACCTTATGCAACTCTATTGGGACTTGCGCAAACTGCGAACAAAGGCGGATTTCCCTTACGTCGAACCGTCTCATCTGGCAGGCATTCTCGCCGTTCGACCCGACCAATCCAAAAAATGGGATGTAAAAATCGACGATTCGCTGCGCGATCGCATCCACGGAGCGTGGCTTGGCAGGATTGCAGGATGTATGCTCGGCAAACCCGTGGAGGGCTGGTCGAGGGATTTAATCAGGCAGTATCTTGAATCCGCCGGCGAATATCCGCTGTCGAATTATGTTCCCGCTCCCGCTTCGGACACTCCCGACGAACTCAAACAACACATACGAGGCTATTCGGCGCGAGGGCAGTTTGATCACGCGCTGGCCGATGACGATACAAACTACACTGTGATGGGACTGAAAATAATGGAGGAGAAAGGCCCCGGTTTTTCAACTGCGGACGTCGGCCACATGTGGTTATCGAATTTGCCGTATCACCACGTCTGCACGGCGGAAAAGCAGGCATATCTGAACCTGGTCAACACTCTTCCCATCGAAGATGTCCCGATGTATTTGAATCCTTACAGGGAGTGGATAGGGGCTCAGATTCGCGCGGATTTCTGGGGATATTGCGCGCCGGGTGATCCGCAGAAAGCCGCCGAGTTTGCCTGGCGCGATGCTTCGCTGTCGCACGTGAAAAACGGCATCTATGGGGAAATGATGTGCGCCGCGATGATCAGCGCCGCGCTTGTCTGTGACGATGTATATGAGATAGTCAAGGCCGGAGCAGGCCAGATTCCCGCAAAATGCAGGCTAGCCGAAACCGTGGCGGATTGTCTGAGGTGGCGTGAAGAGTGCGAGGACTGGGAAGAAGCATTCGAGAAAATGCTGGCCACATACTACGGCAAATATAATTGGGTTCACACCAACAATAACCTCGCTATCGTGCTGATTGCGATGTTGTATGGATGGCCTGACTATGAAAAAGTCGCTTGCATATCGGTGATGCAGGGTATGGATACGGACTGCAACGGAGCTACCGCGGGGAGCATAATCGGAGCGGCGCTGGGCGCAGGCAGGCTTCCCGAAAAGTGGATTGACCCGCTGGGAGGCCGACTCGATACTGGAGTGCAGGGCTTTATGCAGCCTCAAATATCTGATCTGGCGGATAGAACAATGGCGCAAATAAAAAGGGTAGCCGATTCCTGAAAAGCGCAGAGCATGGCAATGGAACCATAGCTCCCGTCGAAAGTGAGCTATAGGAAAATATCAAACACGACTGTTGCGGATATCGCGGCAGGCTGTTAGCATGTTGCGAGTGCAATACTGAAGAGGAAAGACACGGCAAATGAAGCTTGATATGAACACCGGACCGCTCAAAGACAAACAAAGCCTGGTTGTCGTCGTATTGATTGCAGTGATCGTCATTGCGGGCGGATTGATCGTTTACAACAATTTCTTTGCAGGAAAAGGCGTCGAGCAGCCGCTTCCCGCCGAAGGTGCAAATGCTCCCAGCCCTGAGACTCCGCTGCCTTATGAAGTGCCGGAGGATATGAACGCAGCCGAGCCATCGAGCGCGCCTGAGCCTCAGCAGACCCACGCTCCTGCTCCTGCGCCCTCCGCACAACCGGGCCAGTCATCAAAAAAGACGCTGACCGTGTTCGGCTCTGTCGTAGTGACCTACCCGGACAAATGGGGTATCGATCTGCGCTCCGCGTCGACATCGGCGATTCTCACGGACGGCAAGGCCAAATTTGAGATTCATGCGCCCAATCCGACGGCCACCGACGCCAAATCGATAGCGGATTCCGCCCTCGTGTCCTTTGCAAATGACGGAAAAGTTTCCTCTCAAGGCCCCACAAGAGTTGCAGGCCACGATGCTTATCAATATACTGCTGCCATTTCTGCAGGTGTCATAAGAATAGTCGGCGTGGATTCTTCTGTAAGAATTGTGTTAGTTCAGCGCGTAAAGGGTGCGGCGTTTGCGACATATAAGGACACGTTTGATAAGATGGAAAGCGAGTTGAGCTTCAGATAAGCGCGCAACTCGCGATTCTGCCTTTCGGCCTCTCTTTACAAGCCGGGCTAATTCCGATAGAATAGGCAGGAAGATAAAGGAAAGGCAATTGCAGGGAGGAGTAGGTGGCGGGACTCCTCAGAGAGGAAGCGGAGCCTTGGCGGCGTATGCGCTGCACAGGGCTGTGGTGCGAGCTTCTGTTGTGTCGCCTCCGAATGTCGCCCTGCAGCCGCGAGAAGAACGGCTGACTTCGGCCTATTAGACCTCGCCGGGTAAGCCCGTTATAGCTGATTGAGCCTTGCCGGCGATGATGCGGGCAGGGGAATCAAGGTGGTACCACGCAGAGGGATTATAGCCCCTGTCGTCCTTGCAACAGACGACAGGGGCTTTGTAATAGGGGATGGCGCTTTGGACAAAATAAGTTATGCGGAAGCTCGCGAATGGTTTTGGGTGCGCACGGCAGTATGGAGCCTGCCTGCTGCGATTGTGTCGGCTATCGCTTGTTTCATATACTACGAGCCGATAGTCAACCAGTTTTCAACTCGCCTCACTTATTCCGCTGTCGTTGGAATAGGCGGCATATTGTTTGCTGTCGCGGCATCGGCCATATCGATCCAATTTCCGTGGATGAGGCTTGGCAGAGCGCGATGGTGGCTGTTGAACGCATTGCTTTGTGCGGCGATGTCGGCTTTGGGCGCGACGCTTTTGTGCGGAGTTGTGCTAAGCGTGATGAGGGATAACATACATCAATATCCCTCCGAGGAAGTCATCGCCACCGCATACGAAATTATGCTTTTCGCGATAGCAATCACCTGCTTCTGGGGAGCAGTTCTCGGAGGCTGGTTTGCGCTGCGTCGAGACAAATTCTTTGTAGAACAAATATAAGACATAGAGCCGCATAATCATCGCGCGGCTTTGGCTGTTTAGCAGACTGCGAGGATACAACATCAGATATGAATAACGAAATCCAACAACTGCCCAAAGTGTATGACCCTGCGGATGTAGAAAAAAAATGGTATCAATTCTGGATGGATAAGGACTATTTTCGTGCGGACGTGCACGAGGGCAAGCCGGAGTATTGCATCACCATCCCTCCTCCCAACGTCACCGGCTCGCTTCATATCGGCCACGCATTGTGCTACACAATCCAGGATGTGTTGACTCGCTGGAAGCGTATGCAGGGCTATGAGACACTTTGTTTGCCGGGCACTGACCACGCGGGAATAGCCACTCAAAACAAAGTCGAACAGCAGATAGCCGAACAGGGCCTGACTCGGCACGACCTTGGCCGGGAGGAGTTTTTGAAGCGTGTATGGGCATGGAAAGAGGAATACGGCGGCCAGATACTGCATCAGTTCAAGACGATGGGATGCAGTTTCGACTGGAGCCGGGAACGCTTCACGATGGACGAGGGCTACGTGGATGCCGTACTCGAATCATTCGTGCGCCTCTTCAACAAGGGGATGATATATCGCGGCGCGCGAGTCATCAACTGGTGTCCGAGATGCCACACTGCAATATCGGATATCGAGGTGGAATATGTTGAGCAGAACTCTCATCTTTGGTATCTGCGCTACCCTTATGAGGATGGCTCAGGCTATGTAGTCGTTGCTACCACGCGCCCTGAGACGATGCTCGGCGATACCGCTGTCACGGTGAACCCTGATGACGACCGCTACAAAGCGATGATCGGCAAATCTGTCAGCCTTCCGCTCACCGATCGAGTCATCCCGATAATAGCGGATGAATTCGTCGATATAGAGTTCGGCACAGGAGCGGTCAAGGCAACCCCGGCGCACGATCCCAATGACTTCGAAATAGGGCTGCGCCACAACCTGCCGCAGGTGGTTGTCATTGGCCCTGACGGGACGATGACCCAACAGGCAGGAGCAAAATACGCAGGGTTAGATCGATACGAAGCCAGAAAAAAAGTGGTAGAGGACTTCGAAGCGTTGGGACTGGTCGAGAAAATAGAGGACTATACGCACTCTGTGGGGTCTTGTGAGAGATGCCACACCGTCATCGAGCCTCTGCTCTCCGAGCAATGGTTCTGCAAAATGAAAGAGCTTGCCGCGCCTGCCATCGAAGTTGTCAAGCAGGGAAAAGTCAAGTTCTTCCCCGATCGCTATGCCGATATTTATATAGACTGGATGGATAACATCCGCGACTGGTGCATATCCCGGCAGCTCTGGTGGGGACATCGTATTCCGGTATGGAAGTGTGAGGATTGCGGACAATACACAACCGCGAAGTCCGACCTCGACCCTTGCGCCCAATGTGGCAACGCAAATGTGGTCCAGGACCCGGATGTGCTCGAAACGTGGTTCTTCTCGGCTCTCTGGCCCTTTGCCACTCTCGGATGGCCGAAAAACAATCCTGAACTGGACTATTTCTATCCAACCGATGTGCTGGTTACGGCGAGCGAAATCATCTATCTCTGGGTTGCCAGGATGATTTTTTCCAGCCTGGAATATCTCGAACAGATTCCGTTCAAGGACGTCTACATCTACGCCACCGTGCTAAACGAAGAAGGCAGACGAATGAGCAAGTCCCTGGGCACTGGCGTCGACCCTCTTGATCTGATAGGCAAATACGGCGCAGATGCTCTGAGATTCGCTTTGATGCAGCAGGCGGGCAAAAATCAGGACATTCGCTTCTCCGACAGGCGTGTCGAAAACGTTCGAAACTTCGGCAACAAGATATGGAACGCATCTCGGTTTGTGATGATGAATCTGGAGGATTTCGAGGTCGATGGCGATTTTTGTCCCGGAGGTGACGATGCTGTTCTGGCTGACAAATGGATAATGTCGCGCCTGCACCGCACCATTCGCACGGTAAACGAATCTCTGACAACCTACGACATCGACGATGCCTCCAATGCGCTTTATGAGTTTATATGGAGCGAGTTTTGCGATTGGTTCATCGAACTTGCAAAGCCTCGCCTCAGAGGTTCGCAAAAGGAGAAAAACGAGGCTCAGCAGACTCTGTATCACGTGCTGGAGACGACAATGCGTCTGCTGCATCCCATCACCCCGTTTATCACGGAGCAGATATGGCAGGCGTTGCCGCATTCAGGGGAGAGCATAATGGTCGCTGCGTTCCCTGAATCAGATGAGTCCGCCATCAATGACGCTGCAGAGGCCGAGATGGGCATCGTGATGGATATTGTCCGATCAGTAAGAAATCTGCGCACTGAGCTTGGCGTATCTCCGGGCAAGCCGGCGGATGTATTGATTGTGGTCGGCGGGGAGACCAAAGCCCTCATCGAGCGCAACGAAAGCAGCATAAAATCACTGGCGCGAGTCGGCGCAATCAACCTGGCGGATTCGATTACAGACTCCGAGAAGAGCAAATGTCTGTCCGCTCACCTTCACAAAATCGATATCTACATCGAGGTGGCCGGAGTGATCGATGTCGAGCGGGAGCTTGATCGAATTCAATCCGAAATTGATGCGCTGACAAAGGAACTTGCGCCGCACGAGTCGAAATTAGCTAATGATCAGTTTGTTTCAAAGGCTCCGGCTCCCGTTATCGAAAAAGAGCGACGCATAGTGGCGGAGTTAACGGAAAAGAGACAAAAACTGATGGAAAAGAAGCAGGTATTGGGTCGCTGAGTTATATTTTCTGGAGCAATTCTTGAAGTGCACTACACAACAAAAGCGTTGGAAAAAATGTGGGCGGCTATGCTTATTGCTCTTGTTTTGGTGCAAGGCCTTAGCTGCCGGGTGGATGGAGGCACGATGCAGGCTGCAAACGGAAGCGATGAAACAGGAATCTTCAATGCCATACCGACTTATGCGAGCAGATCGCCAAGGATAGATGGGAAGATCAGCGAGCTTACCTGGGCCAATGTGCCCAGGCTGGGCAATTTCAGGCTGGTGGGATCGGGCGATGCTGCTGCTCAGTCGACTTACGTGCAAATCTGTTACGACAAGACGGCTATTTATTTCGCCTTTGAGTGCAGAGACGAGCGCATGGATCGAGCCAGGGCAGAATATGCGCTCGATGGCGAGCCTGTCTGGCAGGACGACTCGATTGAAATCTACATATCCCCACATTCCGTTGCGGATGCGAGCAACTGCCATCATTTTGCGGTCAATCTCTTGGGAGCAAAGACCTGTCAGCAGCCCGGCTGGGCGAAACCGGAGGGCAAATGGCAGGCTGCCGCTGTAAAAATGAAAGATCGGTGGGCAGTCGAGGTCGCGATTCCATTTGAGATGATCCGGCCGCTTGGCAAAAACGAACCTTTTTGGCGGATCAACCTCTGTCGCAACCAGATCAGCCTTGGCGAACTTAGCAGTTGGGCTCCCGTGCCGCTCAAATACGCCACTTTTTCAAAATTTGGCAGGCTCATAGCCCCGGATGAGGCAAGCTTCAAATTCAATACATACCGCGGCGCCCCGGAGATGCTCAAGCCCGCTGCCGATGCGCCTGCAGGAGCACAGGCTGTGACCGAACCAGAGCCTGCAAAGAAAAACAATTTTATAATTCCCGAACCGATGGAAGTTCACCAGCGACGCAGCAGGGAGCCGTTTCATATCAAATCGGATACGAGGATAATCGTCAACGATAACGCTGCCGAGAGTGATTTATGGAGCGCCGATCAGATAAACGAGGCAATCCGGCGGCTGGGCGGCGGTAGTCTGGCGGTGGTGAGATCATCGGTTGCCGGAATCGATTTTACTCATGTGTCTAACGCGATAGTAATCGGCGAGACGACGCGCAACGAATTGCTTAACTCGATATGTCGGCGGGATTCGCTGTTTCTGCCGCGTTCGGCAAGGGGAAACGGTTCCTATGCTATGAATGTGTCCCCTGAGCGCGTGGTGATTTGCGGGTCGTCCGCCCCGGATACGTTCTATGGCATACAGACTTTCAAGCAGTTGCTGAGCAAAGACGCCGACGGCGCGATATACATGCCGTCTATTACCGTGCGAGATACGCCGCGATTTGGTTTCCGCGGAGTTCATCTGCTTGCCTCTCGCGATGCGCTGTCCCATATCGGCAAGTTGATCACAAACGTGCTTGCGCCGCTTAAAATTAACAATATCGTGCTGCAAATCGACAACATAGACTGGAAAAGCCACCCGGAGATTGTCGACCGCGACAGGTGCATGCCGCGCGAGGATATACCTAAGTTGCTCGAAATTGCAAGGCGGCATCACATCACTGTCACGCCGTTGGTGCAATGCCCGGGCCATGTGTCATATATTCTTCGAGCGCCGGAACATCAGGCGCTGGCCGAGGATCCCAACACTCCATACTGCTACTGTATGTCCAATCCCAAATCCTATGAGTTGATATACAGCTTGTTTGATGAGGCGATTGAGCTTTTCGGCCAGCCTGAATACGTGCATGCCGGCCATGATGAATACGATATGCGCGGGGTGATGCCCTATGACGACCAGTGCAAAGCCATAGGAAAGCATAAGTTATACGTCGAGCACATTCGCAAGGTCTATGACTACCTCAAATCCAGGGGATGCAAAATGATGATTTGGGGGGATTTGCTGTCGCGAATGGACTACCGCGATTTGCTTGATCGAGTGCCCAAGGATATCGTCATCAACGACTGGCGATATTCCCCTGCGTTGGAGTACTCATCGGTGGACGTCTATCAATCGCGGGGTTTCACGGTCATAGGCTGCACCTGGTATGACCCTCGAAATATCGCTTTGTTCTCGGATTATGCCGACAAGCGCAGGATAGCGGGAATGATGCAGACCACCTGGACAGGGTGGGAAGAAGAGGATGTTGTACTTGCCCAGCAGCCTCGCCAGCTTTATGCGTATATTTTAGGCGCAGCGTGGGCGTGGAATCCAACCCGACCGGCTTTGGATATGCTGCCTTACAGGCCGGATGTGATCTTCAAGAAGATGTGGTATCCCGACCAGCCCTGTAAGCAGCCCGAATATAAGGTGATTCGATTGGATCGCCATTGCAATATATCAAGGGCGGATTCCGCGCGTTCTATCGGCTGGCTCGGATTGGGTCATGGCAATGACCTTCGCGGGATACCCGATGGCGTGCAGTGGATGGATTCTGTCCCATATTTGGTGTTGCCGGCTGAAGTTGACTGCCCATCTGTCATTATGCTTGGCGGAAGAGGGATGCCGGAGGAGTTTCCGAAGTCTATAACGGGAATCGAGGTCAATACCCGATTTTCGACCATCCACTTTTTGCATGGCTGCGCTCACGGAGCGGAGGATGGCTCCAAAGCGGGCAGCTATGTTGTCAAATATGAGGATGGCGAAGTCGAGCAAATAGACCTCGCTTATTCCAGAGAAATATCGGCTTGGTACGATCAATCGACTGCATTGACTTATGGCTTTGCATGGCGCGAAAAGATACGCGGCGGAGCGCTGATCGGAGTCAGTGAGCTGAGTTGGGATAATCCGAGGCCAAAGGTTAAGGTGACATCTATTGACTTCGTGGCGCATCACCCGGAGGCATCCCCGTTTTTGGTCGCGATGACGACGGAGGAATAAGCGTGAGGTAGAGCAGGAGCGGTAACAACTCACTCTTCGTGAGTGATTAAAGTGGATGGCCTCTGTCCCAGCCACACAAACCATGTCATTTCGAACGAAGTGAGAAATCTGCTTTCTGTAAATCGCGAAAACTCGAAAGAAGCGAAAGCCGGAAAAGAGAAGGGAAAAGCAGATTCCTCGGCATTTGCCTCGGAATGACAATTTACATGACGCATTCAAATGTAGTAGCCGGCATATGTTCTAGCCTAGTCCGAGACGGAGATCGGACACTACGGGCAGGGGTAATCATCATTCGTGAGCTGTTACGGGCTGCGGCGTGCTGACAGCGCCTTTGCCATCTGTTATAATTCATTGATTATGGAGGAACATACGCTTCGAGTTCTTGAGTTCGAGAAGGTGGTAGCCAAACTCCAGGATCAGGCGGCCTGCGCAATTGGGCGAGAGGTCGCCGGTCTTTCGTACCCTGCCACAGATCTCGAAACGGCAAAACGCAAACAGCAGGAAACCAGCGAGGCGCGCGCGATTCTTCTATACGAAGGCAATATACCCCTTGGTGGAATTGTCGACATAAGGCATCACGTTGAGCGCGCCCGCATAGAAGCCCTGCTGCAGCCGCACGATTTGCTGTCTATTATGGGCACGCTTCAGGCGGCGGGCAAGTTGCGCTGGTTTCTGGAAAAGCTCAAGCCGAGGTATCCGATCCTTGGCGATCTTGGCTCGGAAATCGGACAATTCGAGGCTATAGAGACCGCCATATCCGGCGCGATCTCTCAATCCGGAGAGGTGCTCAACACAGCCAGCCCCGCTCTGGCTCGGGTGCGCGCAGACTTGCAGATAGCGCATTCCAGACTTTCCGAAAAGATGAACTCATATTTGCAGTCGGGTCAATACCGCACTGCCATCCAGGAGCCTATCGTCACCATTCGCGGGGATCGATATTGCATTCCGGTCAAGGCGGAATATCGCGGAGTCATCCCCGGCATAGTCCACGATTCCAGCGCATCCGGCGCGACGCTTTTCATCGAACCGGCAGGCGTGGTGGAGTTGGGCAACAAACGCAAGCAGCTTGCCATCAAGGAGCGCGAAGAGGTCGAAAAAGTCCTGGCGGATCTGACCGCGCGGGTCGGGCTGTCTGCGGATCAAATCCTTGCAACGCTCAATGTTGTCGGCATTATCGACTGCATCAGCGCACGCGCCGGCCTCAGCATCGCTTATGGTGGAACCGAGCCTGTCCTAAACGATGAAGGACGCATAGATATCAAATCCGGCAGGCATCCGCTTCTCGAAGGTGAAGTTGTTCCTATTGACGTGACCCTTGGCAAGAAATTCAATGCCATTCTCATCACAGGGCCAAACACCGGCGGCAAAACCGTCAGCCTCAAGACCATAGGTATTTTTTCGTTGATGGCCGCCAGCGGATTGCACGTGCCCGCCGAGCCAGGAACCGAAGTAGCGATCTTTAGTCAGATTTACGCGGATATTGGGGACGAGCAGAGCATAGAGCAATCGCTGTCCACTTTTTCTTCTCACATGAACAACATTGTGCGCATTACCCGCGGAGCCGCCGAAAACGCGCTGGTGTTGATGGATGAGATTGGTGCGGGAACCGACCCTGCCGAGGGAGCGGCGCTGGCCAAGGCGATACTGGATTATCTGCTCGATAAAGGCTGCAAAATCGTCGCCACCACACACTACGGAGAGCTGAAAGAATTTGCATATCGACACGATGGAATCGAAAACGCCCGCGTGGAGTTCGACCCCGAAACGCTTCAGCCCACATATCGCCTGCAGGTAGGCATACCGGGAGCCAGCAACGCGTTTGCCATAGCTCATCGATTGGGCTTGGATCAGTCGATAATATCTGCCGCCAGGGACAGTCTCGGCTCTGAGGTGGAGGCTGCTGATGAGCTTATCCGCAGGCTCGAGGAAACTCAGCGAGCGGCGGCGCAGGAAAAGGTCGCCGCGCAGAGGATAACCTCAGATGCCGACGCCCTTAAAAAACGCTATCAGGAGCAAGTCGATCGACTGGAATCTGTAAAGCAAAGCGTAGAGGCAAAAGCCAGGGATCGCGCCCGCGCTATGCTCGATTCATATCAGCGCAGACTTGACAGGACCCTCGAACAACTGGCGGTGCAGAAAAAAGACTCCAAGCGCGCTCAGGACCTCAGAAAAACAGCCGAAAAACTGATCGAACAATTCGATGAGGCCAGTTCCGCTCCCCCTCCAAAAGAGCAGGAGGACGATCGCCTGCCCGAAGCTGCCGACCTCAAACCAGGAGCTGCGGTCCGCATAGCAAATGTCAATCAGGATGGCGAGATAGTAGAGGGGCCGGTCGATGGAAAAGTTGTGGTGATGATCGGCGTGATGAGAGTTACCGTTCCCATTTCCACGCTGCGCAAGGCAAAAGGGGAAAGGCCACAGGTGCGCCCGGTTTCCGCCGAGTCGAAAATATCTATGGAAAAAGCTCGTGAATTTCAGCCGGAAATACACCTGCGAGGCATGCGCGCGGAGCAGGCGTTGATCGATTTGGATAAATACATAGACGATGCGATGGCTGCCGGCGCGCCGCAGTTGCGGATTATCCACGGCAAGGGAACCGGCATACTCAGACAGGTTGTATGGGAGTTGCTGAAAAATCATCCGGGAGTAAAATCATATCGTCTTGGAGAATCATCAGAAGGCGGCTCCGGAGCGACTGTTGTCACGATGAAATAATAATGAATCAGGTAGGAGTTGATATGGTTGACCCATCAGATGTCGAAGAAATGTGTAGATTGGCTAGAGAAAACCGCTATCGTGCTTATGCGCCATATTCCGACTACGGAGTCGGGGCGGCAGTTTTGGGCAAGTCAAATAAGATATATACTGGTTTCAATATAGAAAATGGCGCTTATGGTTCCAGCATGTGTGCCGAAAGGGTCGCTATTTTCAAAGCTATTTCCGAGGGTGAAGAGGGAATCAAAGCGATTGTGATTTGTGCAGATGGCGAGGAGCCGCCGCATCCATGTGGAGCTTGTCTCCAGGTGATGTCCGAGTTTGATGTCGAAGAACTCTCGATGTTGATAGTGCTTGTAAACAACAGAGAAATTGAGGCACACGCTCTGGAAGATTACCTGCCGATGCCGTTCAAGCTTGAGGTTTGATGTTGAGAAAAGCAGTACAGTTTGGGGCGGGTAATATTGGCCGCGGCTTCACGGGACAGTTGTTCAGCGAATCCGGCTTCGAGGTAGTCTTCGTCGATGTCTTCGCTGATCTTGTCGCGCTGATAAATCAACGCCGCTCATATCCGATCCGACTCGCGCAGCCCAAGCCAGAAACCGTGACAGTGCAAAACGTGCGGGCAGTGAGCGGAATTGATATCCCCGCCGTCGCAGAGGAGATTAGCACCGCCGATCTTATCTGCACTGCGGTTGGAGTCAACGTATTGCCGCGAATCGCGCCGACCATCGCAGCCGGAATCCGAGCGCGAGCCGACGCGGGCAACTCGGAGCCTGTGAATATAATAATCTGCGAAAATCTTCAGGATATGGGCGCATTTTTGCACGCGCAAGTCAAAAAGACTCTGCCGGAGCGCTATCATGGCTATCTGAATGAAAAGGTCGGGTTTGTGGAGAGCGTGGTCGGACGGATGGTCCCGGTTATGACCGACGAACAAAAACGCGAGGACCCGCTGTTGATTATAGTCGAGCCATACAAACATTTGCCCGTCGCAAAGGCCGGCATAAAAGGGGATTTTCCGTCAATTGCAAACATTGAACCAAAAGATAACTTTCAGGCTTACGTCGACCGCAAGCTATATGCGCACAACGCCGGTCATGCCGCAGCCGCATATTTCGGTTATCTCAAGGGTTACAAATATATATATCAGGGGATGGACGACCCTCAAATCGAATCCGCCGTCAGGGAGTTAATGTCGGAGACAGGCAGGGCTTTGATAGCAAAGCACAACCTTGACGCTGCCGAACATCAAGCCCACATCGATGATTTGCTGGCTCGTTTTGCAAACGTCGCGTTGGGAGACCAGGTCGCGCGGGTGGGCGGGGATCCTATGCGAAAGCTGGGGCCGAAGGATAGATTGGTTGGCGGAGCGAAGTTGTGTATTGAGTATGATGTGTATCCCGCAGTGCTTTGCAAAGCGATTGCTGCTGCGCTGCATTTCGATTCTCCCGGAGACCCCGGCGCATCCAACGTGCAACAAATAGTGTCACAAAAAGGGCTGCGAGGGGCGCTGTGGGAGATCAGCGAGTTGGCCGAAGATTCGCCGCTAACCGGTGAAATTGTGCGCCAATACGATCGCATCAAGCTGGAGTTTCATAATTAACGGTCATTACGCGACTGAAAAAACGGTCGCTTAACTGGAGGAATAGCAATGTCGTTTATGCTCAAAGAAATCCACGAGCAGCCGGAGGTCATCAAAAAAATGGTGGCTGCGGAGGCCGACAAGGTCGGTGCGCTCGCGGCGGAGATCAAGGCAAGAGGCGTCGAGTATGTGGTTATGGCGGCGAGGGGAACTTCCGATCATGCCGCAATCTACGGCAAGTATCTTATTGAAGTAAAAAACTCCCTGCCTGTAGGGCTTGCCGCATCGTCTGTCTACACACTATATTCCGGAAAGCTCAAAATGGATCGCGCGCTGGTGATAGGCGTATCGCAGTCCGGACAGGCTACCGACGTGGCCGAATACCTGCAGCGCTCAAAGGAAGCCGGCGCTCTCACTGCCGCGATAACCAACGTCGACGGCTCCACTCTGACGAAGATAGCAGACCATTCCATTCTCTGCCATGCAGGGCCGGAAAAAGGCGTGGCAGCTACCAAGACCTACACATCGACTCTGGCCGCGCTCAATTTGCTCAGCGCTACCCTGGCCGGAGATCCTAAGGCAAAGGATCGACTCCTGGAGTGCGCCGAGGCTGTCAAAAAAGTCCTCACAATCGAAGATTTCTGCAAAAAACAGGCCGAGCGATATAGATTTATGCAGGGCGGATTTGTCCTTTCCAGGGGATACAACTATGCCACCGCCCTTGAGGCCGGTTTGAAGTTGATGGAGACCAACTATGTGGGTATGCGCGCATACTCATCGGCGGACTTCCAGCACGGCCCGATTGCCGCAGTGGAAGGCCAGCCGTGTCTGTTGTTTGCCGCTCCGGGAAAAGCATTCCAGAATATGCTCGATATGGCTAAGCTTCTCAAGGAGCGCAATGCCGATGTCGCAGTCGTCAGCAGCGAGGATGCCGCGTTCGAAAACGCGCATGTTCAGTTCAAGCTCGAAGCGACCATCGATGAGGAACTCAGCCCGATTGCATATATCGTGCCCGCTCAGTTGCTGGCATACTATTTGGCGGTAACCCGAGGACTCGACCCGGACAGCCCTCGCGGCCTTAACAAAGTTACTCTTACGAGGTAGTGAAGATGATAAACGCCGAGCGTGTAAAAAGGACATTTCTTGATCTGCTGGAAATCAACAGCCCCTCTCGTCAGGAGCGTGGCGTTGCCGATTATGTCAAAGCCAGGCTTGTCTCGTTGGGATTGGATGTCATAGAAGACGACGCCGGCGAAAAGATCGGCGGCAACGCGGGAAATGTGATAGCTTTTCTGCCAGGCACAAAACCGGACGCGACGCCGATCTTCTTATCAGCTCACATGGATACGGTGGAGCCGACCGATAAACTCAAGCTGATCATTGAGGACGATACGATTCGAACGGACGGCTCCACTATTCTCGGAGGGGATGACAAAGCGGGGATCACCGCAATAATAGAGGGATTGGCGGCGGCCATCGAACAGGCTCTACCCACAGGAGATGTTCAGATCATATTCAGCATAAGCGAGGAACAGGGTCTGCGCGGAGCCAAGGAGTTGGATCATTCACAGATACGAGCGAATATGGGCTATGTGTTTGATACCGGAAAACCGGCCGCGGCGTTGATGGTGAGCGCTCCCACCCATACGCGAATCAGCGCAGAGATAAAGGGCAAGGCGGCGCATGCGGGAGTCGAGCCGGAAAAAGGAGTAAGCGCGATAGTGGCCGCCTCAAAGGCGATCTCAAAGATGAAGCTCGGCCGCATAGACTCCGAAACCACCGCAAACATAGGTCGAATCGAAGGCGGCAAAGCGCGTAACATAGTGCCCGACACGGTCAAGATCAATGCAGAAGCGCGCAGCCGCAACAACGAAAAGCTCGATGCTCAAGTCAAGCACATGGTCGAGGTGTTCGAGCGGGAAGCGGCTGATATGGGAGCAACGGCAAACGTTGATGTGCTTACCCAATACCACACGTATCGCTGGACTCCGGAAGATGATATAGTGAAGCTGGCGATGTCGGCCTGCGACAAGATCGGAGCCGAACATATTTTTCTGGACGGCGGCGGAGGCAGCGATGCCAATGTATATAACACTGCCGGCATCCCCGCAATGGTGATCGGCACTGCATACACCGACCCGCATGCGACTTCTGAACAGGCCAGCGTTAAAGAACTGGTCAAGGCAGCCGAATTTGTCAAAGCGCTGATTCAATCTGCCGCATTGACCTGAGGGCTGAGATGCTTTCACGCTCGATTGGCATTGTCAAAAGCATAGACAGAGCGCGCGAGGGCGCCTGTGAGATCACCGTCGAGGTAGCAGGCCAGCTCAGGCGGGCGATCGCATATCCCAATCTCACCGCTTCAGTGGGTGTTGGAGACGAGGTTCTTTTGAACACGACCGCGCTTGACAAAGCTCTCGGCACGGGCGGCGTAGACTTTGTGATGGCCAACCTCAGCGATCCTGCTGGCGAGCAATCCTGTGACGAGCCGGGACACATCGTAAAGGCCCGCTATACTCCCGTGCAGCATACTGTGCTCTCCGTCGAGGAGCAGGATTCTCCCCACAGAGCCGCAATTGACGATTTTGAGACGCTGAATGGGCTGCCGGTGGTGATAGGTCAACTCCACAGTCAGTTGGCCCCTGCCTGCGCGGCCGTCAAAAGAAGAACCCGCAATCAGGCTCGCGTGGCCTATATTATGACCGACAGCGCAGCCCTGCCCATCGCTTTCAGCAGGCTTGTCTCAGAATTGCGCGAAAAAAAACTGCTCGATGTGACGATCACCGCAGGCCAGGCTTTTGGCGGAGAGTATGAGGCGGTCAATATATATACCGCAATAATCGCCGCCAAAGAGGTCGCCAATGCCGATGTTGTTATTATATGTCCCGGTCCCGGACATGTCGGCACGGGCACCAAGCTCGGTTTTTCGGCGATAGAGCAGGGGGAGATAGTAAACGCGGTCAATTTGCTCGATGGAAACGCCATTGCCATCGCTCGAATCAGCTACGCCGACGAGCGACAAAGACATCAGGGATTGAGTCATCACACTCTCACCTCGCTGGGATTTGTCGCGCTCAGCGGATGCACGCTGGTTTTGCCTATGATAGACCAGATGAGATTATGCATGATCCAGGAACAGATCGCGCACAGCCCTGTTGTATATCGCCACAAGGTGCGCATACTCGATGGCGCTTGCGGGATAGCGGAATTGCAGGAAAAGGGCGTGCGGATGTCGAGCATGGGCAGAAGTTATGAGCAGGACCCGGAGTTTTTCCTCTCCGCCGCTGCAGCAGGAGCATTGGCGGCGGAGATTATCATTAATAATTAACACTCAAGGACGATTCCGTCGTAAGCGACTTCTACGCCTTCAGGGTTAGCTATCGCCTCGAACTCATCGTGTAAAAGTCCCATGTTATGAGAGAAGTGAGTGATCACGGTGCGGGTGGTTGGGCCGATTTTATCGCGCAGCCTCAACACTGCCTCAAAGCTCATGTGGCTGGTCGCAGGACCCGGCAGAGCGCCCTGCGTGCATTCGATAATCAGCAGGTCATAGTCGAGGGCGGCCAGAAAATCCAGGGTCGGCTGCTCATATTCTCCGGTATCAGATGCGTATAGCACCCTTACCGAGTCCGACTCGATCACATAATTCAAGCAGTGCTCGTTAGGGCTGTGATGCGCGGTTATCGGAATAAATCTCAGATCATTTGCCTTGACCGGGACAAACGCCTCAAGGGTTACGACCTCGATCGGGTGTGAATCTTCGGATACTTTGGTCCTGACGGTATCAGCTACGGTTTCATTTCCGTAAATCCTGATCGGCGGTTTTCTGATATTGTGTGCAAATGGAGGACGAGTATAATACAGTTCGCTTACCGCAAAATGGTCATGATGCGAGTGGGTGATAAACAGGTGCTCCAGGTTTGAAAGATTGATGTCATAGGTTAGCACGTGGTGGAATGTGTCCGGCGGCAGGTCGATTTTGTATATATCATCGATTTGAATAGACGATCTGCTCCTGAGATTGTGTCCGCCGGCTGCGCGAGCGCGGACGCAGGTATCGCAGCCGCAAAATACCGCAGGCCATCCTTCGGCCGCAGCAGTGCCAAGAATCTGAATACGCATATCAAAAGTCTCCTTATTGCAGCAATTATAGTGCGCGCGCGCAGAATATGGAATAGGATAATTGCATATTTCAGGGGAGTCAAACCACCGAGTTTAGCGTAACAACTCACTCTTCGTGAGTGATTGTAGTGACTGGTCTCTGTCCCAGCCACACAAACTATGTTATTTCGAACGTCAACCCATGTCATTTCGAACGAAGTGAGAAATCTGCTTTTACGTAAATCGCGAAAGTCCGCAAGAAGCGAGACTCAGAAATGGGAAGGAAAAAAGCAGATTCCTCGGCTTTCGCCTCGGAATGACAATTTAATTGACGCATTCAAGTGTAGTAGCTGGCCTCTGTCCCGACCTTGTCCGAGACGGAGATCGGACACTACGGGCAGAGGCACTCATCATTCGTGAGCTGTTACAGTTTAGCAATAAAAGTCTAAAAATCCGTTTTTATATGCGGCATAGCGGGATATACGGATTGATCGATATACCCGATACTTCTAATGTAATTTGCCTGCAAAATCTTAAGCAGCGTCCCGGAGTTGACAGTGATTAGGCATGTAGTTATAATGACACCTGTTGTCTACAGGGCTGGGCGTGTAGGGAATACACGAGCCGGCCTGTCTTTTGTGTCGGCTGGGATATCCATTTGGGAGGATATATAGTGTCCAAATATCTAAGACTTTTTCTGATAGTCACGTTGATTGCGATTGCGGCGGTAGTTGTCTGTGTGACAATTCCGATCAGCCCTGGTTTGGATATAGCAGGTGGCCTGCGTGTTGTACTGCAGGTTGATCCGAGACAGCCAGCCGACTGGCCGACTAAGCCCGAAGACCGGGCGGCAAAGATGAAAACCGTTGCCGATACCATGAGACAGCGAGTTAAAGGACTTGCCGGGGTCACGGAGCCTATCGTCCGAGTCGAAAACCCGACCACTGATGCCGCAAGGCTGGTCGTGGAACTGCCGGGAGCCGAGAACAAAGGCGATGCGCTCAGGCAGCTCACGACGAGCGCGTCTCTGGAGTTCTACTACCTCAAAGAAGTCTCCACTCCGCAGAATCCGCTCGGCAAATGGCGAATGGAGGCCGCAAGAGGAGAAGGCAAAGACTATGTCTTTACGGGGCCAAAAGGCGAAACGCTAAGCTCAGGCAAAAAGGAAGATCAGCCCAAAATTATGGCCCAGGTAGTCGGTGCGCCGGATGTCAAACCCGTCCTCACCGGGTCCGCGCTGCTGGCCAACGCGAAATCATCGTTCAAGGCAACCAGCAACGAGCCTGTGATTGAAATTGAGTTCAACAGGCATGGAACGGAAATATTCCGCGATTTCACCGGAGCGCATATCGGCGAAATTCTGGCTATCTTCTATAATGGCAAACTTTTAACCGCTCCGACCATCAAGGATAAAATCGGCGATGGCAAGGCGGAGGTATCCGGGTTTTCTTCCCTCAAAGAAGCCACCGGCATAGCAACCTACCTAAACGCCGGCGCGCTGCCGGTTCCGTTGAAGGTTATCGGCAAGGACATTGTCGAGCCTAGCCTTGGTCGGCAGACGATTAACCAGGTTTTAGTCGCCGGTATTGCCGGTCTTATCCTGGTTCTTCTGTTTATGCTTCTTTACTACAGGCTGCCGGGCGCTCTTGCAAACGTAGCCTTGATTCTAT
The DNA here is from genome assembly GCA_012522575.1 of Armatimonadota bacterium. Classification (GTDB taxonomy): domain Bacteria; phylum Armatimonadota; class UBA5829; order UBA5829; family UBA5829; genus DTKD01. Next base: position 605 of record JAAYKE010000132.1, on the reverse strand, counting down.
ACGCTCTCTTTGTCATAGCGGTATTCAAGTTCACGCATGTCACTTTATCGCTGGCGGGTATGGCCGCTTTGATCATATCTATCGGTATGGCGGTAGATGCCAATATTTTGATCTTCGAGCGACTAAAAGAAGAGTTGCGCGCCGGTAAAACTCTGAGGGCGGCTATCGATGCCGGTTTCAACAGAGCATTTACAGCGATTTTTGACTCGAATATTTGCACAGCTATCACCTGCGCCATCCTTATGTGGATGGGCACTCCCACCGTTCAGAGCTTTGCGCTTACGCTGCTTATCGGTGTGGCGATCAGCATGTTCACCGCTATCACCGTTACGCGCACGTTCCTGCACCTGCTCGTGAACTGGCAGTGGGCGCAGAAGCCGGAGCTTTATGGGCTTGCAACCGGAAAAATCGCTAGCTCAGGTTGGAATATCGTAGGCCAGCGCAACTGGTTCTTCTTGTTGAGCGCAGTTTTAGTCGTGCCGGGTCTCATCGTTTTGTCGATGTATCACCTGAAGCCGGGAATCGAGTTTACTTCGGGAACCACGATCCAGGCATCGTTCAGCAAGGCCGTTCCACTGAGTCAGGTTCGAGATGCGGTCAACGCG
>JAAYKE010000131.1 GCA_012522575.1 Armatimonadota bacterium | reverse complement strand
GGTTATTGAGAGGGTTTGCGGTTTACCGTATCGGACATCGGACATCGGACATCTGACCTCGGACATCGGACCTCGGACTTCTGTATTATAATGTAAGAGATGAGATATGGAGGATATGTTATGCGCAAAGCTGCTGTGGCGGGACAATTCTATTCGGCTGATAAAGACAGGCTGGCAATGAGCGTTGCCGAGAGCTTTCGCGGGCGGTTGGGACCGGGCAGGCTGCCTGATGTGGCAACGGATGGGCCGGCAAATGTGGTCGGGCTGGTGGTTCCGCACGCTGGATATATGTATTCCGGCTCAGCGGCTGCGTGGGGATACTGCGCGATGGCCGAAGATGGCATGCCCGATGTGGCGGTGATACTCGGGCCAAATCACTATGGAATAGGAGCAAGCGTGGCTCTCAGTCCGCATAAAAGCTGGCAGACGCCAATGGGCATAGCACAGTGCGATGCGGAACTGGCAGGCAAAATACAACAAAGATCGGCTGAGATGCAATTTGATGAGGCGGCGCACTCCAAAGAACATTCAATAGAAGTCCAACTGCCGTTTTTGCAGTATTTGCGGGCGGATGTGCGCATTGTGCCGATATCGCTGATGCACAGGCCGAAATTAGCGGCGCACGAACTGGCAGAATCACTAGGCCACGCAATCGCACAAGCAGCAGCAGACGCAAACGCAAACATAGCCATTATCGCAAGCAGCGATTTTTCGCACTACGAAACAAAAGCATCCGCCGCAGCAAAAGATGCCGCCGCCATCGAACATATACTCGCAATGGACTCGGCAGGGCTGATAGACGAAGTGTATGACAGAGATATTACGATGTGCGGAGTGGTCGGAGTCGCGGTGATGCTGGAAGCATGCAAAGCAATGGGCGCGAAGAAAGCCGAAAAACTGGCATATTATTCATCCGGAGAAGTGACGGGAGATAATAGAGAAGTGGTGGGATATGCGGCAGTCACAGTGCGAAGAGAAGAGAAGGGATAACGTGATTTACGGAAAGAGGTTGGAAAAGCAGATTTCTTGTGTCTTTTGGGAAACGCGAAAGCGCGAAAGAAGCGAAATCCAGAAATAACTATGTGGTATCGTAATAGGGGTAGCCTAAGAAGGCTTGATCGGACTTCGAACCTCGGATATCGGACATCGAAAAAAGCAGATTTCTCACTTCGTTCGAAATGACATAGTTTATTTGGCAGGGTAGAGACCGGCCATTACGCAGGAATGCGTCAGGTAAATTGTCATTCCGAGGCGAATGCCGAGGAATCTGCTTTTTCCCTAATGACATAGTTTGTTCGGAGATTGCCACCTATCGCGATCGGACACTACAATATTTGCTACTTTTGCTGAAATTTTCGGGTTTCTATTACCAGCCTGGTCTTGCGATCCGGAGTTTTGGGCATCATTTGTACTACGTCGTCTATCGCATCGCTTGGGCCGGAGATGCTTACTCCGTCGTCGCATACGTAGGTTGTTTTTCGGGATGCCCGCTCGGCCCAGTCTCTGTCTGGATTGAACGTGGTCTCAGTGAGTCCCTTGTCGAGCAGCCTGCCGATGTATTGCTCGCGCTGGTCTTCGTTTGCAAGCACCTGTTCGGCTATTGCTTCGACGTCGAGTTCCTCTGTTTGAGCCATAGTGCGCACCGCTGTTCGAAGCTGGGCGGCGGTTTGTTCTTCTATGTCTTCCTGATTGCCCGCGATCCACTTTTCGGTTTCGTTGACCACAAGCTGGGTCATCTGGCGCGGAGAAGGGACATCGACCGACTCCAGAAAAGCCTCCAGCCACATAGCAGAGGTGTCGGTGTCTTCGTCGCGGGATGCGGGCTGATTTCGATATATGACGTCATAACGCGCCTCGTCGGCATACGGCCTGACTATGGCATATCGCGATAGTGCGCGGGAAGGGTCCGGCAAAATGGATATTTGCTCGAAAGACTGCTGCGAATCCGGCCGCTTGACGTATGCTTTTATGGGGTCCATCTTAAGCAGGGCAAGGTAGCGGCTGTCTGTGTCGAGGTCCATAAACTGGCCTATCGCAAGGAAAGTCTGCACCTGTGCGGATTTTTCCATTTGATGGGCGAACCAAAGCCCTATGACTTTGCACTGCTCGACGAAAGATTCCGGCTGCTCGACAAGTTTTTTGGCGCACGAGGAGACTGTGACGGATGCGTCGTTGAATTTGGCCATTCTCGAAGAAGCGGACTTGATGCAGTTGCGGATGTGCTCCTCGAAGAAGTGACGCAGACCCTCGGATAGAATCTCCTCTTTGTCGGATATTTCCGGCTCGTCCGATAGATTGGATACGCCGTGAATGACGAGCCGACTTAACTCAATTGCCTGGATGGATTGCATGATTTATAACCTCCGCATAATGACCATACCTCTTATGCGCGGGGGTTCGGTTTTCCTTGCATGCAGGAAGATTGCCCGGCAAATATAAGTGGATATTATGCAATATAAAGGTCCGCCACCCCTAACCTGGTCGCATAGCAGCAAAAATCGGTTCGATACGTGCAGGCGAAGGCATTTTTATCATCGTTTCTGGTCGCAGGATTCGCAGATGCGCTGGAAGGTATATGAGATGCGCTGCATTACAACGCTGGCTAAACTGCGCGGGTCAGTGGTGCACGATATATTAGGCGGCTCGCTGCGCGGAGTGCGACACGGCGTAGATGTCGATCTGCAAACTGCAAAAGATAGCGTGACCGAGATATTGCGAACAAAATATCAAGAGTCGTATATGCGGATTTGGGACAGCTTCGAGAAGCGACAGGGGAGAAAGCCCTCGGAGATATGTAATCTGCATGAGCATTATTATAATTTTACCGACGTCGCAGATAGAACGCGGGATGCAAGAAACGTCGCATGGACATGCCTTGAGAGCGCGATAGGCTCGGATATATGGGACAGCATCGTCAATTCGGACCCTAAGAAGTGGATGGAGATCGACGAAGATGACTTTCCGAACTTCGATCTGGGCGGCATAAAGGTGTATGCGAACATCGACTTTGCGCACCAATGCGATAAACCGACCATTATCGACTGGAAAACCGGCCCAAAGTATCCGTCTGACCGCAAACAGTTGGCTGTGTATTCCTTGTATGCAAAGGCCAGATGGGATTGGAAGCCGACCGAGACGACGCTGGTGGCGGCCTATTTGTATCCGGAATATCAGTTGGACGCGTATGTGCCGGAGGCCGGTGAGGTGGAGGAGGCTGCTGATATGATCAAGCGGAGTTTTGATGAGATGCTGGCTCTTGAACCGGCGTTTGGCAATGCGGATATCGAAAATTACCCGATGACACAGGACAAACGAAGCTGCGAATGGTGCCGGTTTCGTGGTATTTGCGGGTATGAAACCGGGGATGAAACGCCATAGAGTGAAAATTGACACCCTTTGTTTGTTGGGTTATACTGAGAGTGACAAAAAAGGAGGTGGTGACTAACATGATAGACAGTCAACGAGGTGACCGCGCGGGCTAAACGTTTTAGCCTGTGGTCGATTCGACCACCTTGGTCATGAATGTGAGGCCTCTCGCGGAAAGCCTCAACTATCCGTGAGGGTAGGAACCGTGAGCCGCCGTCTTAATTGACGGTGGCTCTCTTTTTTTGCCGATATACAAGTTTTTTGGACAAATGGTATATTGTTTTTTATTTTTTGTGGCATAACACTTGGTATATCAGCAAACGGAACTTGCAGGGCTTTTGATGCGTCTAAGGGTGGAAGGACGATGAGGGCGTGCGAGGTTGCTGACTGAAAGGGTTTGACAGGGCACGCCAATATTGGAAAACCGCCAAATTGGGAAAGATGTTCTGTCAAGCGCTGACTTCGCGAACGAATCGCAGGTTGGCGCTTGATCTATATTCAGCGGGGTGGCAGTCGGATCCCGCTCAAACCGGAAGGGGTGATATCCGATGCAAGCTCAGAGAGAAGTCATTCTGACCGTGCAGGACTTAAAGAAAATCGAGGAAGAACTCGATGAACTGAGAAAAGTTGGCCGAAAGCGGGTCGCCGAACGAATCAGAGACTCTAAACAGTTTGGAGAATTGACCGAGAACTCGGAATTTGAGGACGCAAAAAATGAGCAGGCCCAAGTGGAGGGCCGCATTGATGAACTTAGACAGATATTAGCCGCCGCCCAGGTGGTGGAATTGGAAGATATCTCGACAGACGAAGTCGGCGTCGGCTCGATTGTGGGAATACGTGACGTCAATAGCAGAAATCAGTGGGAATGGACCATTGTCGGCACCTTTGAAGCTGACCCTGCCCAGGATAGGATTTCTAATGAATCTCCTGTCGGAGAGGCGCTGATCGGCAAAAAGATCGGTGACATTGTGTCGATTGACATACCCGCAGGCAAAGTAAAATATGAGATAGTCAGCATACGTGCGACATAAAGACGCGCATTAGTTGGTTATGCATACTCGCAAGAGGAAATTATGTGGCTATGCGAGAATAAGACCCTGCAGGACTCTGCGGGGTCTTTTGCTATCTATACTGATATGACTTGGAGCAATTAAGTGGAAGAACGCCTGTTGACCGAAGATGAACTTATAAAAACCAGGCTGGAGAAGCTGGAGCAGATAAGAAGCTTGGGATGCGATCCTTTCGCGGCTGAAAAATATGAGCGCTATGCAGAAATAAAATTATCCGACGGCGGCAAAAAATCAGTTGAGCCATACAGCGCCGACGTGATATCCGCTTTTGAGGATGCCGAGCCGAGTGATGGAGCGGAGGGGGCGGCAACGCAAATGGATGTCAGCCTGGCCGGGCGACTCGTCTCTTTCCGTGCGATGGGCAAGGCCAGTTTCGCACATATCGAAGACCAAAGAGGCAGGATTCAGTTATATCTGAAAAGAGATGACCTTGGCGAGGGCTACGCGCTTGTCAAGCTGCTGGACCTCGGTGATTTTATAGGCATAGAAGGCTTCGTCTTTCGCACGCGCACAGGTGAAGTTTCCGTTCACGTGAAAAAACTGTCGGTGCTGGCCAAGTCGATCCGTCCGATTCCGTTCGGCAAAGAAAAAGGGGAGCAGCATTGGTATGGTCTTCAGGATGTCGAGCAGCGATATCGGCAGCGGCATCTGGATCTGATCACAAATGCGGAGAGCCGTCGGGTTTTTGAGCTTCGCAGTCGCATTGTGCGAGCCACGAGAGATTTTTACGACAGCAGGGGCTTTTTAGAAGTCGAAACTCCAGTGCTGCAGGCCGTGGCAGGTGGAGCGGCGGCAAGGCCGTTTAATACGTATCATAATGCGCTGGATCACGAGTTCCACCTGCGCATCTCGCTGGAGCTATACCTGAAGCGATTGGTTGTGGGCGGGTTTGAGCGCGTGTATGAAATTGGCCGAGTCTTTCGCAATGAGGGACTCTCCACGCGCCATAATCCGGAGTTTACCCTGCTTGAGAGTTATGAAGCCTTTGCCAACCTAGAAGATGTGATGGAGCTGGTGGAGGATCTTTTCTGCCATATCTGCCAGCACATATACGGCGAGAATCATTTTCAATATCTCGGCACGACAATAGATTTTAATAAACCCTGGAAGCGGCTGCCTATGCTGGAGGGCATCGAGCAATATGCCGGAATAAAGCCGGAGGCGTTCGGTGATCTTCAAAGCTCGCTGGCCGCAATGGAAAGCCTTGGGCTTGATACGGCGAATGAAAATATGGTGGGCGGCATTATCGAGAAAATACACGAACGATTTGTGCAGCCAAATCTGATCCAGCCGACTTTTATAACGGACTTCCCTATAGAGACCTCGCCGCTGGCCAAGAAGCGACCCGATAACCCGAAGTTGACGCGACGCTTTGAGGTGTATGTCGCGAAGCTGGAGTGCGGCAATGCCTTCAGCGAGATTAACGACCCGATAGATCAGCGGGAACGTTTTGTGCAGCAGGGAGTTATGCGGGATTCAGGTGATGAAGAGGCTCACCCGATGGACGACGACTTCATCCGCGCGCTGGAATACGGCATGCCTCCGACCGGAGGGCTGGGAGTGGGAATCGACCGATTGGTGATGATGTTTGCAAATCAGGACAACGTGCGGGATATCATATTGTTCCCTCAGATGAAACCCGAAGGCAACTGATCCACTTAAACAAAAAACGGCCGGAGTGAGCATCTACTCCGGCCGTTGGACAAATATAAAACTGTCCAGCTCTTAACCTAGCGTCTTTTCCTCAAACCAAAGCCCGCTACACCCACAAGGCCGCTAAGCAATGCGAACATGCTGGCCGGTTCGGGAATCGTCGGGTAAGAGCAAACTCCGAACATCTCTTTGTATGTCGAGTTGTCTGTGTAGATCTTGAACCAGGCACTCGACCCGGGAGCGACTGGATCTGCAGCAAAGTACAGATTCATCACCGACCCGGTCGGGTTATTGTCAATGGTCCAAGTCAGGCCACTCTGACTGCTGGTGGGATCGCAGTTGAGATCGCCCTGCATCCCATCCACAAAGATGGTAGCTGAAATGTTTGACCCGTTTACTGAAGTAATCATAAAATGAAAATCCGTCCAGTAAAAGTCGGTGCCATTAGAAACATTCAACTGCACGAACCCTTTGAATGGCTCCTCATCATTGTGAATAAAAACCTGCTGAGTCAGATCGGAAAACGTCACCGGCCCCCATTCTCCCGAATGAGCCAGAACCCGGCTCGTCCCCACAGCAACCAGGAGACATACGACGGCGATCAGTACGAGCGCTCTTTTCATATTGTTCGTCTCCTTTTTCCGGTAATCGGCGACAGCGCCAACTGGCGCCATTACCTTGTCAGCAGACGAGAAGAACAGCATAGCCCTTCCCGTCACAGTTACTATTCAAACGCAGTCTATCACGACAACGCCTGCTAGTCAACCTGGTAATACTACCTAAATTTTGAGATATCTGATTTGTGCGCTCCGGAAATCAGATTCTTTCCAGCGCAACAATCCCCAAAGCATCCAGACAATTGGCCAGAGTCTGCCGAAAAACATCAACCAGCGCGAGGCGGTAGTTTCGCAGCACGGGGTCCTTTATCTTTATAAAAGGCGTTTGTTTTTCCGCATCCGGGTCGGGGGTCTCATAGAAATCGGTGAACACAGTTGCCAGCTCGAACGCATAGTGAGCCAGCGGAGCAGGTGAAAGCTCCTGGCCTGCTTTTATGAGCGCGGAGGGGAATTCGGCCAGTTTTTTTGCCAGTTCCTGCTCTGGAATTGTGATTTGTCGGGGCATCTTCTTTATATTGAGCGCATCCCTGTCCTGTTCTTTGGGATATGCCTTTGCCAGGATGCTGCACGCTCGAGCGTGTGCATATACGCAGTAGACGCCGGTATCTCCTGTAGTTCGCAGGGCTTCGTCAAAATCGAATGTGATCATTTTGCCGGTGGATATGCGGGACATAAAGTAACGTATCGCGGCGGTGGCAAGGACGCCGGCGTTATGCTGATTTGCCACTTTCTCGTTAAGGCGCACGACCATAGCGTCAATGAGATCATCTGCCTTTACGCCGACGCCTTTGCGCCCGGACATCGCCTGCGCGCCCGACTCATTGGCATTGACATCGACTCCCAGTTCCGCTGCTGCGGCGTTGGAAAGCACTACCACTTCGTAATCGAGATGTGTCGAGTTTCGCGCCTGTTTTTTGAAGCCAAGTTTTCTCAGGCAATCGTATACGACCTGCTGCAGGTAGCTCTGCCGAACGTCAATTACGTTGATGACCCTGTCAGCCATTCCGAAACGCTGCATTGGCTGACCATCCGGGGACGTTGTCCATAGCTCCTCGCCATTATCCTGCGTTCCCCACCGCTTATAAAGGAAGTCTCGGTCAAGCACGCCGAACTTCCACATTTGATAGGCGATATCCTTGCCTGTGTAGACCACCGTGCCGTTGGAACGAACCAGCACTTTGTCCTCGCTTCTTACGCCGTCTTCGGTTTGATGGACTCCTTTGCCCATCTTTACCACCCAGCAGCCAGCGTTGGGACCTTCGGTCTCGTAGACGATGCCACCCGCCGACTTAAGCGAATCAAAGGCCGTCTTCCAGAATCCGCGCATAAAAATATCAGATTCCCAATTGAGAAGATCGTAAAAGACGTTGAGGCGGCTCACCGTTGCCAGATGCGCATATACAATCCTGGTGGCGACCTCTTTGGCGAAGACGGCAACGGGGTTGTCCTGAGCCTCGATGAGATGCATAACCTCCGCTCGCTTTGCGTTCAGTTCTTCGTCGGTTTCGAAGCTCTGAGTCACACGGGAATAGAGATCCCAGCACCAGTAATCGAAGCTGATTTCCTTGTCGTCGTATTTCCCCCAAATGGAGCCGAAGTCTTCTGATTTGCCATCGTAGAAAGGCTCATCCAGATATAACATTGCCACCACGACATCGGCGACCTGCACACCTGTATCGTCGATATAATCGCATGCCTGCACATCGTAGTTGAGCTTTCGCAGCGTGCGCACTACTGAGTCGCCAATAACCGCGTTGCGCAGGTGTCCTATATGCATCGCCTTATTGGGATTGACATTTGTATGCTCGACGAGAATGCGGCGGTTTCGTCCCTCATTTGATTTGCCGAAGTCCTCGCCCTGCCTGCGCACTCGGCTTATAATTGACTTGACGTAGCGAATATGATCAATCTTAAAATTCAGATAACCCGGCGGGGTCACTATAATCTCACTGATGTATGGTAACTTGACATTTCTCAGTTGGTGCGCCACTTCCTCGGCGATTTGTATCGGCGCACGTTTTTGTAATTTGGCCTGCGACAGGCATATCGCCGTAGATAAATCCCCAAATTCGCGTTTGGGAGGCACGTTGAATGGCACGTCGTCTACTGCAAGAATTTTTTTGATTGCTTTGGCTGCATCTTTTTGAATCAAACTTTTATATCCCTTCGAGCTATTGTATGTGGCATGGTCATTATACCAAAGCTTTCAGGTAAGAGTCATGTGACATTAAATTACTTAACCAGATGACATAATATAGTAAAATTGCTCTTGACATTTGCTTTATGTGAGGGTAAATTGCAGCAAGAAGACATGTGCATCCTGGCCATCAGGAAGTAGGTGCCTCGAGTTACCCCTAGGAGGACAATGCATGCTTACCAAACGTATCGTGTTATTGGCGCTGATTATCGTGCCAATATTGGCTTGTTGTGCTCACGCCGAAATTGAAAACAGGCCACCACCATTTTCCAACGTTCAGCAATGGGGATATGAATTGGGCCCCATTTTTGAGGAGGCATCCGCGAAATATCAAGTGCCGCTACCCCTGCTTCTTGCATTGGGGCACATGGGAAGCGCCTTTGAGAACCGCGGGGATGCTCCGACTATTGAGGGCGGTTATGGCGTGATGTCACTTCGCCAGAACGTCTACGGAGGAACCTCTCTTGCAGAGGCCATCGCACTGACCGGCGTATCTGAAGATCAGGTCAAACGCGATGCGCGATCCAATATCATGGGCGCGGCTGCGGTGCTTGATGCTTATGCCAAGCAATTCCAGGTCGACCGCAGCGCGGGTCTCGATGCGTGGCTTGATGTCATTATCAAATATGCAGCAATAGATAAGATTGACGCCGAGAACCCGGAGCCGATATTCAGCCGACTCTTTGCGATGCAGGTATATGAAAAACTGCAGGCCGGAGTGAATACTACCAACTCTATGGGCGAGCAGTTTAACGCGGCCGCTCAGAATATTGGCTCAATTAATCTGGCCTCTTTGCAGTTGCCGGAGATGAAATCGAAGCCCAACGCCGGTTATTCCGGAGCAATCTGGTATGCGGCTGCTTCGTGCAACTATTCTGCAGTCAGCACCAACAAGAGCGTTTTTGTCGTACATACCATCGAAGGTACGGCTGCCGGCTGTCTGAGCTGGTTCAGAAACTGCTCTGCACAGACTTCCTGCCACTACGTTTGTTCTGAGGCAGGAACGGTATGGCAGACGGTGGACGAGTGGTATAGGGCATGGCACGTTGGATGCGCCAACAACTACTGTATTGGCTGCGAACATGAGGGCTACGCGAGTTCGTCGAGCCACCCGACTTCTATGTATAACGCCTCGGCTCTGCTGGCGCGCGATGTCTGCAACAGGTGGGGAATACCTAAGACACATAACCCTTGCCAGCACTCGATTTTGGGACACATCGATATCAACAACTGCTGGTGCGGACCCGGACACTGGGACCCCGGTTCAGGCTGGAACTGGAGTTACTATATCCAGCAGGTGGGGGGCGCTCCGGCTATTCCGACGTGGGCTGCTACCTATGTCAATCAATCGTATCCGTCCACTATGACAGCGGGCGAAACGGCGATCGTCTGGGTTGAATACAAGAACACCGGATCGGGATCGTGGACCCACTCTGCAACCTGCTTAGGCACTTCCAGCCCGCAGGACAGAGTCAGCCCGTTCTACAATTCCGCAAACTGGGTCAACAATAAGCGTCCGTCCGATGTCGACCAGTCTTCGGTCACCACCAACCAGACCGGACGCTTCACATTCATCCTTAAAGCTCCTACCACCCCGGGAACCTACACCGAGAAATATAAGCTGGTGCAGAGTAACTCAACGTGGTTCGGCAGCGAAGTCACCTGGACTATCACCGTCAAGGCGGCTACCGGTAATATCACCGGAACTATTAGCAACTCTTACAATAGCCAACCTATTTCCGGTGCGTCCGTAGTGGTCACAGGCGGGCCGACCGCCACGACCAATGCATCCGGCGTATACACGATTTCAGGGCTTGCTCCCGGAGCTAAGACCTTGACCGTGACCAAGGCCGGTTTTGCAGATCAGACAGCCAGCGTTACGGTAACGGCCGGTGCGACTGTTACCAAGAATTTCTCTCTTGTCTCTACTGACAAGACCGCACCGACTGTTCCTGCCAACCTGGCTGCTAGCGCGATCTCGCCAAGTCAGATCAATTTGACCTGGTCTGCATCGACCGACTCCGGCGGCGCAGGGCTGGCGGGATATATCGTATATCGCGGCGGCTCTGAAATAGGAAGAGTTACCACTGCATCGTATTCTGACAACGGTTTGTCGGCGAATACGGCGTATAGCTACACCGTTAAGGCTTACGATAATGCAGGCAATATATCCGGTGCGTCCAATACGGCTTCCGCCACTACTCATATCGCGGCGGTCCCTATCTTCCAGGATGGATTCGCAAACCTCAACTACTGGCAGGCTCTCGTTGAAGGCGCAATGCCCGGCCCTAACCCGGCAGTGCTTGCCAATGACGGGAACAATCACGACCACGCACAGTTTGCGGGCGTGAATGCTCTTAAGACGGTTGACTCGTCAAACGGCGTGCAGGGTTGTCTCAGCGGCCACACGTTCGATATTCCGTTTGGCACAGCCAAGTTTGAGAGCTGGTTCTTCGATGGCTCCGGGCTTGGTTATGTCGGCCAGTTCGAGAGCAATATCGAGGGCTGGACAGGCATGCCCCTTGCGTATGCTACTTTCGAGACGACAACCGGCGGCCAAAGCGGCAAATGCCTGAAGGTCACCGACGGCGGCTGGACAGGCGGCGCGTGCAAGGAGTTCACCAGCGGATTTGCCGTCGGCGAGGCATACACGTTGACGATGGGCGTGAAACTTGCCAACGAGGGTACATGGGGAACTGCTCCGTATGTGTTCGTAAGGTTCTTGAACAGTTCAGGAGACATTATCGGCACCGAGAACACCAAGGCAATCACGACGGACAATGCGTGGCATACATATACTCTGACCGGCACGATCCCTTCAGGCACGGCCAAGATTTGGATCGGCCAGTATATGTATCTCAACGCAACCAAGTCTTACAGTTATTATGTAGATAGCGTCTCGTTTGTGACGTCGACCGATGTCAAGGCGCTTAGCAGCAGGCAGGGCTTGCAGGTGCGATGTGTGGATCCTAATACAGGGGCTCCCAAGGCGATCTACTACCTCGGAACCTATAACGCTGCTCCCGGTTCTCTGGGATCATACAGCGGCGGCTACTATAAAGTCTGCGGCGCAGGCTGCACCGGCTGGTATTGGACGCTTGCCAACTGCAAGGAGCGAACACCCGGCTGGCATAAGTTCACTATCGACTTCACGCCATATACGGGTGCTGGCAACGAGGTTAAGTACTACATTGACGGTACTTTGGTAGGCTCCGTCGAGCGAACCGAGGACACGCAGACTACAGGCTTGAACATGGTAGCTTACGGCTTCCACTATCGAGTCAATAACGTCGGCTGGTTCGACGACTGCGCGATGTATGCCGCTCCTCCTGTCGCTCCGACAATGGGGACTCCTACTACGCTGTCCACGACTGCAATTCGATGGAAAGTCACCGACAAGTCCAACAACGAGATCGGCTTCAAGGTGGTCGATGCCGCTCAAAAGGCGGTCGCTACTGCTCCGGTTTCCAACGGATCCGGAAGCGTTGTCTCGATGGACGAGACCGGTTTGACTCCGAATACTGCTTATACTCGAACAGCCAAGGCGTTCAACGGTTCGTTAGACAGCTCGCCGACGGCAGCAGCCACAAAGTGGACACTGTCGGTTCCGCCGAGCAAGTCTAACGTGACCTGTGATAAGGCTGAGGGTGCGATTTCCTCGTCTGCTAACTTCACATTCACCGCTGTTGGCGGATTTAAGAGCGGCACTCTTGCGCAGTATCGCTATGTCTGGGATACCAGCCCTACCCACACCTGGACTGAATCCGAGCAGGTTTGGAATTCCGGGGACCTGATTCTCAGCGCACCTTCCGAAGGCAGCTACTATCTGCACGTGAAGGGCTATAATGGCGATAACGTAGCTAACGGCACACTTGATCTTGGGCCGTATAAGTTCTTCAACGAGCCTCCGACCAACCCGACCTCTGTAACTGAGACTCACGGCGTTCAGACAGAGACATGGCAGTCAACGGTATCTGCTCCGTCCTTTACCTGGAGCGGCGCAACTGCCAGCGCGGGAATCGCCGGCTATCTGGTCTACTTCGGAACTGATCCGGACGGCACATCGACTGATTCCGTGGCATCCGCGGCGTACACATCGTCTGCAGTGAGCACCGGCACATATTATCTGAGGCTTCGCACCAAGGATAGCGCCGGTCAGACTGCCACCAAGTGGATGACCGCGTTTACATTCAACTATGACAGCAGCGCGCCTAATGCGCCTGTGGTCAATGATGACGGTGACTTCTCCGGGTCGGCGACTCAGTTGCACGCAAGCTGGTTTGCAAACGATGCCGAGTCCGGCATTGAGGAATATCAGTATGCCGTCGGCACATCCGAAGGCGCATCTGACATAGTCGGATGGACTTCTGCCGGCGACGCGATGGAGTCCAATATTACTATCCCCGCTCCCGAGCTTCAGCTTGGCCAGATGTACTTTATCTCGGTCAAGGCTAAAAACGGAGCCGGATTGTGGAGTGAGGTTGGCTCTTCTGACGGAATAGCTCTTGCTCCGTCTGTTCTTACTATCGCGGCTGCCAAGATGCTGCCGGATGCGACTCCTGTCGCGCTTTCCAGCAAGGTAGTTACTGCCAGCTATATGTCCAACTTCTATATTGAAGAAACCAACAGGACATCGGGCATAATGGTTCTTTCCGATATGCCTCCTACTGCGGGTTCTCTGGTTACGGTTGGCGGTATGATGGGTGTTAACGCCATTGGCGAGCGGGCTATTCTCAATGCGGTCGTAAATGTTGAGGCTGCTGCGGATCCTGCTCGAATACCTGCTCCGCTGTATATGAACTGCGGCGTACTCGGCGGCAGTGCATTTGGTCCTTATACCATAGGCACAGGAG